>JAIFMP010000002.1 GCA_020048405.1 Hydrogenophaga sp.
TGGGCATGTGGGCTCCAGGGTTGGCGTGGAAACACAAGCAGCCAGCGGGCGGGCTGTGCCACCATACTCTGCAACAAAGTTGGCACAAGGATGACCCCATGACCCCTATTTCCCCTCAAACCCTGGTGTTGGGTGGTGGCTGCTTCTGGTGCACCGAGGCGGTGTTTGTGCGCGTGAAGGGTGTGCTCGATGTGGAGTCGGGCTACTCCAATGGCAACGTTTCGCGCTACCCCAAGCCCAGCTACGAGCAGGTGTGCAGTGGCGACACAGGCTACAACGAGGTGGTCAAGCTGGAATACGACCCGGCTGTGGTCAGCACCCGCGAACTGCTGGAGGTGTTTTTTGCCACCCACAACCCCACCACACTCAACCGCCAGGGCAACGACGTGGGCACGCAGTACCGCAGCGGCGTGTACTTCACCACGCCCGAGCAGCAGGCCGAGGCCCTGGCCATGGTGGTTGAAATGAACGCCAGCGGTGAGCTGGGCAGCCCTGTGGTGACAGAGGTGCAGCCCCTGCAGCACTACTGCGCCGCAGAGGCCTACCACCAGGACTACTTTGAGCAGCACCCCAACCAGGGCTACTGCGCGTTTGTGGTGGGCCCCAAGGTGGAGAAGTTCGTCAAAACCTTCAAGCTGCTGCTGAAGGATTGAAGTTCATAGATAGTGAACTATTCAATACCATCAAGCGGCACAGCCAAATTTGACCATTACTTTCCAGTCGATGTGCCGACGATGGCACCGGTAAGCGCCGTGGTGTTGTAGCGGATCATTTTCACGTAGCTGTCTGCCGGGCCACCGGCCTTGGACAGCGAGTCTGAAAACAGCTCACCCGCAGGCTTGACGCCGGTTTCGCGGCCAATCTGTTCGATCAGGCGGGGGTTGGAGATGGTCTCCACAAACAGCGCCTTCACGTTTTCAGCCTTGATCTGGCGCACCAGCTTGGCCACGCCTTTGGCAGACGCTTCGCTCTCGGTGCTCACGCCTTGCGGCGACAGAAAGGTCACGCCATAGGCTTTGGCGTAGTAGCCAAACGCGTCATGGCTGGTGATGACCTTGCGCTGTGCCTCTGGGATGGCACCCCAGGCGGCGCGCACCTCGGCATCCAGGCTTTTGAGCTGTTCTGTGTAGGCCGTTGCATTTTTTTGATAGCTGTCGCAGCCCGCTGCATCTGCGGTGCACAGGCCTTTGGCAATGTTTTTCACGTACGCATAAGCGTTGGGCACGCTCTGCCAGGCGTGTGGGTCGGCTTTGCCATGGTCGTGTTTGTGGCCTTTGTGTGCACCGGGCTTGGCGTCGTGGTCTTCATCTTCGGCTTCCAACACGTCGGCCCCCTGCGTGGCCACCACGTGGGTGCCTTTGTAGTTGGCGGATTTCAGCAGCCTGGCCATCCAGCCTTCAAAGCCCAGCCCGTTGGAAAACAGCACCTGCGCTTTGGCCACGGTTTTGGCCTGGGTGGGGGTGGGCTGGTACACGTGTGCGTCGGCGCCGGGGCCCACCAGCACCGTCACCTCCACACGGTCGCCGCCCACCTGGCGCACCATGTCGCCCAGGATGCTGAAGCTGGCCACGGCCTGTACGGCAGGGGCTGCGTGGGAGGGCAGGGCGCTCAGCGCCACAGAGCAGCCCATGGTGGCCAGGGCAAACAATTTGGAAATGCGAGGGGTGCGGTACGGCATGACAACTCCTGTGGAAGCAAACAAAACAATCAGGCCCGGCGGTGTGTGGCCGGTTGCAGGCGGCTGAACACCAGGCCAAACGGCCCCAGCGCCAGAGACAGCAACATCAGCGTGCCCAGGCACATCACGATCACGGGGCCGGTGGGCAAATCGGCGTGGTAACTCAGCAGCAGTCCCGCCACCGCGCCCACCAGCCCAATGGCGGTGGAGGTGAGCAGCAGGCGGGTGATGTCGCGTGCCCAGAAGCGGGCAGCGGCGGCGGGCAGCACCATCAGGCCCACGGCCATCAGCGTGCCCAGGGCGTGGAAGCCCGCCACCAGGTTGAGCACCATCAGCACCAGAAAACCGTAGTGCGCCACCGGGCTCCAGCGGCTGACCGAGCGCAAAAAGCCGGGGTCCAGGCATTCCAGTACCAGCGGGCGGTACAACACGGCCAGGCCCACCAGTGTCAGCGTGGCGGTGCCACCCAGCAACAGAACGGCGTCGTTGTTCAGGGCCAGCACGGTGCCAAACAACACATGCAGCAGATCGACGCTGCTGCCCTTCAATGACACCAGCAGCACGCCGATGGACAGCGACAGCAAATAGAACGAGGCCAGGCTGGTGTCTTCACGCAGGATGGAGTGGCGCGCCACCAGGCCAGACGCCACCGCCACCAGCAGCCCAGCCACGATGCCGCCCACCGTCATGGCACCCAGCGACAACCCGGCCACCAGGTAGCCTAGCGCGGCGCCGGGCAGGATGCCGTGTGCCATGGCGTCACCCGTCAGGCTCATGCGCCTCAACATCAAAAACACACCCATGGGCGCGGCGCTGACCGACAACGCCAGGCACCCGGCCAGGGCGCGTTGCATGAAGCCGAATTCGGCCACCGGCTGCACCAGGGCGGCCCACAACAGGTCGAAGAGGGCGGTCATGGATGCACCCCCGCCGCATGGCTGGCGTGGTCAGTGTGGTGCGTCCCGGGGCCGTGCGTGTGTGCGTGGGCGTGTGTGTGGGCTGACGCGGGTTCGGGGGAGGCGTCGCATTCGGGCGCGTCGTCGTCAAACGCCTCGTTCAGGCGGCGGGCGCGTTGCAGGTTGGCCTCGGTCAGCACCACGTCGGTGGGGCCAGCGGCCACAAGTTCGCGGGCCAGCAGCAGCGCGTGCGGAAAGTGCTGGCTCACCTGGTCCATGTCGTGCAGCACAGCCAGTACCGTGCGGCCCTGGCTGTGCCAGGTGTGCAACAAGGCCAGCAGGTCGCGGCTGGTGCGGGTGTCCACCCCGGCAAAGGGCTCGTCCAGCAGGATGATGGGGGCGTCTTGCAGCGTCAGCCGGGCAAACAGTGCGCGTTGAAACTGCCCGCCCGACAGCGTGGCAATGGTGCGCTGGCCAAACCCGCTCAGGCCCACCTGGGCCAGAGCATCGGTGCAGCGCTGGCGCTGGGCGCGGCTGTAGCCACCCAGGGCACCCACCTCGTGCCACAGGCCCATGGCCACCATGTCGGCCACGGTGATGGGAAAACTGTGGTCCATGTCGTCGCGCTGCGGCAGGTAGGCCACGCGCTGGTCGGCCAGCCCGGTGATGTGCCCCTGCATGGGCCGCACCAACCCCGCCAAACCCTTGATGAGGGTGGACTTGCCCGCGCCGTTGGGCCCCACCACGGCCACCAGCGAACCGGCGGGCAGCGTGGCCGACACATGGTGCACGGCAGGGTGGCGTTCGTACCCCAGTGTGAGGTTGTGAAGTTCGATGGCGGCAGGGCTGGTCATGCGGGTGGTGGGGGTTGTGCCTGAGGCCAGCAAGATCAGTCGGCTGTAGAAAGCGATGCCATCAATACCACCCACAGCACCGCCAACACGCCCACGGCCAACCCCAGCCGACGGGCGGCCGAGCGTTGCAGAAAACTCTGCGCCGGTTGCGCGGGCATGGGCGAGGCGGACGGTGCGGGGTGGTGGGCCGGCATGTTGGCAGGGTGCATTGCGGTTGCAGGGGTTGGCGGTAAGATGGTAGTTGCAAACTAATGCAACTGAATTGCGTTGCGGCGCATCATAACGCAACCGGGTTGCGTTTGATGTGCGCCAATGCTCCCACATCCACCCGACATGCCCCACCACACCGTTGCCGACCCTGTTCGTTCCGTGCCCGCCACCGAGGCCGAGCTGGACCACTGGCTGGCCCAGGCGGGGCTCAGGCGGACCAGGGCCACGCGGGCCGTGTTGCAGTTGTTTCTGTCCGACGGATCGTGGTCGGCCACCCATGCAGACGTCGAAGCCGCGCTGCTGGCGCAAGGCGTGGAGGTGAACCGTGTCACCCTCTACCGCCTGCTTGACCGCCTGGCCAGCACGGGCTTGCTGGCACGGCACGCCGACGATGCAGCCCGCACCTGGCGCTACGCCCTGGCGCCCGACGCCACGGGTGCCGATGGCGGGGTGGTGCCCCGGTTCGAATGCGATGCCTGCCACCGCCAGTTTCGCCTGACGGAGGCCAGCCCACCTACCCAAGCCGTTGCCGACCAGCTCATCAAAACCCTGGCCACACTGGGCCACCAGGGGCAGCGGGTGGATTTGTCCATCCACGGCACCTGCAACGTGTGTGTGGACCCGCCCACCGGTGCGCAGGGGGCCCAGGGGCCAGCGGCTTGATCCGCACACAAGGTCTGGTGGCCGCGCACCCCGGCGGACCACAGATCACCTTTCCCGACGTGGACGTGCCCCAAGGCGGCGTGTTGCTGCTGCGCGGCCCGTCGGGCAGCGGCAAGTCCACCTGGCTGGCGCTGGTGGCGGGGCTGATGGCACCGCTGCAAGGCACGCTGGTGGTGGCCGACACCTTTTTGCACGCCGACCAACCGGCCCAACCGGGGCCCACCGGTGCCGCGTTGGACGCATGGCGCGCCCGCCATGTGGGCCTGTTGCCACAAAAGCTGAACCTCAGCGCGGCGCTGACCGTGGCCGAGAACCTTGCACTGGCCCATTGGGCGGCAGGCATGAGGCCCGACCCGCAACGCGTGGCTGATGTGCTGGGTGCACTGGGCGTGGCCCACCTGGCGCAGCGCCGCCCGCACCAGTTATCGGGTGGGCAGGCGCAGCGTGTGGCCTTGGCCCGCGCCGTGTTGCTGAAGCCCCGGGTGCTGCTGGCCGACGAACCCACCGCCGCGCTGGACGACGAAGCCGCACATGCCGCTCTGGCCGTGCTGCTGCAGGCGGCGGCACAAGCCCACGCCACGCTGGTGCTGGCCACCCACGATGCACGGGTGGTGGCTGCGGTGGGGCAAGCTCAAGCGCAAGGCAGCATTGTTGAGAAAGAAATATGCCTCCAGCGCTTGATGGATATGTGAAGTTCACTATGAGCATTTTCACGCTGTCATGGCGCTACGCCTGGTCCAAACCGCTGTCTGCCGCACTGAACGTGCTGCTGCTGGCGCTGGGCTTGGGTGCGCTGGCGTTCATCCTGCTGGCGGAACAGCGGGTCACGCAGGCGCTGGAGCGTGACGTGGCGGGCATCGACGTGGTGGTGGGTGCCAAAGGCAGCCCGCTGCAACTCATTCTGGCGGGCGTCTACCACCTGGACGTGCCGCCCGGCAATATTGCCCTGGCCGACGCTCAGGCGCTGCAACAGCACCCGCAGGTGGCGCAGCTCATTCCCCTCAGCTTGGGCGACAACGTGGGCGGCCACCGCATCGTGGGCACCACGCCCGACTACGTGGCTTTGTACGTCGGTCAACTGGCACAGGGAGCGCTGTGGGCTAAGCCCATGCAGGCCGTGCTGGGTGCTCAGGTGGCGGCGAACCTGGGGCTGCAGGTGGGTGACACGTTCGCCGGGCTGCATGGCCTGGGCGCGGGCGGGCACAGCCACGGCAACACGCCTTACACCGTGGTGGGCGTGTTGCAGGCCAACGGCAGCGTGCTCGACCGGCTGGTGCTGACGGCCACCGAATCGGTGTGGGCCGTGCACGAGACCGACATGGCCGTGGACGATGACGACCGCGCCGCACTGGAGGCGGAGCGCGAAATCACGCTGGCCCTCATCCGCTACAACACGCCGCTGGCAGCCGTGACCTTTCCGCGCTTTGTCAACACCACCACCGAGATGCAGGCCGCTGCCCCGGCCTACGAGTTGTCGCGCCTGATGCGGCTGTTGGGCGCGGGCACCGACGTGCTGCGCGCCCTGGCTGCCACGCTGCTGGCCGTGGCCGGTTTGAGTGTGTTCATGGCCCTGTGGCAGGCCGTGCGCGAGCGCCGGGCCGATCTGGCCATGCTGCGAATGCTGGGCGCGGGCCCGTTCAAGTTGGCCATGCTGCTGCTGGCCGAGGCCATGTGGCTGGCCACGCTGGCCTGCGTGCTGGGCTTGTTGCTGGCGCAGGGGCTGATGGCTGCGCTGCCACTGCTCATGCCCACGGAGGCTGCCGGGCTGGTGGCAACCAGTGGCTGGCCGCCACAACTGTGGGCTGTGCCTGCCCTGGCACTGGGTGTGGCTGTGCTGGCTGCGGTTTTGCCTGCGTGGGGTGCGTACCGGGTCAACGTGGCCCGTTTGCTGAACTCTGGAACCTGAATGCGATCCGTTTGTTTGTTGAACCTGCGGCTGACACAGCCATGAAAGGAAACCCGATGAAACACCTGTTGCTGGCCTCTTTGTTGTCGGTGAGCGCTGCATCAGCGTGGGCCCAGGCCCACAGCGAGAAAGAAGTGGCTGAAGACATCGCCCGCCACCGTGCCATGGCGGCGGCACATGAAGGCGCGGCCAAGTGCCTGGAAGCCAAAAAGGGCGAAAAGGTCTGCATGGCCGAGCTTCAAGCCGCCTGCAAGGGCTTGGGCATAGGCAAGTACTGCGGCATGCGGCATGCGCACTGAGGCCGTGGCCCGCAGCGCAAGGCGCAGGTTGCTGGCTGGCCTGGGGCTGGCGTTTGCCACACTGGGTGTTGCGCAAGCCCAGTTGTCGTCGCCTCTGGGGGCTGCGCCGGCCCAAGCCATAGGGCAGGGGGCTGGCACCCACAGCCCCAACAGCCCGTTTCCGGAGTTGCCCAAGCGCAGCGACGTGGTGCCGTGGTCGGTGCTGACGGCGGTCAAGTCCAAGGTGGTGGGCAAGCGCGTGCTGCCCGTGTTCAGCCCCGAGGTCATGGCCATGCAGGGCACCAAGCGGAGAGTGCAGGGCTTCATGATGCCGCTGGCCCCCGGCTCGATGCAGTCGCACTTTCTGGTGTCATCCGTGCCGCTCACGTGCTCTTTTTGCACCCCCGGCGGGCCCGAAAGCATGCTGGAGGTGCGCACGCCGCAACCCGTGAAGTACAGCCTCGAAGGCGTGGTGGTAGAGGGCACACTGCAGGTGCTGGTCGATGACCCGATG
This sequence comes from Hydrogenophaga sp., assembly GCA_020048405.1. Classification (GTDB taxonomy): domain Bacteria; phylum Pseudomonadota; class Gammaproteobacteria; order Burkholderiales; family Burkholderiaceae_C; genus UBA2334. The sequence continues at coordinate 7,000 of JAIFMP010000002.1, forward strand.
GGCCTGTTCTACCGCATGACCGATGCGGTGCTGGTGAAATGAGCCTGGCCGCCGCCCAGCCGGTGTTTGTGTCCCTCACGCCGGTGTTTCTGCTCATCGGTGTGGGTTTCATGGCCGGTCGTGTGGGTTGGATACGGGCTGAGGCCGTCAAAGACCTCTCCAACCTGGTGTTTTTGCTGCTCATTCCTGCGCTGCTGTTCCGCACCATGAGCAGCGTCCACGTGGAGCAACTCGATCTGCGGCCGATTGCCGCCTATTTCTTGGCGGCGCTGGCGCTGTTGGCAGCCCTCGTGGGCTGGCTGGGCCTGCACCCACGCGGGGTGGTCACAGCTCTGGCCGGGGTATTTTCCAACATGGTGATGATCGGTATCACGCTGGTGGAACTGGCCTATGGCAAACAGGGCCTGGTCACCTTGTTGACGCTGGTATCGGTGCACGCGCTCGTGTTGTTGACCGTGGCCACCGTGGTGCTGGAAATGGCGGTTGCACGCCAGGCTGCAGGTGGCGGACAGGCTGCAGTGCCAGCCGTTGGTTGGGCGCGCGGGCGCGCCTTGGTGGTCAGCAGTGCGCGGGTGGCGCGAGGTGCACTGGTCCACCCCATCCCCCTGCCCATTCTGTGCGGATTGCTGTTTGCCCAGACAGGCTGGGTGCTGCCCTCAGTGGTGGACAAGCCGTTGCAGTTGCTGGGCAGCGCGTTTGGCCCCATCGCCCTGGTGCTGGTGGGGGTGACGATGGCACGCACCCCGGTGGGCGCGCACTGGCGCAGTGCATTGGGCGTGAGCCTCAGCAAAAACTTGGTGCTGCCCTTGCTGGTGGGGGCCAGCGCCTGGGCGTTTGGCATCGACGGGCTGCCCCTGACCGTGATGGTGGTGGCTGCAGCCTTGCCCATTGGGGCCAATGTGTTTTTGTTTTCCCAGCGTTACAACGTTGCGCACGATCTGGTCACGGCCAGCATTGGTGTGTCCACGGGGCTGGCGCTGGTCACGCTCAGTGGCTTCATGCTGTGGTTGGCCTGAGCAGCCCCCGCAGCCGTCACATCAACCGCCGGGCTGGCTGATTTTTTTGGCTTCTTCGATCTGGTACTCGAAGTAGCGCTGGAAACTGAACGCCAGGCTGGCCATGAAAGCCGTGGTGCCCGTCAGCATGGCAATGACCAGCACAGCAATGGTCAGCGCATGGCCGGCGCCTGCCGGTGCATCAGCTGGCAGGTGTGGGTTGTGGGCAGCGTTCCATTTGTCTTGTGGGGTGACGGCGTACACCACCGCCGTCAGGCAACTGGCCGCCAGCGCCACACCCAGCATGGGCACCAGCACCCACGCCAGTTGGTCATCCTGCCCCAGCGCACGCACACGCTCCACCCCCCACCAGCCCAGGGCGGTGGGGATGGGAAACAACCAGCCGACCCAGTCGCCCCAGCCCTTCAGGTAGAAGCGGTGCAGGCCCATGGTGCCCAGCACCAGGGCCAGAAACGCCGCCAGCGTTTTGCTTTTGCCCTTGCTCATTGCGTGCCTTCGGGCGGTGTGGTGCTGCCCGCACCCAGGGTTTTTTGCATCAGCACAATGTCCAGCCAACGGCCAAATTTCCAGCCGCAGGCCTCCACCACGCCCACGTGCTCGAACCCGGCACTGCGGTGCACGCCAATGGAACCCAGGTTGGCCGAGTCGCCGATGACGGCCATCACCTTGCGCACGCCACGGCGTTCCAACTGCACCAGCAACTCGGCCATCAAAAGTTTGCCCAGGCCCTTGCCCGCCGCATCTGACCCGAGGTAAATAGAGTCTTCGACCGAGAAGCGGTATGCCGGGCGCGGCTTGAACCAGTTGCCATAGGCAAAGCCCTGAACCACACCGTGCTGCTCCAGCACCAGCCAGGGCAGGTTCTTGCCCAGTACGTCGGCACGGCGTGCGCGCATGTCTTCTTCGCTGGGGGGCGATGTCTCGAACGTGCCTGTGCCATTGAGCACGTGGTGGGCATAAATTCGGGTGATGGCGGGAAGGTCGGCGTCGGTGCTGGGACGAATGTGGAGGGCGTGCATGAGGGAAGGGGTTGGTGCCAGGCAGGTGCTGGCTATAATCACGGGCTTTGCTGCGTTTCGCTGACCGGGTGGTCAGTCGGTGTCTCAAACGCTGGCGGAATACACACTGGGGCCCATTGTATGGCTGCCCCTCACGTTAAGGATTCACCATGGTCGTTATCCGACTTTCCCGCGGCGGCGCCAAAGCCCGTCCTTTCTACAACATCGTTGTGGCCGACAAACGCGACCGTCGCGACGGTCGTTTCATCGAGCGCATCGGCTTTTACAACCCCATCGCCAAGGGCGGGGAAGAAATGCTGCGCGTGGCTGCTGACCGCCTGACCTACTGGGTTGGCGTGGGTGCCCAGGCATCCCCCACCGTGGAGCGTTTGCTCAAGTCCAAACCAACCACCCCCGTGGCTGCTGCCTGATTTGGGCCGCACAGGGCCAGTGCCTCAGCGGCACAGGCCCACAGCCAGAGCGATGTCTCCAGCGGTTTGCCGCCCCGGAGCCATCGCTTTTTTCATTTTTGTTGCCGAGTGTTTGCCATGACCGCTGCCCAGACTTCAGGTTTTGCCCCGTCCGAGTTGCCCGCCGATGCCGTGGAGGTGGGGCGCATCCTGGATGCCTGGGGCATCAAAGGTTGGATGAAGGTACACCCCCACAGCAGCAACCCAGAGGCGCTGCTCGCGGCCACGCAGTGGTTTTTGCAAACCCCCACGCCGCCGTTTGACCGCGCGTTCAAGGCCTTCAGCGGCACTGTCTGTCTGGATGTGGCCGAAATCAAGCCCCACGCCGACACCCAGGTGGCCTTGTGCGCAGGTGTTGCCGACCGCAACCAGGCCGAGGCACTGAAGGGTGCACGCATTTTTGTGTCGCGCAGCGCGTTCCCTGCCAGCAACGACCCCGACGAGTTTTACTGGGTGGACCTGCTGGGTTTGTCTGTGGTCAACCGTGAAGGCGTGGCCCTGGGCACTGTTCGCGACCTGATGGCCACCGGCCCGCATTCAGTGCTGGTGCTGGAGTACCAGGCCGACGATAAAACCGCCGAGCGCATGATTCCGTTCGTGTCGGCCTACGTGGACAAGGTAGACAAGGCGGCCGGGATGATCACGGTCGATTGGCAGCCAGATTACTCCAGCGCTTTCCTGTATTGATTTGTATGCTACTGTAAAGTCAGCCAATGCGCTTTGACGTCATCACCCTGTTTCCCGAGCTGCTGCAACCTTTGCTGGTGCACGGCATCAACCGCCGTGCGTTTGACAGCGGTCAGGTGCAGGTGGTGCTGTGGCAACTGCGCGACTTTGCCGATGGCAACTACCGCCGCGTGGACGACCGGCCTTTTGGCGGTGGTCCCGGCATGGTGATGATGGCTGAGCCCTTGGCGCGTTGCCTGGCGGCTGTGCAAGCTGCGCGTGCCGAGCCCGAGGGCCAGACCGCGCCGGTGGTGCTGTTCTCGCCCACGGGCCGCACGCTCGATCATGCGGCAGTGCAGGGCTGGTCAGACAGTGCCGGCGCAGTGCTGGTGTGTGGTCGATATGAAGGCATTGACCAGCGCTTCATCGACACGCATGTGACGCACCAGATCAGCCTGGGTGACTTTGTGCTGTCGGGCGGCGAGATTGCCGCCATGGCACTGCTCGACGCTGTGGCGCGCCTGC
>JAIFMP010000032.1 GCA_020048405.1 Hydrogenophaga sp.
AGACGGTAACTCGGCATCCAACTTCAAATTGAAGACTTGCCGCCCACCCTGGCGCGTCCAGGCGGTGGTGTTGACGTGCTGCTCTGGTTGCTGGATGACACCCACAATTTGGTCCAACAAACCGACCATGCGCTCCAGCCACACATGACATGCATCAGCCAACAGCCTCCGGCCTGTTGAGTACCCATCGGCCGGTGGCATCCCCAACAGGCTCAGGCGCAATTGCTGCGCAGCACGAAAAGTGTCTTCGATTTGGGTCAGCCGTAAATCCAATGACTCCACCTTATGAGGCGGCGAAGCATCCAGCAATTGCCCCAGCGTTTCCACCACCTGATGCGAGTCACTGCGCCACAAATCGAGCACAAGGTTCCGCTGTGAGCGCAGCACGTCTGCCGCCTTGGCTTTGCCACGGAGTGCTTTGTCAACGGGCAAGATCTGACCAGCACGTATCAACGCTGCCAACTTGGCCAAGCGTTGACCCAGATCCATCAGATAGGGTGAAACGGCCAATGTGTCTTGCTCGGGCAGGTTCTCGCTCATGGGCGCCTTTTCACACAAACGTTGCGGGCGACACAGCAACCGCACCTGACGCAAATTGAGTTCGCGCTTGCCAGCCAAAATTTCAGACACCACGCCTTGGCTGCCCACGTCTGACAAGTCGGCTTGCTTCAGACCATGCTGTTCAAGCAAAAACTTCAGTGCCTGCACGCCGGTGGCCTCGGGCATGGGGTGATGCAGGGTTTCGTGGTTTTCAATCAAGTCACCCACGATATCCACCAACCCCATGGCGGGGTGGTTTTCGTCGCCCTGGGCCTCGTCCAGCAATGCTTCCAACAATTGCGTCATGTGTGCCAGATGAGCCTCGTCACGCACTGGGCCCACGTCTGTGGCAGCCCTGAATTGCTCCCAAACAGGAAGCAGCTGTTTCATATCAATGGGCGCATTCATGATTTCCAGTCTCCTTTGTCGCAGTCGCGGCCACCTGGGCTTGCGTCAGACCGGCTTCAATACGGGCCTGTGGGATGGCATCGAACATGGGCATTTCCTCCCGCTCCGGGCGCTCCACCTCGGCGTGCACAGTGGGGTTTTGCAGCATCTTGGCCACCATCTCTTCATGAGTCAGCATGTTTGATACCCCTCCGTCGTTAACGCGACAGCGCCTGGTCTGAGATGCGCAGACCAAAATTTCGTTGGTCTTCTTCGTGAAATTGGTACGGCATAGCCATTCACAGCGCCACCAGCGTGGAAAAAATGAACCCTTAATCGTCCCAAAGCAATGTGTGCCCGATGCCGAAAAACCAAAGACACGGTGGCGAGAACTCTGGCACCGGTTCACCGCGCACTTTGGCCGTCAGCATGGTCAGCAATGCCCCACTGGTGTCATCACAGCAGTAGTCGTGTTGCCGACCGTACAGGGTTTTCGTCCATACAAGCCGAACGTGGCTGTTGAGCAGATTGCGTATGGCCAAACCCACTCCCATGTGGAGGTTCAAACGGCGCAGGGCAATGGACTCATCCTGCGGCGGCGACCGCAACCACTCCAAGCATTTTGGGTCGAGGTGATTTACCAACCATTCGATGGTTGCCAATGGGCTGTGATGGCATTCAAGCCGTGGCAAATACGGCTCTGATCGAAACCACTCGCCAGCGGAATCCCGACCGCAATCCGTTGTTGCAGGCATCGCCACAGCCTCAAACCGGTTTGTGCGTGCGAAGCCAGTCGCGCAGCGCATCGTTCATATGCGCCTGCCAGCCTCCGCCGGTGGCTTTGAATGCGGCCAGCACTTCGGGGCTGTCACGCACCGTCACGGCTTGTTTCGCGCTGGGCTTGGTGGTGCCCACGGGGCGGCCACGGGTGACGGCTGCGCGCAGGGCGGCTGCACCTTCTTCCCGAGTAACCACCCGCTCACCGATGCGCCACACGGCATGTTCCAGGTTGGCTTCGCTCATGTCCGGTGCGTCGTCCGGGTCAACCCAAGTGCTGGGTGTAACGCCACTGCTCTCGTTCAAAGTCAGCTTGCCGACACGCTCAGCGGCAAGGTCTTCAAAGCCCTCAGTCAGCTCAGAAAAAATGTCACGCTTGGTCATGTTGGTCAGCAAGGGAAGTGGTGAAGTGCTATGGTTTTTAGCTTGATTCTCAAAAGCTTATGCTCAGCATACCGCTTGCTTGGAAAGCGCTGAACGCTCCTGTTTTATCGGCTGTTTTTCCGAAACACGTGCTGGACAAACGCTTCAAACAAACTGCACCTGCACACGCTTGCCCAAAGCGGCGGCGTATTTGCGCAACGTGGCCAACGAAGGCGATGGTTTGCCACTGATCAGCGCCGCCTCCAGTCGTGCCACAGCCGGTGCCTTGGTGCCCATGCGCTCGGCAACCTGGGCTTGCGTCAGACCTGCTTCAATTCGGGCCTGGAGGATGGCATCGAGCATGGGACCTTCCTCTCGGTTCAAGCGCTCGTACTCGGCTCGCACCACTGGGTCTTGCAGAGCGATGGCTTTCAACTCGTCATGTGTTCGCATTCTTGATCTCCTTCAGTCGTTTGCGTGCCAGTGCCAGGTCTGTAACGGGGGTTTTGTCAGACTTTTTGATGAAGCTGTGCAGCACCACAATGCGCTGCCCCACCAAAGTGCAATACATCACACGGGCAATGCCTTCGGCTCCTTTGAGACGCAACTCCAGCAGTCCCTCTCCCATCGCCTTGCTGTGGGGCTCCCCCAAGTGGGGACCTGCAGCCGCCATCCTGTCAGTCAGATAAAAGTAGCGGGCCAGCAGGGTTTGCGGCAATGCCAGCACCTGCACCTGAACCGCCTCGCTGTAGTACTCAATGGTGTAAGCCACGGCTCGAACAATAACATATTTGTTAATAAACCCGCCAAACCACCTCACCCCCCTCGCCGTCCACCGGCTGCGCGCGGCCCAGGGCTTGCAGGGTTTGCAGCAGGGTGGGCAGGCTCTTTTTCCACGGGCCTTTGCCTTTGAAGCGCTGGGCCAGCTGCTCGGTGCTCAGGGGTGCAGGGCTGGTGGCCAGGGCTTGGGCCACGGCGCGCACTTGCTCAGGCAAGGTGTTGGGCCAGGGTTGGGCCGCAGGCGTGGGTAAATCGCTATGATTTTGATCGCTATTTTCAGAATCGAATTCTTGCCCTACCGCTTGATTTGAAAGCGCCAAATGCTCCTGTTTTACAGGTATTTTTTCTGGATTTTTTTTGGCCGGATTTTGAAAGTCTGGGCGCAGCCAGCGCACGATGCCTTGCGCTTCTTCGGCGGTGCGGCGGGTGTTCAGGGTCACCAGGCGTTGCAGCAGGTCGGCGGTGGCTTCTGCGTGGGTATCGGTGCCGGGGGCAGCGGCCAGGCCGGGCGTCAGGTCGGCCCAGCCGTAGGCTTGCAGCACGGCGGCGTCCAGCTCTGTGTGTAACTGGTGCAGCACGCCCACCAGGCCGGTGGTGTGGATGGCTTTTTCTTTGTCGGTGAGTGCCCGGCCTGCGCGCAGAGCCTCGCGCACGTTGTAGAGGTTGGTGAGGGTGAGGTCTTTGCTGAATGGGGTGCTGGCTTCGCCATTCGATGACGGTTGGCCTGGCGGGGCTGGTGCAGCCGGGAGCGGGCCGGGCCTCATACGGTCAAAGGCCCCGAAATCGGCCCAACCCGCCCCCGACTGTCCCAGCCCCGCCGAAGCCTGGACCTGGGCGGGCACGGTGGGCACACCGAGCACGCGTTTGCGGTGGTCGTCGATGTGCTGGGCCAGGGTGGCGATGCGTGGAGTCGTCGGGGAAGGGAAACGCCTCGAAGCAACGGGTTTTGACGTAAACCGGGTCGTTGCCCACGCCCAGCCAACTGCCAGCCGCCAGCGCCCATTGCCCGTGCACTTCGCTGGAGAGCACACCGAGGTGAAATGCATCGTCCAGCGCAATGGCCACCAACTTGTTGTCGGGCAACACGCTGGCGGGCAGGAACTGGAAGGTGCGGTGTTTGGCTGTTTCGACGGTGGCGATGTAGCGGGGCAGGCCTGCCAAGGCCGGCCGCAGTTCGCGGCGAGACTCACCAAAAATCCACCAGTTGTCGCGATACGTGGCGCGGTTGTTCTGGTCGCGCTCGGGCTTTACCCGGTCGTGCAGCCACTGGTACACGGCAGGGTACTGAGCCAGCAGTTGCTCGGCACTCAGGCCAAAGGCATCGATCACGCTCACCCCCCGGGGTTTGTCGGTCAGGTCGCGCCCGTTGCGGTAGGGCTTAACGAGCGCGGGAGCATCCAGCGCAATGGCCTCGTCGGGCGTGACGATGAAGCCCGCACCGTGCAGCTTGACACCGGGTGACGACACGCCGCACATGGCTTGCAGCGCAACGGCAGCGGCCACGTTGGCCCCCACGCTCAAGTCGGCGTGCACCAGGCCTGCGCGTTCGGCCAATTCCACTGCCACTTCGCCGTGTTCCCCGGGTTGCTCGGCGGTCACGCTCAGCAGCCGCCCAACGCTGGCACCTGGGGCCAGCACGGTCATGGCAATGCGCACGGCAGCCCCGTTGGCACCGTCCACCCAGGGGTGGTCGGGCACGGCAAAGGCCAGGTGTGCGCCTGGGCCCAAAGCGGCTTGTACGGCGCGGCGGTTGAAGGTTTGGCGCAGGCTGTTGGTGGTAATCAGCCCCATGCGTTCGCATTGGCCCGCGTTCACCAGCGCAGCGGCTTTGGCCCACCAGAACATCACAAAGTCGGCGCTGTCGGGCACGGTGGGCCAGGCGGCGCGCAGAGCTTGCACATACCCGTCGCCCAGCGCGGCCCGCATGGCTGAAGCGCCAATGAACGGCGGGTTGCCGACGATGAAATCCGCCTGCGGCCACTCTGCCGCTTTGGCCCCCACGTAGCGCCACTGGGGCACCTGGCCGGTGTCGTCGGGCACGGGCTCGCCGGTGACGGGGTGGGGTTTGAAGGTGGTGCCGTCCCAGCGGCTGAGGGGCTGGCCGTGCTCGTCAGCCGCCAATTCGTGCCGCTCCCAGGCCAGCACGGCGTCGCGGCACTCGATGTTGCCGTAGTCGTGCACCACGGGCTCGGCCACGGCGGCGCTGCCCCGGGTGCGTATGTGCCACTGCAACCAGCCAATCCACAGCACCAGCTCGGCCAGGGCGGCGGCGCGGGGGTTGAGCTCAATGCCGCGAAGTTGCTGCAGGGTGACGGTTTCCGCCCCAAGGTCGAGCGCGTCTTGCTTGTCGCCCAAGGCGTCGAGCTGGTTGAGCACCTCGCCCTCCAGGCGCTTGAGGTGCTCCAGGGTGACGTACAGAAAATTTGCACTGCCACAGGCGGGGTCGAGCACGCGCAGGGTGCACAGGCGGTGGTGGAAGTGGCGCACCTCGGCGCGGGCGGCTTGCCATTTGGCGCGCACCTGGGCGTGGTGGCGGTCAAGGGCGGCGAAGTCTTTTTTGGTTTTGACTTCGGGCGGGCTGGCTTCCAGGGCGGCGGCTTCTTGCGCCAGCACCAAAGCGGCGGCCTGGGCGTTGGCCCATTCGGCGCGCAGGGGCTGCATGACGGTGGGCAGCACCAGCCGCTCCACATACGCACGCGGGGTGTAGTGGGCACCGAGGGCGTGGCGTTCGGTGGGGTGCAGGGCGCGCTCCAGCAGGGTGCCAAAGATGGCGGGTTCCACCTCGCGCCAGTTGGCTTGGGCCGCCTGGATGAGCAGGTCGGTCTCGGTGGGTTCCAGGCGCAGGCTGTAGCCCTCGGCCCCGTGGCCTTTGAAAAGTTTGCCGTTGAAGCGCAGCACGTCTTCGCCGTGCAGGGCGGCAGAGAAGCCGCCCCGGTCCATGTCAGCCCACAAAATGGAGAGCATTCTTTGCAATACCTCCGGGCGCTGGCGGTGGTTTTGGAGCATGGTCATGAAGGGGCCAGCGTCTTCGCCGCCCAGTGTGGGCACGGTGGGCAGCAGGCCCACGTCTTCGGCAAACATGCTGAACAGACAGCGGGTGAGGAAGGCGGCCACTTGCTCGGGCGGGTGGCGTTGCTCCAGGCTGTTGGCCAGTTGGGCCAGCAGGGCAGCCACCTCGCGGGTGACCTGGGCGCTGCGGCGGGCGGGGTCGAGGCTGTCGGGGGCGGTCCAGATGGCGTGCAGGCGCTCGCGCACATCGGGCTTGGTCAGGTCGGCCAGCGCAATGCGGTGGCTGCGGGGGTCTGGGAAGGGGGTGTAGGTGCCGCCGCTGCGGCTGAACTCGGCGTACACCTCGATGACGGTGCCCACATCGACCACGAGCACAAAGGGCGGGCGGCCTTCTGCGGCGGGCAGTGCGCGGGCGTAGGCCTCGGCCTGGCTGCGGGCGCGCAGCAGGCCGTCGTCAAAACCTTTGGTGTGGCTGGCGGCTTTGAGCTTTTTGGCCTCCAGCACAAAGTGGCCGCGTTTGTAGCAATCCACCCGCCCGGCGCTGCTGGTGCCGTCGCCATGCTGAAAGGTGATGGGCCGCTCGAACATGTAGCCTTGCTCAGGCGTGGGGTGCGGGTGTGGCTGGCCCAACAGGTCGCACAGGTCGTTGGTGAAGCTCTGGGCGGTGGACAGCTCGCTGGCTTGTACGCCTTGCCATTTGGCCAGGAAGGCATGGGCTGCTGCGTTGGCTTCGGGCGTGCCGAAAGCACTGGTGGTGTTGTGTGTGGCTCCCATGGGCGGGGATGGTAGCGAAACGGGCCCGGCGCGCGCCTCAAATCACGTCGGGGGTGGTGTCAATGGCGATGAGGATGGGGTTGTCCCAGTCAGGGATGTCTGGGGGCAGTTGAACGATCCATGCCTTGACCGGTTGGCCTGCATCGAGCGCGTGGGCCACAGGCTCGTTGTCGGGGCGGGCCACGTAACCCAGTTGCACACCACCCCATTGCACTTGCACGGCGAGTGCGTCGTGTGGGTTGTGCGGTTCGCGCACCAGTTCAACGGTCTCACCCATGTGAAGCAGGTGCACCACATGGCCACCCTCGTGGTACTGAAACCCCCTGATTTCAGTCACCTGGATGCAGGGTGGAGGCGTTTCAGCGGCCCATAGCTGCGCGACCGCTGTGTTTTCGTGCGGGGTGAACGCTGCCAACAAGGCATCGAGCTGGGCGAGGCTGCTTGCATCCAACAAGGGCAGCGGGCGTGGGGCAGACCAGTCAGGTACGCGGTGGCTGAGTCGGAGGCGGGCCATGGCCTGGCGCGCGGCTGCAAGTTCTGGTGCATTCAACACTTGCGTGAACGCCTGGGCCAGCGCCCTGACCGGCGCGCTGGGGTTGGCATTGAAACGGCCACGCAGTTGCGTCAATTGAAAGCGGCCTGTTTCAGCCAAGGCGTCAGGCTGAAAACTGTATTGAGCGGTGGCGGCCTCGTCGCCCGAGCGCAGCGAAAAAATACGGCACCGGGCTTGACGGCAGTCGTCCCAGTAGCTGGCCACGCAGTGGCACATGGCATCGCCTTCGTCGGCAAGAGCTTGGGCGGTCAGCAGTTCGCTCACGTCAAGCGTGCGCCAGGTGCTTGCTCCGAACACGGCTGGCAATGTGATGTCGGCGTTTGCCGTCGGGCCGAGTCGGGTGTGTTGGCGGTGCCAACGGGCAGAGGCTGCCATCAGGTCATCGAGCCCAAAACGTTGCATCCAGGCCAGGGCGGTGCCTTGCGCACACAGTTCTTGCGCGGCCTGGGGGTGCCGGTCTTCTGCCACGCGTTCAACGGCGACACAAAAGTCGCGCGTGTCGGCCAGGGCCATCGCGGGCTCGGCATACCGATTTTGCAGGCGTTGCCAGGTGGCATCCAGCCCACGGGCAAACACGCTTCGGCCCAGCGTGGGCAAGTGGCAGCCCTCACGCAGCACGCCCTGTAGCCATGTCAGCAGTGGGTGGAGTTGCAGCAGTGCCGCGGCATCGGTCGGGCGGCAATGGGCGGGTATGCCGTCCAGCAGCCGCAACAGGTTGCGGTGCGACAGGCCGGTGGCACCCCACATGGCGCGCATGACCGGGCTGCGCACCAGCCCTCGCGAGATGCCCCAGTGGGCAGCCAACGCACCGGTCAAGTCACGCCCTTTGTCGATAGCGGCCAGCACCTCGTCGCTGTGATCGCGCCAGGCGTGGCGTTTGCCGCCGTCGAGCGTGTTGCCTTGGTGCGCAGTGAGCAAGACGGGCGCGCACAGTTGCGGAAACCGGACGAGGGCTTGCATGCGGTGTGTGCGCAGTGGCTCTGGCAGTGTGGCCAACCGCATGTAGTTGCGCATTGAGACGTAAATGCGGTGGGTATCGAGCCCTTGCAGCAGCCGGGTGATGTCGGGGTCAAGCTGTGCCACCAACCGGGCGGCGGCTTCGCGCACCGTGGAGGGTGGGTTGGGCCCAGCCTGCAACGGGCTCCAGTGGGCGGCATACAAAGGCATGGCTTTCATGCCAGACGGGTGTTGATAACTGGTGTGCTGGCCGCCAGGGTCAGCCAGTATGCATTCGGCCAGCCAGGGCAGCCAACGGTGTTGGTTCATGCAGCTCGCGGGAAGGGCAAAAGCCATGGCGAAGCGGTTGGACAGCAGCACCCAAACGGCACATTGACTGGGTGCGAGTGAGCCATGGGGAGCTGGCAGCCACACAACGGTTTCAAGCCCCGGAGTGGCGAAGTCGGCGGAGGTGTGTTGTGTGGCTCCCATGGGGGAATACAGGCGTAGCGTTGAAAGATCAGCCCCGGTCCTGCAAGGCCACATACGCCGCGTTGGTGGATAAGTGGAGGCGCCCCTCCAGTCCGGCCAGCAACGCGGTGCCCTGCATGCGGTCTTGCACGGGGCCCTTTACCTCGGCCACGTGCAGGACCACGCCGCGTGCGCTCAAGTCGCGCTGCAAATCGGTCAGGGCTTCCAGGCCAGTCAGATCTACCCGGTTCACGGCGCTCATGATCAGCACCACGGCACGGGGCTCGGCAAGTTTGGCCAGTTCGGCCATCAGCCGGGCTTCGATGGCACGCAAGTTGCCAAAAAATATGCTTTCGTCGATGCGCAAAAACAGCACGCCAGGCAGCGTTTCCACCCCATGGCGCTCAACGTTGCGAAAGTGCTCGGTGCCCGCCACACGCCCCACCACCGCGATGTGCGGCGTGCTGGCCCGGTACAGCAGCGTGGCCAGCGAAAGCGCGATGCCCAGCACGATGCCGCCCTGGAGCCCCAGCACCAGCACCCCGAGCGCTGTCCCCAGCCAGGCCAGCGCATCGGCCCGGTCATAGGCCCAGGCGCGGCGAAACTCAGCCACGTCGACCATGTTGACTGCGGCCACCACGATGCTGGCCGCCAACACGGGCAACGGTATGCGCGCAAACCCCGCCGTGCCAGCCCACACCAGCGCCAGCATGGCGAACGCGGCCACCACGCTGGCCAGTGGCGTTTGTGCGCCAGCCGCCACGTTGATGGCGGTGCGCGACAGCCCGCCGCCCACCGGCATGCCCCCGGCCACCGAAGCCACCACATTCGACAGGCCCAGGCCCACCAACTCCTGGTTGGGGTTGACACGCTCACGCCGCTTGATCGCCAGTGCCTGTGCCATGGCGATGTTCTGCACCGTGCCAATAAAGGCCAGAATGAGGGCGGGCACCACCAAGAGCCCCAGTTCACTCAGGCCGGGCAGCAGCATCCCCATTTCGGGCAGCCCCTGCTTGATCTGGCCCACCACGGCCACGCCGTGTCGGGTGTCCAGCTCCCAGGCCACCACAGCAACGGTGGACAGCACCACCACGGCCAGAGGCATCAGCCGGACCACCATGTCTGCGGGCCCGCGCGCCAGCCCCCAGCGCACCAGCAGCGGTGCCAGTGCAGAGCGCGTTGCCACCAGCACGCCCACCGACACCGCCGCCAGCGCCACCGTGGGCAGGTGGGCTTGCGGCAAGTGGGCCACCGTGGCGCTCAGCTGGCCCCAGGCTCCGACACCGGGGGCGGAGACCCCCAGCATCAGCTTCATCTGGCTGATCAGGATCAACCACGCCGAACCGGAAATGAAACCGCTGACCACCGGGCGGCTGAGCAAGCTGGCCAGAAAACCCAGCCGCAACAGGCCCATGGCCAGCACCATCAGGCCCGACATCAGCGCCAAGGCCGCAGCCATCGACACATACTGTGCAGACCCCGGCACTGCGATGGGGCTGAGCACCGAAAAGGTGACGATGGCCGTGATGGCCACGGGCCCCACTGCCTGCGTCATGCTGCTGCCCACCAAGGCGTACGCCAACACCGGCAGGATGCTGACGTACAACCCGGCCTGTGGCGGCAAACCCGCCAGCAGGGCGTAGGCAAGGCTCTGGGGCAACACCAGCACGGCCACCACCACGCCTGCCAGCACATCGGCGCCCAAGTGCTGGCGCGAGTAGGCACGCCACCACAAGCCCTTGAGCAGGGTGCCCGCGTGTTCAGAAAAGGAGCGCAAAACGGTCATGCGTGAAAGAGGCAAAAGTCGTTGGCGTGGTGCCATCGAGCCAAGTTGCAACTGTAGCGGGCTGCGGCCCCGCAAGCCGCCGCGTACCATCCGGCTCCATGACCGATTGGAAAACACGCCAGATGATCAAAGCCTCGGGCTGGCCGCTGTCACCCGACACCCTGGCCCCCGGCACCGACTTCAACGCCGCTCAGGCCGATGGCCTGGTGCCCCTGCACTGGGCGGTGCAAGGCGGCAAACCCGGCCTGCTGGAGTACCTGCTGGCCCAGGGGGCCGACGTGAATGCACAGCCTCCCGGCGGCCACGGCCTGTTGGCGTGGGCCTTGGCATCGAAAAACTACCAAAGCGTGATGCTGCTGATCGAGCAGCTCAAAGCCACTGGTGCCCCGCCACCCGACGAGGCACTGCAAAAACGCCTGGCCCAGGCCTTTGCTGGCAGCCACACCAACGCGAAAAACCGCTTGCAGCAAACGCTGCGCGACTGGCAGCGCATCAGCAAGCAGGGCTGACGCCACGCTCGTACCAACCCTTGCTGCGGTTGACCACGGCCACCACCGCCAGCATCACCGGTACCTCGATCAACACGCCCACCACCGTGGCCAAGGCCGCGCCGGAGTTGAAGCCAAACAAGCTGATGGCGGCAGCCACCGCCAGCTCAAAAAAGTTGCTGGCCCCAATCAGCGCCGACGGGCAAGCCACGCTGTGCTTTTCGCCCACGGCGCGGTTCAGCCAGTAGGCCAAGCCAGAGTTGAACACCACCTGAATCAGGATGGGCACAGCCAGCATGGCAATCACCAGCGGCTGCTTCAGGATGGCTTCGCCCTGGAAGGCAAACAGCAGCACCAGCGTGACCAGCAGCGCCACGATGCTGAACGGCCCCAGCCGCTCCATGGCCGCGTCGAACGCGCCCTGCCCTTTTTGCAGCAGCGCCTTGCGCAGCCACTGCGCCAGCACCACAGGAATGACGATGTACAGCACCACAGACGTCACCAGCGTGGCCCACGGCACGATGATGGCCGACATGCCCAGCAGCAGCCCCACCAGCGGCGCAAACGCCACCACCATGATGCTGTCGTTCAGCGCCACCTGGCTCAGGGTGAACAGCGGGTCGCCACCGGTCAGGCGGCTCCACACAAACACCATGGCCGTGCAGGGCGCGGCGGCCAGCAGAATGAGCCCGGCCACGTAGCTGTCGAGCTGGTCGGCAGGCAGCCAATCGGCAAACACGTGCCGAATGAACACCCACCCCAGCAACGCCATGGAAAACGGTTTGACCAGCCAGTTGACGAACAGCGTGACGCCAATGCCACGCATGTGCTGGCGCACCTGGCCCAGCGCACCAAAGTCCACCTTCACCAGCATGGGAATGACCATCACCCAAATCAGCAAACCCACCGGCAGGTTGACCTGCGCCACCTCCATGCGGCCCACGGCCTGGAACACGGCAGGGGCCATCTGTCCCAGCGCAATGCCCGCCACGATGCACAGGAACACCCACACCGTCAGGTAGCGTTCGAACACGCTCATGGGTGCACCTGCGGCCAGCTTGGCCGTGGTTTCGCACTGAGCACTCATCCGGCCACGCCAATCTCTGCCAGGTGCTGCTGGCGGGCCAAGTGGTCGAGAGAGTCCAGCGGCAACGAGGTGAACAGCTCGATGCGGCGGCGCAGCACGGCAGCGGCGGTCACGAAAGCATGGTGAACGTCTGCGTCGGTACCCTTGGCAGCCACAGGGTCGGCCACACCCCAGTGCGCCACAGCGGGGTGGCCGGGCCACACGGGGCAGATTTCACCGGCTGCCTGGTCGCAGACGGTGACGATGAAGTCCATGTGGGGCGCACCTTCGACCGAGAACTCCTGCCAGGATTTGCTGCGCAAACCTTCGGTGGGCAACCCGCTGTGCTGCAAAAACGCCAGTGTGTGCGGATTGACCGCACCCGCTGGCTGACTGCCGGCCGAATAGGCCGTGAAGCGGTGTGGGGCGAGCGCGTTCAGCTGCGCTTCGGCCAGGATGCTGCGGGCTGAATTGCCGGTGCACAAAAACAGCACGTTGTAGGAGGTGGGTGGCATGGTGGCTCCAGGGTTGCAGGATGTGGGAAGGCAGGCCACCGGCGCGGCGTTGACCCCGCATGGTTGGCCCTGACAGCAGTTGTCGGTCAGGTGGCTGATGAGCGCATTCATGGTGTCAAACCGGGCGCTGTACATGATTTTCCGGCCATCGGGGCGCTGCAGCAGCAGGCCCGACTGGGTGAGTTCTTTCAGGTGAAACGACAGCGCCGACGGAGCCAGCGACAGCCGCTCGGCCAGCACACCCGCCGCCAGACCGTCTGGCCCGGCCTGCACCAGGAGCTTGAACACCGCCAACCGGGCATCGTGCGCCAAAGCGGCCAGCGCGCTGACCACTTCGGTGTGGGTGATGGCGGCCATCAGCAGCAGCCCCTGCGGGCAGTGCCGCCAGGGGTAGGGGCACAGCAGCCGCCGCTGGTTGCTACACCTTTGGAAGCTGCTGGTTCACAACAGGTATGCGCAATATCCTGATTTGACTCATTTTTTACAGCATTGAACGTGGGGATATTGCCCAGTGTGTGGAACTGCTCCCACGCCACGCCTTGTGGGTCGGTCACCCAGTATTTGTCGCTGCGGGCATAGCAGCAGGTGGTTTCGCCTTCGTCCAACAGCGCTATGTCGGCGGCTTGGGCCTGTGCCTTGAGGGTGGCCAGGTCATCGGCGTTGTCCACTTGAATGCCGAAGTGGTCGACCCCTGGCTGCACACCCCGAGTGGAAATGGCAAAGTTGACCGGTGGGTCGGCCAGCATCCATTTGGCGTAGTCAGCCTCCACGCGCGCGGGCTCGGCGGCAAACAGCTTGCTGTAAAACGCCTGGCTGGCAGCCAGGTCAGACACATGCAGGTGAACGTGAAAACGCTTCATGGTGACTCCTTTTGACCCATTGCTTCAATAAACGTTGAAATTAAAACACGGAACGGGAGCCACACAAACCCCCATGCACCAAAGGGCCGCCCCGGCACCCGTGGCCGAGGCCGGGCCGATAATCCCGGCCCATGTCTGAACGCGTCATTCCCATCGCAGACCACCGCATGCAAACGCTGGCGGCCCATCTGCCTGCGCAACACATTCCCGCCACCGGCCTGCTGGCCGACGGGCTGGGCCGACCGCTGCGCGATTTGCGCATCAGCGTGACCGACCGCTGCAATTTCCGTTGCAGCTACTGCATGCCCAAAGAGGTGTTCACGTCCGATTACGCCTACCTGCCGCACAGCGCCCTGCTCACCTTCGAAGAAATCACCCGCGTGGCCAAACAGTTTGTGGCGCACGGGGTGCAAAAAATCCGCCTGACCGGGGGCGAGCCGCTGCTGCGCAAACACATTGAGGTGCTGGTTGCTCAACTGGCAGCGCTGCGCACCGTGGAAGGCAAACCGCTGGACCTGACACTGACCACCAACGGCAGCCTGCTGCGCAAAAAAGCCCAGGCACTGAAAGACGCGGGCTTGAACCGCGTGACCGTGAGCCTGGACGGCCTGGACGACGCAGTGTTCCGCCGCATGAACGATGTGGACTTTCCGGTGGCCGACGTACTCGACGGCCTGCAAGCCGCCCAGGAGGTGGGACTGGGCCTGAACGCCCAAGGCCAGCCCACGGGGCTGAAGGTGAACATGGTGGTCAAGCGCGGCACCAACGACGACCAGATATTGCCCATGGCACGCCACTTCCGGGGCAGCGGCATCACGCTGCGCTTCATCGAATACATGGACGTGGGCGCCACCAACGGCTGGCGCATGAACGAGGTGATGCCCAGCGCCGAGGTGGTGCGGCACATCCACAGCGAGATGCCGCTGGTGCAGCTCGACCCCTCGGCCCCCGGCGAAACCGCCGAGCGCTGGGGCTATGCCGGGCCAGACGGCCAGCACGACCCGGCTTTGGGCGAAATCGGCGTGATCAGCAGCGTGACGCAAGCCTTTTGTGGCGACTGCAACCGCGCCCGCCTGAGCACCGAGGGCAAGGTGTACCTGTGCCTGTTTGCCAGCCAAGGGCACGATCTGCGTGGCTTCATACGCGGCACACCGGGCCAGGACGGCCATTTGGGCCACCCCGCCAGCGACGAAGAGTTGGCCAGTGCCATCGGGGCCATCTGGCAGGGCCGCACCGACCGCTATTCACAACTGCGCGCCAGCCTGCCGCCGGACGAGGCGCAAAAAAGCGGCCGTCGGGTGGAGATGAGCTACATCGGCGGCTGAACCTGAACCCCATCCCCCACATGACACACACACCCATTCTTCCCGGCGACATCACTGGCTTGGTGCTGGCCGGTGGCCGGGGCACCCGCATGGGCGGCACCGACAAGGGGCTGCAAAACTTCCACGGCACGCCCATGGCGCTGCACACCCTGCTGCGGCTGCAAATGCAACAAGGCGGCTGGATCAGCGACACCCTGGTGAACGCCAACCGCCACCTGGCGGCTTACGAAGCCTTTGGCGCCCCCGTGTGGCCCGACACCCTGCCCGACTACGCCGGTCCCCTGGCCGGTTTCATGACCGGGCTGGAACACGCCGAAACCCCATGGCTGTTGACCGTGCCCTGCGACACGCCCCGCTTTCCGCTGGACCTGGCCGAGCGCCTGGCCCAGGCCGCCAACCGCGAAGGGGCAGACATTGCGATGGTGGCAGCGCCCGAAGAAGACGGCAGCGTGCGCAGCCAGCCTGTGTTTTGCCTGCTGCGCGTGTCTCTGCTGGAAAGCCTGGTGGCCTTCACACAAGCTGGCGGCCGCAAGATCGACCGCTGGACTGGCCAACACCACACCGTGCTGGTGCCCTTCGATGTGCCCGGCGACGACCGCCGCGCCTTCTTCAACGCCAACACCCTGGCTGACCTGCAAGCGCTGGAAGCCTGAACGGCCAAGCGCCGCCCTGTTTCAACATGAAATCCTTTGAACAGATTGCTGCGGAGCTGCAAGGCTACGACCCGCAGGCGCTGAGCGCCGATGCCGTGAACACCTTTCTGGCCCAGATGGTGGAGCCCGTGCAACGCACCGAGGTGCTGCCGCTGTTCGAGGCCTTCGAGCGCGTGCTGGCCACCGATGTGGTGTCCCCCGTCAGCGTGCCGCCGCATGACAACTCGGCCATGGACGGCTATGCATTCGACGGCGCCCAACTGCAACCCGACCAGCCGCTGACGCTGCAACCCGTGGGCGGCACCGCCTTTGCGGGCAAAGCTTGGCAAGGCGAAGTGGGCAAGGGCCAGTGCGTGAAGATCATGACCGGGGCCATCATGCCGACAGGCCTGAACACCGTGGTGCCGCAAGAACTGGTGCAAACCACTGTCGGTGGGACCATCACCATTGCCCCTGGCCTGCTGGCACTGGGCGACAACCGCCGCTTCATGGGTGAAGATCTGATGCAGGGCCAACCCGCCCTGCGCCAGGGCCAGCGCCTCACACCCGCCGCCCTGGGCCTGGTGGCCAGCATGGGGTTGCCCACAGTCACGGTGTACCGCCGCCTGCGAGTGGCCTACTTTTCCACCGGCGATGAAATTCTGAGCTTGGGCGACGCTCCGCGAGAGGGCGCGGTGTACGACAGCAACCGCTACACGGTGTTTGGCCTGCTCAAGCGCTTGGGCTGCGAGGTAATGGACCTGGGCGTGGTGGGCGACGACCCAGCGCAACTGGAAGCCACCTTCCGACGTGCGGCCAACGAAGCAGACGCCATCATCACCAGCGGCGGGGTGAGCGTGGGCGAGGCCGACCACACCAAGTCCATGATGAAGAAGCTGGCCGGTGACGACCCGGCCAGTGGCGGTGGCGTGGCCTTATGGCGCATCGCCATGAGGCCTGGCCGGCCCATGGCGGTAGGGCGCATCCCCAAGGCAGACGCCCCCCCCGCCGTGCTGTTTGGCCTGCCCGGGAACCCGGTGGCCGTGATGGTCACGTTCCTGGCGTTTGTGCGCCCTGCCCTGCAGCGCATGATGGGCTGCGAAGCGCCGCCCCCCGTGTTGCTGAAAGCCCGCAGCACCCAGACCCTGCGCAAAAAGCCTGGCCGCACCGAGTACCAGCGAGGCCACGTCAAGACACGGCCCGACGGCTCGCTGTGGGTGGACGTGGCGGGCAACCAGGGCTCGGGCGTGCTGCGATCGATGGTCGAGGCGAATGGCCTGATCGTGTTGCACCACAACCAATCCAGCGTGGCTGCAGGCGATGAAGTGGACGTGATGGTGTTTGACGGAGTGGTCTGACAGAATGGGAAGACCCAACCGCGCACCCCCATGACCAGCCCCGACAACGCAAACGCAGACCCCACGAGCCCCGTCAGCACGGCTGGACTCTCGCATTGGCGGCAGGAACTCATCAACCGGGCCACCGATGTGGCCATGCCGCTGGGCACTGTTCTGGTGGTACTTGGCACAGTCGTCTCTTACATCAAAAACGACCTGGCCATGGGGCTGACCAACGTGTTGGGCTTGGCGGCGCTGTTTGCCATCCACCGCTTGCGCAACCTGTCGCCCCAGGCGCGAGGTGGCGTGCTGGTGTTGATCATGGTTGGCGTGGGCATGTCGTTCCTGTTGAACCACGTGGGTGCCTTTGGCCTCGTCTGGCTGTCAGCGGCCCCCATGATGACGGCCTTGCTGCTCGGTCGGCATGTGGCCACCGCGGTGGTGGCTGCCATCACGGTGGGCGTGTTTGGGTTGGGTTACGCGCTGGATCTGCCACTCGCACCCATACCGTTGCAGCAGCAGCCCGAGTTGAAGTGGGGCCTGCTGGCACTGAATTTTTTCACGGTCAATGTGATCGTCGGGCTGTCTGCAGCCGTGCTGCTGCGCCACCTTGACGACGCCATACAACAGGCCCAACAGGCCCAGCAGGTGCTGAAACACCAAGCCGAGCTGGACCACCTCACCGGTCTGCCCAACCGCCGCGTGTTGATGCAGCAAACCCGTGAAGCACTGGACGCCGCACAAGTGGGCGCTGACAGGTCGGCACTCATGTTCATCGATCTCGACAACTTCAAGGACATCAACGACTACCACGGCCATCTGGCGGGTGACCGCATGTTGGTGCAGGTGGCACAACGCATGGCCGCGCAGGTGACCGCGCCATCGTTGGTCACACGCACCGGAGGCGACGAGTTTGTGGTGCTGCAGCGTGGGCTGGCAACTTCGTCACGCGAGGCAACAGAGCAAGCTCAGTCTCTCGCAGAGCGACTGAGCGGTGCCATGTTGCAGCCATTCGACGTACCCGGAGGCACCCATCAGGCGCACATGAGCATTGGTGTCACCTTGCTGGATCAGCAGGAAAAAACCCCTGATGACGTGCTGCGCGAGGCCGACACCGCCCTCTACCGCGCCAAATCGCGGGGCCGCAACCGTGTGGTGTTTTTCGAGCCCAGCATGCAAGCCGAGTTGCGCGAACGTCTGCAACTGGAAACAGATCTGCAAGAAGCTGTGGCGCTGGGTCAACTCGGCGCTGCAGTGCAGTCGCAGGTCAACGCACAGGGACAAGTGGTGGGAGCAGAGATGCTCATGCGCTGGGTTCACCTGCAGCGGGGAGCCATATCACCAGCCCAGTTCATTCCCGTTGCAGAAGAAACGGGGCTGATCGTGCCCATGGGTGAATGGATGCTGGAGCAGGCATGCCAATTGGCATTGCAACTCGAAGCCCGTGGGTCAGACATTCCCCTGTCGGTCAACATCAGTGCCCGGCAATTTCGCCATGCAGGCTTCGAGGACCGTTTGCTGTCCATTCTGGAGGCACACGGTGTGGAGCCCCGACGGTTGGTGTTGGAAGTGACAGAGAGCCTGCTGATTGCCGACCTGGAAGCCACCGTCGCCAGCATGAACCGCCTCGCCAGCCTGGGGTTCGAGTTTTCGGTGGACGACTTTGGCACGGGGTATTCAAGCCTCGCTTACCTCAAGCGCCTGCCGCTGCATGAGCTGAAAATCGATCGCAGTTTTGTCGACGGCCTGCCGGGCGATGCCAACGACGCGGCGCTGGTCACGCTGATATTGAGCATGTCCACAGCACTCAAACTGCGCGTGGTGGCCGAGGGAGTTGAAACACGCGAACAGGCTGAGTTCTTGCAGGCGCACCAATGCCATGCCATGCAGGGCTTTTTGTACTCCCGCCCCCTGCCTCCCGCTGATTGGCTCAACACCCTGGTGTGAGACGGGCGGCATCAGTCATCATATATTTTTAGGCTCCAGCGCTTGATGGTATTGCGCTGACAGCTCTCTTTTCAGGTGTGTGTTTGCGCGCCAACAAGGTGTAAACCGTGGGAACCACAAATATGGTCAGGAGCGTGCCCAGGCTCATGCCACCCACAATCACCCAGCCAATTTGCTGACGGCTCTCTGCCCCTGCCCCCGTGGCCAGCGCCAAAGGGACCGCGCCCAGCACCATGGCGCCAGTGGTCATGAGAATGGGCCGCAGCCGCAGCGTGGCCGAAGCCACCACTGCCTCCAGCTTGGTTTTGCCCTGCTCCTGCAATTGGTTGGCAAACTCCACGATCAGAATGCCGTGCTTGGTGATCAGCCCCACCAACGTGATCAACCCGATCTGGCTGTACACGTTCAAGGTGCCACCCGTGAATTTGAGGGCCAGCAAGGCCCCCAACATCGACAGCGGCACGCTGAGCATGATGATGAAGGGGTCCACAAAACTCTCGAACTGCGCAGCCAGCACTAGGTAAATGAACAGCAACGCCAGCACAAACACCACCGCCAGCGAGCCCGATGAATTGCGGAATTCCCGGCTCTGACCATTCAGGTCGGTGGTGTACCCGGGGGGCAACACTTTGGCAGCGGTGGCATCCATGAAATCGAGCGCTTCGCCCAGCGCATAGTCTGCCGACAGGTTGGCGGTGAGTGAGGCCGAACGGCGCTGCCCAAAGTGGTTCAAATCCCGAGGAACCACCACTTCGCGGGTTTTGACCAGGGAGGCCAGGGGAATCATGGTGTCGTTTTTGCCACGCACAAACAGCTTGTCAATGTCTTCAGGGGTGCTGCGCTGCGAGCTTTCAGTTTGCACCACCACGTCGTACTGCTCACCGTCTTTTTTGTAGCGGGTCACCACCCTTCCACCCAGCATGGTTTGCACCGTGCGTGCGATGGCTTCCACGCTGACGCCCATATCGGCGGCGCGTTCACGGTCCACATCCATGCGGATTTCGGGCTTGTTCAGGCGCAAGTCGGTGTCCACCTGCACAAAGCCGGGGTTTTTGGCCATTTCGTCCTGGAACTGACGCACCACGCGGGACAGGTTTTCGTAGCTGTCGGACGTGATGATCAGGTAGTTGATGGGCCGCTCCCTGAAACCCTGGCCGAGTGACGGCGGGGTGATGGGAAATGCGCTCACACCCGGCAAGCCTGCCACACGGGGGGTGATCTCGCGCGCCAGTTGCTGGGTGGATTTTTCACGCTCTTCCCACGGCTTGGCACGCAAAAACACGTTGGCCTGTGCCACGGTAGGATTACCCACGATGCTGAATATGCGGTCGAACTCGGGGTAGTCCTGACCAATGCGCTCAATGGCCTGTGCGTATTTGCGTGTGTAGTCCATGGTGGCCCCGTCCGGGCCGTTGATGCTGGTCAGGATCACGCCCCGGTCTTCAATGGGGGCCAGCTCCTGCTTGGTGCTTTTGAGCAAAGCCCAAGTGCCCAAGGCACTGCCCAGCATGACCAGCAGCACCAACCACCGCGCCTTGAGCGACGCGGCCAACAACCGGTTGTAACCATGGGTGATGCCCTTGAGCACGCGCTCCATGCCCCGGTCAAACAGGCCTGGGTTCGGGTTGTGCCTGAGCAGTTTGCTGCTCATCATGGGCGACAACGTGAGGGCCACGAATCCGGACACCACCACTGCCCCGGCCAGCGCCAGCGCGAACTCGGCAAATAGCCGCCCGGTGCGTCCGGGGGTGAAAGCCAGAGGGGCATAAACGGCAGCCAGGGTCAGCGTCATGGCAACCACGGCAAAACCAATCTCTTTGCCGCCCTTGATGGCAGCCTGCACGGGCTCCATGCCATCCTCGATGTGGCGGTAAATGTTCTCCAGCACCACGATGGCATCGTCCACGACGAGGCCAATCGCCAGCACCAAGGCCAGCAACGTGAGTGTGTTGATGGAGAAACCGAACAACGCCATCAGCCCGAAGGTGCCGATCAGACTGACTGGAATGGTCACCAGCGGAATGAGCGAAGCCCGCAGCGAGCGCAAAAACACAAAAATCACCAAGGCCACCAGCACGACAGCCTCGGCAATGGTGGTGTATACGGCCTTGATGGAGCGGTCGATGAAAACGGAGTTGTCGTTGGCCACGTCAACACTGATGCCAGGCGGCAAATCAGCGCGTACCTTGTCGAGCCGCTCACGCACACCGGCTGACAGAACCAGCGGGTTGGCGGTGGCCTGCCGGATCACGCCCAGAGAAATGGCGTCGCGGCCATTCAGGCGCACAGAAGTGCGTTCGTCCTGCGGGCCTTCTTTGATCCGGGCCACATCGGCCAGTCGGATGGGCAGCCCGTTGACGGTTTTGATCGTCATCTGACCAAACTCGGCGGCCCGCTGCAAATCAGTGGCTGCCGTCACGTTGAACTCGCGCTGGCCACTTTCGATGCGCCCGGCTGGCACTTCCAGGTTGTTGCGCCGCAAGGCGTCTTCCACATCTTGCACGGTCAGGCGGTAGGCGGCCAGGCGGTCGGGGTCAAGCCAGATGCGCATGCTGTACTTGCGCTCGCCGTACACGCGCACATCCGCTGCACCAGGGGCGGTTTGCAACACCGGTTTGGCCAGGCGGTTGGCAAAGTCAGAGAGTTGCAGCGCATCGTGGGTATCGGAGCTGAGCGCCAGCCAGATCACCGGGAAAGCGTCGGCCTCCACCTTGGCAATCACGGGCTCGTCGATTTCCTGCGGCAGTTTCTGGCGCACGCGGCTCACTTTGTCGCGCACGTCGGCAGCGGCCGAGTCAGGGTCGCGTTCCAGCTTGAATTTGACGGTGATCTGGCTCTGCTCCTGACGGCTGACGGATGTGATCACGTCCACACCTTCGATACCGGCCACGGAGTCCTCGATCACTTTGGTCAGTTGCGACTCGATAACCTCGCTGGACGCACCTGCCAGCCGGGTGCTGACGGTGACGATGGGCTCGTCAATTTTGGGGTACTCACGCACGCTGAGGCCCTGGAACGACACCCAGCCCACCAGCAGCACCAACAACGACAGCACCGTGGCAAAAACCGGCCGACGCACAGATATTTCGGGCAATTGCATGGGGTGTCTCCGTCAGGGTTTGGCGGGTGCTGCTGCCGGTGCCGGCGCGCCCTCCGGGGGCTTGCCACCGGGCGGGCCTTTTTTGCCACCGGGGGGGCCGGACATGTCGACCACACGCACCTCTGTGCCGTCTTTCTGCAACCTCTGCTGCCCGGCCACCACCACGGTGTCACCCTCGGCAACACCAGAGATCAGTTGCACCTGAGAGTTGTTGCGCGCGCCCAGCTTCACTTCAACCTTGCGCGAGGTCAGCTTTTTGGCGTCGCCCTCTCCCTGGGCATCCAGCGCAAACACAAACTGCTTGCCACCCTGCGGAACGATGGCCTCTTCTGGCACCACCAGAGCCGCATCTGACACAGAAAACACCGTGGTCGTCCGCGCAAACATGCCAGCCCGCAATGGGGAACTGCCCACACCCGGCAACACGGCGCGCACAGCCACCGATCGGCCGTTGGCATCCACCAGCGGGTCAAGTGCCTGTACCTTGGCCTGAAACACCTGACCCGGCAGAGCATCCAGCTCGACCTTCACGACCTGGCCCGTCGCCAGCTTGCCCTGAAAGCGTTCAGGCACCCTGAAATCGACATACAGGCTGCTGCTGTCTTCGAGGTTGACCAAGTCAGCCCCGTCCTTCACGTAGTCGCCGAGATTGACATTGCGAATCCCCACGGTGCCATCGAAAGGCGCAACGATGCGCATGCGGCCCAACCGCGCCTGCGCCAGCGCCAGTTGGGCCTCGGCCACCTGCAGGCTGGCCTGGCTTTCTTCCACCACGCGGGGGGCCACAAACTTTTCAGCCAGCAACTCCTGGTTGCGCTTGAGGTTGGCACGGGCAATGGACACTTGTGCTTGCGCCTGACTCAACTCGGCCCGCTGCAGCACATCGTCGAGTTGCACCAGCAACTGGCCTTTGCGCACACGCGCACCGTCGGCAAACGCGATCTGCGACACCCGTCCAGCCACCTCGGGCCGCAGCATCACACTCTGGCGCGACTTCAATGTGCCGACAGCCTGAGCATCGTCTTGCAATGCCACGGCCCTGACCTTGGCGACCTCAACACCCGGCGGGCGGGCAGCACCCGGCGCGCCGCTTTTGGCGGCAGAAGGGGGGCTGGCAGCGTCTTTGGGTACACCAGGCTGCCTGTTTTGAACCCACCAGGCACCCGCCAGCGCGGCAACCAAACCCGATGCGACAACTGCGCCATAGATTGCTTTTTTAGACATGAAGCGGCAAGCCCGGAAGAAGTAAATGGAATGAATTTAATGCCACTGGCAATGACAAATCGCCCTGAGAGCTTCGAACGGTGCAAGCCGGTTCAACTGCGCCCCCTGGGAACACCCTGGTTGGCCAGGCTGTCAGCCTTCTCGTTGCCGGGGTCTCCGGCGTGCCCTTTGACCCACTTCCACTCAATGGTGTGCCCCCCGTTGGCCACCAGTGCGTCCAGGCGTTGCCAAAGATCGGCATTTTTCACGGGTTGTTTGGCAGCCGTTTTCCAGCCTTTGGCTTTCCAGCCGTGTATCCACTCGGTGATGCCCTTGCGCACGTATTCGCTGTCGAGGTGCAGCAGCACGTTGCAGGGTCGCCTCAGGGCCGACAGGGCCTCGATCACCGCCATGAGTTCCATGCGGTTGTTGGTGGTTTCTGATTCGCCGCCACACAGTTCGCGTTCGTGCGCCCCAGATTTCAACCAGACGCCCCAGCCGCCTGGGCCGGGATTTCCCTTGCATGCGCCATCGGTGTAAATGACCACTTGGTTCACATTCAGCTTTCTTTTTTTGTTGAGTGCACGGGGGAACTGTTTTTCATTGGCGGCCATGGACCACCACTGCGGCCAGCCACTATCGCAGGCCTTGCGGCTGTGGTTCGGTAGGGCTTCCAGGCCGGGCCCAGCAAACGGACACCCTGTACCCTTTTGACTGCCACCATGAAATAAACAGCCCCAAAAACAGGCCACCAACGGGCACCCGCCCCCTCCAGCCATGCAAATCGCTGCAACCACCGCTCGGTACGTACCGCTGGCTGGTATACCCCAAAGCGTGTGGCCTCCACGTCGAAACTCATCAGGCGCAGCCAGTCACGCATGCGCCAATGGCCAATGAATTCACCCGCCCTGGGCAGGTACAGCCGGGCCCCGCCTCCCCAAGTCAAACCCAGACGGTCGCACAGGTGTGCTCGCATCTGGCGGCCACCCCACAAGCTCAGGGGGTTGAACCCAGACAGCACCACACGCCCATCAGGGCGCAGCACCCGCTCGACTTCCCGTAAGGCGTTGTGCGGGTCAGCGCTCAGCTCCAGCGTGTGGGGCAGCACCAGCAAGTCCAAGCTGTTGTCTGGGAAAGGCAGTGCAGCTGGGTCAGTGACCAGCACGCACGCCAGCCCATCTGCTTTGCATGGGTCAGACTGGTCACCGGTTTCGGTGTGCGTGAGCGACAGCCAGCGGTGTGGCATGCGGTTGGTTTGCAGGGCCTGGAGTTCGGGCACACCCAGCTGCAACGCATTGAAGCCAAACAGATCTACCACGGCCTCGTCGAAACGGGCCTGCTCCCACGCGAGAAGATGCTGGCCCTGCGGAGTAGCCCACCAGGCTTCCAAACTTATAATTTCAGGCTGCATGGCGGCAGGGTTTGACTCGATCCGGCACCAGAGCGCCATCGGCAGGCGCACCCATCACCCGCAGGCCAGACACGGCGTTCACACACATCACACCCATGGTTTTGCACCCCGTTCCTGCGTTTTCTGACAACTACATTTGGGTTCTGCACGACACCACATCAGCCGTGGTGGTTGACCCCGGCGAAACGCGGGGCGTGACGGACTACCTCGCCGCACACGGCCTGAAGGCAGCGGCCATTTTAGTGACCCACCACCACGCCGACCACACAGCAGGGGCACTGGCGCTGCGAGATGCCACCGGAGCCCGTTTGCTGGCTCCTGCCCGGGAGTGGACCGATGCCAAGGCGGAGCGTGTTCAGGGCGGCTCTGCGTTTTCACTGCTCGGGCTGGACTGGCAGGTTCTTGACGTACCAGGTCACACTGCCGGCCATGTGGCCTACGTCGCACGCAAGACCACAGGTGCAGAGGGTGCCCCAGCCTGGCTGTTTTGCGGCGACACGTTGTTTTCTGGGGGATGCGGCCGGTTGTTTGAGGGCACTGCGGCGGACATGCTGGCATCTCTGGACAAGCTCTCTGCCCTGCCCGAGGACACGCTGGTGTGCTGTACCCACGAATACACCCTCTCCAACCTCCGCTTCGCGCTCCATGTTGACCCGGACAACTCGCTGTTGGCAGACTGGAACGCACGTTGCCTCGCCATGCGCGCAGCAGGCCAGCCAACGCTCCCGGGCCGCATGGCCACGGAACGCAGCATCAATCCCTTTTTGCGTGTGCGGGAGCCTGCCCTGGTGCAAGCTGCGCGCACACACACACCCACAGCGCAAGGCGATGTGGCCGTGTTCGCGGCCTTGCGCGAATGGAAAAACGAGTTTCGATAAAACGCATGTCTGCACCAGAACTTCACCGCAGCCTGTGGGCGCGCCTGCCCACACTTGTCCGATGGCTCCCCCTGCTCGCTGCGAGCGTACTCTCAGGTTGCGCCACCACTGCACTCCCCCCGGTTGACAAGCCAGGCCCAGGCACGCAAGCATCTGCACCACTGAACCCCCCTGGGAAACCCGCCGCCGTGGGTTTGCGCGTGCCTACCCTGCCCGGCGGCCAGCTGCGCGACATTGAACTGGGCGAAACCGGCACACGGTCGGTGGCAACCCTCTCAGCCCCGGCGGATCTGTGGGAACGCATTCGGCGCGGCTTTGCCATGCCCGACCTGGCAAACGACCTGGTACGCAACCAGGAGCAGTGGTACGCCACCCGCCCCGACTACATCGGGCGAATGACAGAGCGGTCGCGGAAATACCTGTTCCACATCGTTGAGGAGCTGGAGCGGCGCAACATGCCCACCGAATTGGCGTTGCTGCCATTCATTGAAAGCGCGTTCAACCCACAGGCCGTGTCGCACGCCAAAGCCGCAGGCATGTGGCAGTTCATGCCGGCCACCGGCAAAGACTATGACTTGAAGCAAAACGTCTTCCGCGACGATCGGCGCGACGTGCTCGCCTCCACACGCGCCGCACTGGACTACCTGCAAATGTTGCACGGCATGTTCAACGACTGGCACCTTGCACTGGCCGCCTACAACTGGGGACAGGGCAGCGTGAAACGTGCCATAGACCGCAACCAGAAGAAGGGTTTGCCCACAGGTTACGAAGACCTGACGATGCCGCAAGAAACACGCATGTACGTGCCCAAGCTGCAAGCGGTCAAGAACATCGTGGCCAACCCGACGGCTTTCAGCGCCACGCTGCCAGTGATTGAAAACCACCCGTTCTTCGATACGGTGAGGATCACGCGTGACATCGATGTGTCGTTGGCGGCGCGCCTGGCAGAAGTGACGGAGGCGGATTTCCGCGCCCTGAACCCATCTTTGCATCGGCCAGTGATTTTGGCGGCAGGCACCCCACACATCCTGCTGCCGTGGGACAACGCCAGTGTGTTTCAGCGCAACCTGCAGTTCCACCTGGGCCCCTTGGCCACCTGGACTGCGTGGGCGGTGCCCTCCCACATGCGCACGGCAGACATCGCCAAGCGCGTGGGCATGCCCGAGACCGAGCTGCGCAGTCTCAACAACATCCCGCCTCGCATGCTGGTGCGCGCAGGGTCAACGCTGTTGGTACCGCGCCTGCACGAGCACGGAAACGAAGTGCCGGGTCACCTGGCCGACAACGCCCAGCTGCAACTCCAACCTGAGGTGGTGCTGGTCCGCCGAACCGTGAAGGCGCGCAAAGGCGAGAGCCTGTCTGCCATGGCCAAACGGCTGGATGTGAGCGCCCAAGACTTGGCGCAGTGGAACAAACTGGCCGCCTCGGCCGCACTGAAAGCGGGACAACAACTCGCGGTGTACACACCACGCGCAGCCTCGGCACCGAGTAAAGGCAAAGCAGTGGTGGCGCAGAAAGGCCGCAAAACGATGGCACCCGACAAGCCCGCGAAACGCACCGCTGTTGCCGCCAAAAGCAGCCGCAAAGCCAACGCTCCCGCAAACAAGAAGGCCCACAAGTAAAAGTGGGGAGCGGCGGGCAGCAGTCTGCTGCGAACACGAGTGACCTCAAGCCCGGAACCGGGCTTTGGCCTTTTGTGCAAACTGGTTGGTGTAGGTGCGCGACAGGTTCACACGGGCATCGCGCAGCGCCGGGTCAAGCCGCAGTTGCACGGCAAGTGCCGCATGTGCAGCGTCCGAGGGCAACAGCCCGTCTGACGAGAAGCCGTCTCGGGCCTTTTCAAACGCAGCCAGGTACAAGGCACGGTCTGTGCCCACTGCGGCATCGGGCAGCGTCTTCAGCAAATCTCCCGGGCCAGCGGTTTGCAGCCATTTCAATGCATGAACCAGCGCGTTTGCCAAAGACTGACAAGCTGCCGACTGCCCGGACATCCAAGCCAAGGGGGCGCACAGCGCACACCCAGGCACGGGGCCTCCCAGCACCTCGCGGGTGCCGTGCACCGAGCGCGTGTCGGCCAGCACGCGGATCTCGCCGCGCTGCTCCAGCATGGTCACCAGCGGATCGTTCAGGCTGAGTGCATCGATTTCGCCAGCGCGGTAGCGCGCAACCAACTCTTGTGCGCCGTCGGCCATCACCAGAGAGGCCTCACCGGGCTGAATACCCGCGTTCTGCATCAGCATGCCCAACACCATGGGACCTGGAGCATCGGAAGCCAAAACGCCGACCCTGCGCCCCCGCAAATCCGTGGGCGAGCGGTAGTGCCCGAGCGTTTTCAATGACGCTCCCAGAACCACCTGCGGAGCCCTGGACTGCAGCAAAAACGCCTGGAGATCCAAGCGGCGCGCGGGCCCTGTGAAAGCGTGGGCGTAGCTGCACGCCACCACCGAAGCACCGCCCCTGAGGGCAGACAACACGGCCCGCTCCTCGGAGGCATGCACAGCAAACTCCACCTGCAACCCTTCGGCCTGGAAATACCCCAGGTTGTGGGCCAGCAACAGGGGAAGGTGCGCCATGGAGTGCGGCTGCGCCAGCGCCACCCTGATGCGCGGCAAGCCTTCCGGCGATGCGCCACCTGCACGGCCGGGTGTCCAAGCCGCCGCACCCAACGCCAGCGCGCCCGTCATGTGTCCCGCCGCTTGCAGCAAGGCTCGTTTGGAGGGAGAGAATGGGGCTCTGGGTGACATGCCCCAAGGCTAGCGGGGCAATTGCTGCACCGCATCAGGGGCAGCCCTGAGCGGGTTTGCCCTAGGGCGGCCCGTGGCCTCAGGCCCCGATGAACAAGATGGTGATGTTCAAGACCAGCGCCACGGTCCAGGCCAGGCTGCGGGCGGTGGCGAGGTCAGCCACGTACATGAAGATGTATATCAGCCTGGACACCACAAACAGCAGGGCCAGGATGTCGAGCCGGGTTTGCGGGGCATGCAACTGATGGGCAATCACCACGGCACCAATGAAAAACGGCAAGGCCTCAAAGCTGTTGGCCTGCGCCGCGTTGGCCCGCGCACGCCAGTCGCTCTGTTTGGCCAACCACGCACGCGGGTTGTGGTTGTCGTAGCCGCCGTCGCGGCGGGGCGTTTTGAACATGCCCCATTTGGCCAGACCGGCGCAAAAGATGGGCAACATCGCCGCGATCAGCACACACCAATGGGCCACAGTGAAATGGGGTGTCATGAGCAGTGTCCTATTCAGTGGGGGTGAAATCAGGTGGCGGTGGACCGCCGGTCAACCAGTGCGTGTGCAATGGTGCCCAGGTCCACGTATTCCAGCTCACTGCCAACGGGTACCCCACGCGACAAGCGCGTGACCTGGATGTCGGTACCCCGCAAAGCCTGGGCAATCACATGCGCGGTGGATTCGCCTTCTGCAGTGAAGTTGGTGGCCAGAATCACCTCTCCCACAGGAGGGAAGTCGGTTGCCAGAGTCGGCAAGTCGCATCCGCCCAAACGATCAAACAGCTTGTGAAGACCGATGTCGTGCGGACCAATGCCGTCCAGTGGGCTGAGTTTGCCCATCAACACAAAATAAAGGCCCTTGTATGCACCGGTGCGTTCGAGCGCGGCCTGGTCAGCGGGCGTCTCAACCACACACAACTGCCTGCGGTCCCGGGTGGGATCCTGGCAGGTGCTGCAAACCACCGATTCGGTGAAGGTATGGCACAGCTCACAGTGCCGCACCTGCTCCACCGCCTGGCTGAGCGTGGTGGCGAGCTGGAGCGCGCCTGCCCGGTCGTGCTGAAGCAGGTGGAACGCCATGCGGGCAGCGGACTTGGCCCCCACGCCGGGCAAACGGCGCAGTGCCTGGGTCAGGGCATCAAGGGAGTGGGAATCAGCCAAAAGTGGCAGGGCTCAAAAGGGCAGCTTCATGCCGCCAGGCAATCCGGGCATGCCTGCGGTGATCTTGCCCATTTTTTCCTGGCTGGTGTCTTCGGCCTTGCGCACGGCGGCATTGAAGGCGGCGGCCACCAAGTCTTCAAGCATGTCCTTGTCATCGGCCAACAGAGAAGGGTCGATGGTGACGCGTTTGACGTCGTGTTTGCAGGTCATGACGACTTTGACCAGGCCAGCGCCCGACTCGCCAGTCACTTCGATGTTGCCCAGCTCGTCCTGGGCCTTCTTCAGGTTGTCCTGCATGGCCTGGGCCTGCTTCATGAGTCCGGCGAGTTGTCCTTTGTTGAACATGCGATTCCTAAGTGGTTGAAAGAAAATCAGGTGGGGGGCATCACGGGCCGCAGCGTACCGGGCACGATTCTGCCGCCAAAGTCACGCACCAGTGACTGCACAAACGGGTCTTGGCGCACGCTGCGTTCCGCATCTTCCTGCCGCTGGGCGGCAGCAGCTGCCAGACGGCGCGCGGGCGAATCAGAAACAGGGCCCACCTCCACAGCCAGCTTCACGGCATGGCCATGCCGCTCCAGAGCTGCCTGCAGACGGTCACGCGTACCAGGCTGGTTGAGGGTGGCGTTTTCGACCCGCAGCATCCAGTGCGAGGGCTCGGCGGAATCGTCGCGGGCCAACAGTTGCGACTGCAAGGCCAGTTCGCGCACCAGCGCGCCCACGGTTTCGGCCTGCACCATGGCCAAGACCAGTCCGTGCCAGAAGTCACCCTCCTCGGAGGGGCCGACGGGCGGCGTCAGCTGGACCGATGCGTTCAGTTCAGCACGGACCGGCTCGGGTGCCATGCGCACCGGCACAGGCACCACAGGTGTAGCAACAAAACCAATACCATCAAGCGCCACAGGCACTTT
Source organism: Hydrogenophaga sp. (assembly GCA_020048405.1). Lineage (GTDB taxonomy): Bacteria > Pseudomonadota > Gammaproteobacteria > Burkholderiales > Burkholderiaceae_C > UBA2334. The sequence continues at coordinate 29,943 of JAIFMP010000032.1, forward strand.
TGACTTAACTTCACCCGAAGACTGCTCGGCAGATGAAACCAGCGGTGTGCGTGAAGGGGGCACATCCATCACCGGCAGAGACGACACGGGCGGTGGCGCGTGGCGCACAGGCAGGGGTTGCACCCATGCAGGCGGCGGTTTGGGTGGCTCGGCGGGCTCAGCAGTCCGCGTCAGGCTTTTTTTTTCAGCCAGGGCGCGTTGACCAGCGGGCTGAAAGGCCAGCAGGCGCAGCAGCACCATGACGAGTGCGGCGTATTCATCGGGGGCCAGGCCCAGCTCGGTGCGGCCGTGCAGGCACAGGCTGTACAGCAACTGGGTCTGGTCAGGGGGCAGCAGATCGGCCAGGCGCTGCACCTCGGGGGCTTCAGGGTCGGCCGGATCGGGCTCGGCGTGGGTGAGCTGGGCCACGGCCATGCGCTGCAAGATGTGCGTCATTTCCTCCAGCGTGGAGGCGGCGCTCAGGCCCTGTTTGCGAAGACCATCGATGGTGCCAACCACGGTGGCACCGTCTGCGGCAGCCAGGGCGCCGATCAGCGCAAACACGTGGTTGCGTCCGACCGCGCCCAGCATCTGGCGCACGGCCTCTTCCTGCAGCTGGCCGCCACCAAAGGCAATGGCCTGATCGGTCAGGCTGAGGGCATCGCGCATGGAGCCTCGGGCTGCGCGGGCCAACAGGCGCAGCGCAGGCGGCTCCGACACCACACCTTCGGCTTGAAGCACCGTGCCCAGGTGCTCGAACACGGTCTCAGGCGCCATGGGCCGCAGGTTGAACTGCAGGCAGCGGCTCAACACGGTGACAGGCACCTTCTGTGGGTCGGTCGTGGCCAGCACAAATTTCAAATACTCGGGTGGCTCTTCCAGCGTTTTCAACATGGCGTTGAACGCCGTGTTGGTGAGCATGTGCACCTCGTCGATCATGAAGACCTTGAAGCGCCCCTGCACCGGCTTGTAAACAGCTTGTTCCAGCAGGGCCTGCACCTCGTCCACGCCCCGGTTGCTGGCGGCGTCAAGCTCGGTGTAGTCCACAAACCGGCCGCTGTCGATGTCGGTGCATGCCGGGCACACGCCACACGGCGTGGCGGTGATGCCGCCCTGCCCGTCTGGGCCCACGCAGTTGAGCGACTTGGCGAGGATGCGCGACACCGTGGTTTTGCCCACGCCGCGCGTGCCCGTGAACAGGTAGGCGTGGTGCAGCCGCTGGGTGGTGAGCGCGTTGCCCAGGGCCGTGACCACATGCTCCTGCCCCACCATTTCGGCGAAGTTCTTGGGGCGGTACTTGCGGGCCAGGACAACGTAAGACATGGCGTGGATTCTAGGGTAGCGCCCCCCGGCAGCGCGCAGCGGGTGGCGGCTACAATCCACCTTGACGGGCCTTCCCGCATGGTGAAGCGGCCAACCGGGTCAGGTGGGGAACCAAGCAGCCCTAACTGTGAATCCAGTGCCGGGGTCAAGGCTCGTCACCCAAATACCTGCAGTGGTTTTGATGCGCTTAACGGCGTTTTGTAGCACATGGATGTAGCACTCAACCCTTGTTGAGGCATCCATGGCTGCGTACATTCCCGGTCTGTTCATGCGCGGTAGTTCGTACTACCTTCGTATCTGTCTACCTCACGACCACCCTCTTCGGGCAGAGCGTAGGAGCGGGCATCTGGTCCGAACCCTCGGGCAATGCAGTTACTTTGAGGCGGTGCGACACGCGACCCTGAAACGGGCTGAGGTCCTGTGTGGCTACCAGCCGGTTTCCGTTGCTCAAGCTACGGATCAGCACCCTGCCCTATCCCAGCCGACCAACACCGTTTCACATCCATCTGTCAAACGTCAACCAAGGTGTGTCTATGTTCGATGGCTGAAGGCAGACCAACGAAGTCCAGACAGCCAAGCGGCGTGTGAACGAGCGTTGCGCTTGTTTGAGAAATTTACCGGCAATCCTCCCATCAGCGAAATTGCCCGGGCCTTGGGCGACGACTTCAGAAGCAAATTACAAGCCCTGCCAACATCGTCAAAAACCAGCCAGCCGTTGGCAGCCAGGTGTTGACAGATTTCCAGCTCGAAGCTGATTTCTTTGTGCAGGCTCATGGGCCCTCCCCCTGTTGTTGTCAGATGCCGCTGAGCACCGCATCCATGGCTGCAATGATCTCGTGAGATCGGTGTCGAACGGAGGTGATTTCTGCCTTGAGCAAGCGCTTGTCTAGCGCAGCCGCTTCAAACGGCACCAGCATCAATGCCTTGTCGTTCACCGTGATCACCGGACACAGTCGGCGTGGCAAGGCTTCAGCGGCGAGGCTCGTGACGGCCAACGGCACCACCATGCGCGTGGCCAGCGCGCTGAGCAAGTCACTTTGCACGTCCACCACATAGGGATACACATCGCGCATGCGCGGGCTGGGGTTTTGAAAAACATCAAACTGCATGGGCGCGTTACCACACACGCAAGTCATCGCACCACAGCCCATGCGCCTCAAAGCGCTGGTTCTGCTCGGCAATCCAGGCACCGTGCGCCTGCTCGAACTGGGCTTTGCGCTGCGCCAGCGTTTCAGGTCGGCCTGCGGCCTGAAGCTCGGCAAACTGCTGTGCCGACACGATGACGGTGTCAATGCGCCCATCTTTTTCAACGAACACGGGCTCGGTTTTGGCTTGGGCGCAGATGGCGCCAAAGCGGTTCTTGGCTACGGTGGCGGTGACTTGCATGGCGGAACTCCAGACCGGTGGGTGATGGCTATTTTAGCCATTTAACAATCGCGGTGACCAGTTTGGGCAACTTGCGCAAAGAGATGCCTCTCCGCACATATTTTTAAAAAAATGGCTTATATCGCTTATCAGATAAGCTCAAGCAGCTATCAAAATAAAATTGCCTACACGGAACCCTGCACGTCGATCTGCCCGGTGGCGGCGGAGGCAAGCAAACGCCAGCATCAAATGCCCCGAGGGTGGAGACAAGCCACCGTCACAGGCCCATCGTTGCTACCCACTCCTGTACCCGGACTTTTGCTGGTGACGCAGCGCCAGCACCAGTATGCGGTCGATGTGCGGCAGGTACCGGTAGAGCGCCAGGTAACCCGTGCGGCGCCTTGAAATCACCATTTCACGCTGTCCAAAGTGCACCTTGCGACCTACCTCGGGGTGCTGCACCAGAATGTCCAGCGCATCAAAAATCAGTGTGATGGTGTCTTGTGTGGCGGGCGGGTCAGTCTCCAGCAGGAAGTCTGTCAGCCGCTCCAGGTCAGACAGGGCCTGCTTGGTATAGACCAGCTCCGTCATGCGCTGGGGTTTTGCGACGGTGTGATGGGCCTGGCGGTATCCAACGGCTGCGCCTGGGGCCTGGTCTGCTGATCACCCGCCTTGCTACCCGCTGTCCGAGCCAGCACATACGCTTTCACGTCTGCGCCGCCATAAACGGCGTTGGTGCGCAGGGTGTGCTGGTAGGCGGCCTCGCCGTCGGCATAGAACTGCTGGCGTGCCAAGGCGTCTTCCATGGCGGACTGCAAGGTGTCCACCATCAGCGCGTGGGCTGTTTTGCCCTCGAACGCAGCCACCTGGGCGATGGTGGCTTTCAGGGTATCGGGCAGTTTGAGCGAGGTGGTGGTGGACATGGCACTCCCTTAAGAGGTGGCACCATCGTAACACCCAGGGTGGCCGAGTGTCATGAATCCACTGGCATTGGCTGGCACGTTGCTGCTGGCCAAATTTTGAATAAAATTAGCCTCTAAAGCTTGATTTAATTGCCTCAGCAGCTATGGTTTAATTGCCTGCTGTGCCAGGCTCCCACCTCAATCTGCCCGGTGACGGCAGAAATCAGCGCGGTACGGCGCGCTTGCAGCAAGTCGATGGGCACCAAATGCAGGCTGTCGAGCGTGGAAACCCGCACACCTGCGAGTAGGGCCCATGTTAAGTTGCAAAAGCATCGCACTCATGGCGTAATTGCATCATGTCAAACACCATCCAACAGCCTCCTGTCCACAGCCCTTTGTTGATCCTGGGGTTGCGCAGCTTTCATGATGTCCCAGCCCATGGACATCAGCTGATACGCAAGGGCTTGTCCAGCCGGATCATTGAACCTGTGAGCCAGTATTTGGGTTTGGGTAAAGGGGTACTGGCCCAGTACATGGATCTGGACCGGGGGACGGCCACCCGGTTGTCTGCCAAGGGCCAGAACTTGCCCTCCCATGCCGCCGAGACGCTTTTGCGGCTGGTGGAGGTGCATGACATGGCCGCTGATGTCTTTGCGACCGAAGAGGGAGCCGCCGCCTGGCTGCGCACGCCGCACCCCCTGCTGGACAACGAGGTGCCGCTGGAAGCGGTCAAAACGTCTTATGGGGCGCAGCTCGTCAAGAACCTGCTGATGTCCACCAAGTACGGTGGCGCGGCGTGAGCAGGGTCAGCGTCTGGCAAATTGGGTATTGCCCTGCGCCTTTGCCTGACGACATGGCCATCCTCATGGGGCAAGGGTTGGGCTCCACCTTTTTTGATGGCCGTTGGCATACCCGGACCGGCAGGCAAATCGTCTACACCAGCGCCAGCCGCGCGTTGTGCCAACTCGAAAAGCGGGTCCACACCGGCGGGCTGGCAGTCAAAGACCAAGTACTCATGCGCTTGGATTTACCACCCGAGGCGGTGCTGCTCGATGTCCACGATCTCGGCCTGGAGCCGAATTGGGCAACCGACATCGCGCTGACCCGATCCCTGGGGGAAGAATGGCTGCAACGTGGGGCCAGCCTGGGGCTTTGGGTGTCCTCCTTTGTGGAGCCTTTAGAGCGGAATTTGTTGCTCAACCCCTTGCATCCTCAATATGTCCGGATCGAATTGAACGTCGAGCGCAACCCGTTTGCATTTGATGCGCGGTTGCTGTGACGCCAGCCAAACCCGCACTCACTTCAGAGTCAAATTGGCATCTGGCGCTTATTTTGTAAGCGCAAGCAGCTATCAAAATGAAATTTTTTGCACGACTTGTGTACGAACCCGCTTTATTTGTAAGGCAAAGGCTCGAGCTGCAAATCTGGTACAGGTTCAAATTCAGGGTCTTTGTGCAGCAAGACGGCTTGGCACTGCAAAGCAGTGGCGGCAATCCAGGCATCCCCCAACGACATGGGGTAACGCGCCTTCAGGCTGGCAGCCAACTCAAGCAGGGCCGGGCTGCTTTGCACCCAAGTGATGGGCAAGGTCTGACAGGCGGTATAAGCCTTGCGCCCAGCCGCCTCCCCCTCGTTTTTCCATACCCGGTACAGCACTTCCATCAGGGTAATGAAGCTGCCAAAAACTCGCACACCTGGCAATGCAGTGCCAGTTGCGGATGCCAGCGCGGCCGTCAGAATATCTTCCACGCGCTGACTGCCTGGCTCGTTGTAATGCAGCGTCAGCAGTGCCGACGTGTCCAAGACGTAGTTGTTCATACAGGGGTTGATGGCGCAGCAGGGGTCAACGCCTCTTTGCGCTGCTCTGCCAATCGGTCAGCCTGACGGTCTTGTAGCAACTGCGCCACTGAACCTTGTCGCCCGGACCCGCGAAAGGCGGCAATGGCAGATAACCCGGCTTGCCTGACTGCGTCCTGGGTGGCATTGATCGACTGAGTTTGCGCCAAAAAAACTTCGGGTGTCATCATCAACGCCACGGTTCGCCCGTGCCGGGTGATGGTGACAGGTTCGCGTTGCACGGTATCGAGCAATTGACCGAAGCGGTTTTGCGCTTCCATTGAGGTGACGGTGATCATCAAGTGGCCCTTTCAAACTGGCTGACCTGTACAGTATAGACAGTTGTCTGTACAGTTGTTGAGCGGCAGTTTTCAGGCCATGTCGCAGCTTTTGGCAGAATAGAAGTTACGATAAATATTTAGAAATATGCCTTTATCCCATGTGAAATAAGCGTATGCGGCTATATAAATCATAGTCTCTTCGCAACACCTCGCACGTCGACCTGACCGGTGACAGCGGCGGAGATCAGCGCGGTGCGGCGCTCTTGCAGCAGGTCGATGGCGCGTTGGGCTTCGGTGGTGAGGGAATCGAAGCGTGCCGTTTGATCGGCAATGAACGCCAAGATTGAGTCTTGCTCATTTTCAGGCGGCAGTATCACGGGCAACTCCATCAGGTTCGTAGACGAGATGGAAGCCAAATTGGTGCTCTGTTTGGACCGCGTCATGAAATAGAACTGCGCGAAGTCTGATCCGGTAATCGCATCCAGCCAAGCCGACGCCACCGTGCGCGGGCGAACGGCAAATCAAAGGCCGCGAGGCCGACCTGGACGCTCAAAAGCAGCCGCTGTGCATCAAGCACCAGCTCGCAAATCAATTGAGTCAGAAAGGTCTGTCCGCCCTCAACACTGGCTACACTCAAGCCATACCGTGGCGTGCTCTGCCGCGCAACCATTGTGAGCACCTGCACGGCCTGAAAGACACGCCGCAATTCTGATTCACTTCAATTGCGCTCAAGAATCAGCTAACGGCGGATCGGGCGACGTTCTGGCGCGTTGAAACTAGTTGAAAGAGAGTATTTTTTGCTGAAGCGGTGGCTGTCCATCATGGGGCTGGGCAGGTCCCAAAAAGACCTCGCTCTTGAGAGCATGCGGGCGCGGAAGCGTGGTAACGACTTGCTGAACGAGGGAAAGTTGGAGGAGGCGGTCTGCTGCTACCAGCATGCGTTGCAGCTCTTCCCTCGCGACGCGGATGCCCATTTGAACCTAGGCTACGTATTCAGCGAGCAAGGTCTTTGGCCACAAGCACGGCAGGCACTGCAACAGGCCCTTACCATAAATCCGCTGTTGGCTGATGCGTTCTATTTGCTGGGGGTGGTTTCACGCGCAGAAGGGGCCATTGCGGATGCCCAGGCCAGCCTTGAAGCAGCTATACGGATCAACCCCGATCTGCAGGTTGCCTACCCCGAGCTGGTTCAAATCTTGGTGGACACAGGGCAACATGGCCTGGCTGAGCAAGTCCTGCGACAAGGTGTTAAGCAGTTTGCTGGTGACGCGCACTCTCGATGGATGCTGGGACACTTTCTCTTCAATCAGAAGAACATCAATGAGGCCATCACCCATCTGCGCAGTGCTGTGGCCTTAATGCCGGATTTTCCAAAAGCGCACGAAAGCCTGGGGCTGGCGCTTCAAGCGCGGGGCACAAAATCCAGCCTTCTTGAAGCCGTACTGAGTTTCCGTACAGCCTTCTCACTGGGTCTGCAACAGGCAACGACATACAACTGCCTGGGCAATGCACTGCAACTGCTTGGACGCCACGGAGAAGCGATAGCTAGCTATGAGATGGCCTTGTCGATGCAACCGGCCAGCGCGGCAGTCTTGAGCAATTTAGGCGGGGCCTACCTTGCCAAGGGTGAATTGGATGCGGCAATTTCGAGCCATATGAAGGCGCTCCAAATCCAGCCTGACTTTGCAGACGCGTATAGCAATATGCTGCTGGTACTGAACTACCACCCTGACCGCAGTGCCGCCGAGATCTTTGCCGCCTATCAGGCCTTCAACGAGCGCTTCGCCCGGCCATTGCGTTGCGAATGGTCCGCACATACCAACAGCCGCTACAAGAACCGATTGCTGCGACTCGGCTATATCCTGCCCGCGTTCAGCGCCGGCTCCTTGCGGCATTTTCTGGAACCCTTGTTGGCCCACCATGACAAGCAGGTGGTGGATGTCTATGCCTATGCGGAATTTGATACGTCCGACCAACCCACGTCCCTTTATCGGCGGTACGCCGACCACTGGCTTGTATCCAAGGAAATGTCCGACCAGCAGTTGGCGCAGCGGATACGGGCGGACGGTATTGATGTCCTGGTGGATCTGGTGGGCCATACAGCCTCTAACCGGCTGCTGGTATTTGCCCGCAAGCCAGCTCCTGTGTCTGTGGCATGGCTGACTGGAAACGGCTATACAACGGGGCTAACGGCCATTGATTACATCCTCACGGACAGATTAAGCGCGCCCGTCGGGAGCGAACCGCTGTTTTCAGAAACGCCGTGGCGCTTGCCTGAAGGCTGCTTTGCGGCTTACCGGCCAGCATTGGGTATGGGCGACGTATCACCGCTACCGGCCACATCGCGGGGCTTCGTCACCTTCGGCAGCTTCACCCGCGCCGTTCGCCTCAACCACCGAACGGTGCACGTCTGGGCGGAAATCCTGCGAAGCGTGGAGCATTCCAGGTTGGTGATAGACAGCACTGACTTTAGCGATTCCGAGGTTCAATCGGCATTTCTGCAAAAGTTTGCCGCCTATGGCATTGACAGCACGCGCTTGGACATCGGGTATCACTCGCCGCCATGGGATTTGCTGCGCGGCGTTGACATTGGTCTCGACTGTTTTCCCCATAACTCGGGGACGACGCTTTTTGAAACTCTGTATATGGGTGTACCCTACATCACTCTAGCAGGGCGACCCAGCGTGGGTCTGCTGGGCTCTGCCATCCTCACCAGCCTAGGACGGCCTGAGTGGATAGCACATGCGGAAGAAGATTACGTGGCAAAAGCGGTAGCGCTGGCCAAGGACATCGTCAGTTTAAGCACCGTGCGCGCCGGACTACGCACCGAACTGGCCTCCAGCGCACTAATGGATGAGGTCGGTTATTCTCGGCGGGCAGAGAGCGCTTTTCGAAGCATGTGGGTGAACTGGTGCGACGCCGCTGGGCAAATAGCTGTGGCGCAAAGGTAGCTGCAGTTTATACCGAGTTTGACGTGCCGGGCGATGTCCGTTGAACTGGATGGACTGACGGCGAGTTATGTGCAGTTGGGGTAGGTGAGGGTCGCGCCGCATAGAATCTGGGGCTTTTCGCCAACGCCAGCCCCCCATGCAGCACCCAGTCCGCACCCAATACGAAGATTTCATGCGCCTGGTGCACACCCAGGGCGTGTTCAAGGCAGACCGCACGGGCACGGGCACCACCAGCGTGTTTGGCTACCAGATGCGGTTCAACCTGGCTGAAGGGTTTCCGCTGGTCACCACCAAGAAGGTGCACCTGAAATCCATCATCCACGAGCTGCTGTGGTTCCTCACTGGCTCCAGCAACAACAACGACCTGCGCGCGCGCGGCGTCACCATTTGGGATGAGTGGGCACGGGAAGACGGCAGCCTGGGGCCGGTGTACGGCGTGCAGTGGCGCAGCTGGCCCAAGGCCGACGGCACGCACATTGACCAGATTTCAGAAGTCATCAAGACCCTGAAAACCAACCCCGACTCGCGCCGCATCATCGTCAGCGCCTGGAACGTGGCCGAGCTGGACCAAATGGCACTGATGCCCTGCCATGCGTTTTTCCAGTTTTACGTGGCTCCAGCCACCGAGGCCGGACAGCGCGGCAAACTCAGCTGCCAGCTGTACCAGCGCAGCGCCGATATTTTTCTGGGCGTGCCCTTCAACATTGCCAGCTACGCCCTGTTGACCCACATGGTGGCGCAGCAGTGCGACCTGGACGTGGGCGATTTCATCTGGACCGGTGGGGACTGCCACATCTACAGCAACCACACCGAACAGGTGGCGCTGCAACTGAGCCGCGAGCCACGCCCCTACCCCATGCTGACCATCAAGCGACGGCCCGACAGCATCTTTGACTACCAGTTTGAAGACTTCGAGGTGACGGGCTACGACCCACACCCCCCCATCAAAGCCCCCGTGGCTGTCTGAGCGCAGCCGGTGCTGACGCGCAAACAGTTGCTGGCCCTGGTGGCCCTCACACTCATGTGGGGCGTCAACTGGCCCATGATGAAGCTGTCGCTGCGCGAGTTGTCGCCGTTGTATTTCCGCGCCATCACCATGACGCTGGGGGCCAGTTGGCTGTACCTGTTTTTCCGCGCGCGGGGCGTGCGCATGCTGCCGCAGGGCACCGAGTGGCGTACGGTGGTGCTGCTGGGCCTGCCCAACATGCTGGGCTGGCACACCATTTCCATCTTCGGGGTGAAAGAACTCAGCTCGGGCCGGGCGGCCATTCTGGGTTTCACCATGCCCATCTGGACGGTGCTGATCGGTGCGTTGTTCTTCGGCGAAAAGCTCACCCGCCGCGTGGCTTGGGCCACCTGTGCGGTGGCGCTGGCCATCGGCCTGCTGATGGCGCATGAAGTGCAAAACCTCAGTGGCAAACCGCTTGGCGTGTTGTGGATGGAATTGGCCGCGCTGAGCTGGGCCATTGGCACACTGATGATGCGGCGCATGCACATCACGCTGCCCACCGAGGCCCTGGCCGTGTGGATGATGCTGCTGGCCAGCGTGTGCCTGTGGGCGCTGGCGCTGGTGGCCGAGCCCTGGCCGAGCTTTGCGTTTGGCCCCGCCATGTGGGGCAGCCTGGTGTATGGTGTGCTCATCAACTACGGGTTTGCACAAATCATCTGGTTCAGCCTGGCGCGCAACCTGCCCCCGGCCACCAGTGCCATGAGCGTCATGGCCATTCCCCTGATCGGCACGCTCAGCG
>JAIFMP010000092.1 GCA_020048405.1 Hydrogenophaga sp.
CAGGCGCAAGGAGTGTCAGGCCAAGCGTGCCATTCTTCACATTTGTGGTGGATGTGGCACGCTGCCCCCGGTTGGTCACGCCTTCGTACAGGCGGTCACCCACCAACTGCTCATAACGAACGGTGGCGTCAAACAAGGGGTGAGACACGTTGACTGCAGTGACTACAGCACCGAGCGAGCCAGCTTCTTTGACGTGAACAACGCCTGCAGTTGTCTTTTCTCGCCACTGTGAATCAACAACACCAACCGACTGATCGACTCTCCAAGTGAGCCCATCAAAGCTGGATGCATGGCTTGTTGAAAGCTGCAACAAACCACACAACACAAACGACAAAGGGCCCAAGGCCCTTCGTGTGTTGCCGCTTGCGGTTAAAGCACTTCGTTCCATGAAACGAGCTTGCTTACCTCATAGACCCCATCGTTGGCAGCATCCAATTCAATCAACACCCGGCTACCGGAACTTGCTGTGAACCGCATTTTTCCACCTGATGCAGTTGTTGCAGCAGCCACGCCCGAAGTAGGGTACCCCGTGGTGGAAGCAAACGGCTGCAGGGTTTGAATGGTCACTGAGTTGCCGCCAAGGCTGGGCACGGTCAAACCACCATTCATCGTCATTGAAACAGTTGAGGCACGAACAGACATGACCATCTTGTAATTAGCATATTGGAAAGTATCTGTTTTCCCACCTGAAGAAACAGAAGAAACCATGCTTGGTATGTTGATCGACAGCTCGCCACTAGAGAAGCTTGCGTTAGCCACACTCATCGTCATCGAACCAGAACTTTGGTAAGTGGCAGCACCTGCGCTGGCGCGAAAATCATTCGTAGATGCATCGATAGTTAAAGAAAATGGGTAACTATCGATGTTTCCATTGACGCTGCTAATTCGCATAGTCATTGCGCCATTCAGAACAGCACCATCCTCACGGCAATTGTTGGCGGTGATTGTGATGACATCGCCTGAAGATGGGTTGTATTCGTCCCTCACGCTACCGGAATAGCGAACAGAACCTCCACCGGAACAAGCCTCGGATTCACTCACTTCCACACCCGACAGATAAGCTGGCTGCTTGATTGCTTGCAATGCAATAGGGTACTTTTTTTGCACAAATTGAGGAAATGTCATGCCAGCGCTTACTTGAGTGCCGGTCAAGAACCCAGAAAAATCTGCAAGCGTACCTGCGTTGGAGGAGCCTCCCAAGACCTCTTTCCCTGCAACCTCGTAATTTGCTGCAGTCAATGCAACACTGGGACGCTCGGAAACAGGACTTGGGCCGGCATCGCCACCGCCTCCACACGCGGCCAATACGGAGACCATCGCGACTGAAATTGCAATTTTTTTCATTTATCAACCCTTTACGGCTCGCAGAGTCCCATGAAACGGGAACCGCTCCTCCCTGGAGCAAATGTGTGTTTTTGAACGGTCAAGAACTGTAACACCCGACACATCTGAACATTCTTTTGTCAGCTATCCATGCACGGCATGATTACGAGGATCGCACTTTCACCAGCTATCACTCGAACCTCGATTTGGGCAGCATCCATCGGCCCGGTTGGCCGGGCAGCTCGATGAAACCAAAGTGCTGGTAAAACGCAGCCGCCGCCTCGGTTTTGGCATCGACCACGATGGCGGCCACAGCAAGTGTCTGGCTGGCAGCCAGCACGCGTTTGCAGGCATCGGCCAGCAAGATGCCACCCAACCCGGTGCCTTGTGCCTGTCGGCTGACCGCCAGGCGACCCAGCAAGGCCACGGGCACCGGGTAACGGGGCATTTTTTTGCGCCATACGACGGGCAAGGTTTGCGCAGCCACGCTGGCTGCGCTCAGGGTGTAAAAGCCCCACACCTGTTTGGGCTCTTCCACAGGGCCCGCCACAAACACCCGGGCCACGCTGCGCCTAATGTCCTGCGAGGCGTAGCGTTGCAAGTACTCGTCCAAAGCGGGCTCGCCGCAATCAAAACCCGTCGTTGACCATTCGGGGCTGAACGCATGAATGCGGTACACCGTCACCGCACCTGTTCGCTATGAGCCTGCATGGCGCGCTGCAATGCCGGGTTGCCAACGGCCGGGGCATCGAGCGCATCGAGAAAGGCCGCAAAGTCGCTCTGTTCCAGTGTGATGGCCTCGTGCGCCTGCACCACCGACTGGGCCTGCACCACGGCATGCCTCAGCACAAACTCCGACACACTCATGTGTGCATAGGCAGCAGCTTTGTCCAGCAACCGGCGCATGTCCTGGTCGCAACGGATGTGCAGGCGGGTGTCTTTGGTGAGGGTGGTCATGGCAACGTCCTGGCAGCGGATGGAGTATTGTGCCTCAAGGCGGGATTTTGTGCACCATTTGTGCGCACACGTTGCTACCTGTACAGCCAATTAAACCTGTGCAGCCGAGGTAACCCGCTCAATCAGCGGGTCCAGCAGCGTTGTCGCCATCATCCGTCTGCCTGCCGCGCCGGTCGCGCTTACCGGTGCGCTTCTTGGGCGGCTTGCGCGCTGCCTTTCTCGCGTCGCGGGCCTCGTCGGCTTCCACGGCCAGTGCCTGCCACTCGGCAAATTCATCGGGCAGCTCCAGCGTGATGCGACCCAGCGCGCCGGTGCGCAGGTCGGTGATGACGCGCTCTGCCGCTTTTTGCCAGTCCACATGCCCGCCTTTGCCCACAGCTTGCACCTTGCCCGCAATGGCCTCCAGCAGTTGTTCGTCGGTGAGAGATGCCACCTCGTCCACTGTTTGTGCCAGCTTGTAGCGGGCTTTCAGCAGCGCGGCATAGGGTTTGGCGACGTAGTGCAGAAACTCAAGCGCCACCTCAGGCTCGTCGTAGGCGTTCTTGCCTACGGCTCCGCTCACGGCCAAGTTGAAGCCGCTGCGCTCGACGTTGATGCGCGGCCACAGCATGCCGGGGGTGTCGTACAAATAGAAATCGTCGGCCAGCACAAAGCGCTGTTCGTGGCGGGTCACACCGGCTTCGTCGCCGGTTTTGGCGGTTTTGCGGCCCACCAGGCTGTTGATGAGTGTGGACTTGCCCACGTTGGGCACCCCGCCAATCAGCACACGCATGGGCTTGACCATGCCGCCGCGCAGCGGGGCCAGCTCAAAGCAGCTGTCGCGCAGGCGCTGAACAGGCTTCTTCTCGCCCACACCGGGGTTGGCGCTGAGGGCAAAGGCCTGTGTGCCGGGCTGGGCGTTGTAGTGGGCCAGCCAAATGTCGGTGCGCTCGGGGTCGGCCAGGTCTTGTTTGTTCAGTACCTTGACGGTGGGGCGGCCCGCCGTCAGCTCGGCCAGCATGGGGTTGGCACTCGACCCCGGCAGTCGGGCGTCGAGCAGTTCAATGAACACGTCGATGTCTTTCACCCGCGCCTCAATGGCTTTGCGGGTGAGGTTCATGTGGCCGGGGAACCATTGAATGGCCATGGGCTATGCGCTTTCTGTATAGCTAAAAAGCCATACCAGACCCGTGGCGGAGGCAGGCCCTGCCCCAAGCGGCGGGGTGACACGTATTCCTGCCGGTAAATCTCGAAGGGCATGGAGTCGGTGTCTTCAATGGCCTTCTGGTCTGCCAGGCTCTGACGGGTTTCGGCCTCGAAGGCCGCCTGTTGCTCAGGCGTCCAGGGCAGGCCCAGCAGGTGCTGGTGGGTGTGGGCCGAGCACTCGCGCACAAAGCCCACAAACGACTGGTCGGGGCGCGCACGCACACCGGCCAGCACACGGGCAGAGGGGCTGGTGTCCAGCGCCGTCAGGCGCGCCACCATGGCGGCCAACGCGTCGGCGTGGGGCGTGCCAACGTCAGCTTCGCGGTCCAGCCGCTGGGCCACGGGGGCCATGGCGGCCAGCAATTCATGGCCCCAATCGCTCAGTGCCACAAGCTGGCCATCGCGTTGCAACTGCAGCCCTGGCTCGCGGCCCCTGGCAGCGGTCAGGTGCTGGTTGTGCGCCATCTCGGCCACCTCGGCCGGGGTGTCGTTCGCGCTGTCGGACACCAGGCAGTGCAACAGGAACGTGTCGAGGAAGCGCAGCGTTTGCGCGTTGATGCCGATGGGCTCGAATGGGTCGAGGTCGAGCAGGCGAACTTCCACGTACTCCACGCCACGTTCGCGCAGGGCGTGCAGCGGGCGCTCGCCTTGTTTGATGGTGCGCTTGGGGCGGATGGTGCCGTAGAACTCGTTTTCAATCTGCAGCAGCGTGGTGGCCAGTTGCAGGTAGTCGCCACCGGGGTTGCGGATGCCCAGCGCCTCGTACGCCGGCCAGGGGCGGGTGAGCGCGTCTTGCAGGCTGGCGGCATAGCCTTCCAGACCGTTGTAGCTGACACACAGCGAGGCCTGCGCGTCGCTCTGGTAACCCAAGCGACCCATGCGCAGCGACGTGCCATGCGGCATGTGCAGCGTGCGCCCGGCCAGAACCTGCAGTTCGTGCTCGCGCCCCTCCACAAAACTGCCGCACACGGCGGGCGACGCGCCCAGCAGAACCAGCAGCAAGAAGGCGTGGCGGCGGAAGTTGCGGATCAGGCTGAAATACTCGGCACTGCCCACACCCGGCATGGACCAGTTGTAGTGAATGCCCGAAATGGTCTGCATGCGCCGCCCGTAGCGGTGGCCCAGCGCCCCACGTTGGAGCTGCCGTAGCGCCCCAGCGGAATGGTTTCGTCGGTGGGCAGCCCACACGGCATGCTGGAGGCCCACAACATTTCGTCGCCCTGGGCAGCCAACGTGCGCAGCGTGAACTGGTGGATGCGGGTGAGTTCGTCCAGGCAGCCGTCCACGCTGGCGTGAACGCCAGTGATCAGCTCCAGCTGGCTCTCGCTGTAATCGGTGGTGATGTGCGGGTGTGTCAGCGCCGAACCCAAGCCCGCCGGATGGGGCGTGAGGGCCAGCAGGCCGTCGGGGCGCGAGCGCAAGCTTTCTTTTTCAATGCCACGGCGCATGCCTTGCAATTGGGCGGTGGGCAGCGCTTGCAGGCGCTCGGTCATGAGGTGAGAAGGGGTCAAAGACATGGCGGGAAGTTACCACGCATGCGTGAAACAGCGGGCAGAGTGCGACACAGCCACCCCCTAAACTACGGCCATTACCGTTAAACCAAACACCAATGCCATGATTCGTACCCACATCGCCGCCACCCTGACAGCCGTCCTCAGCCTGAGCGGCGCTGCCCTGGCACAGCCAGCCGCCGAAACCCTGCCTTCTGGCGTGAAAATCCAGCACACCACGGCAGGCACAGGTGCGAGCCCCAAGGCCAGTGACACCGTCAAAGTGCACTACCGTGGCACGCTGGCCGACGGCAAAGAGTTCGACAGCTCCTACAAGCGCAACGCCCCCGCCACCTTCCCGCTGGGTCGCGTGATTCCTTGCTGGACGGAAGGCGTGCAAAAGCTGAAAGTGGGCGGCAAAGCCACCCTCACCTGCCCGCCTGCCACTGCCTATGGTGCCCAGGGTGCGGGCGGTGTGGTGCCTCCCAACGCCACGTTGACCTTCGAAGTGGAACTGCTGGCCATCGGCGGCTGAGCACCCAGCCAGGCGCGACCATGACTGTTGCCCCGTTTTTCACTGCACGCCTTGAGCCCACGGGCGAGCAGTTCGATGCGTGGCCCGACCGCTCGCTTCTGCAGTCTGCAGAGGAAGGGCAGGTAACCTGGCCCAGTTCGTGCCGCAACGGCACCTGCCGGACCTGCATAGGGGTGCTGGTGTCCGGCACGGTCAGCTACATGGTGGAGTGGCCAGGCCTGAGCACCGAAGAAAAGGTCGATGGCTGTGTACTGCCTTGCGTGGCGCACCCCACTTCAGACGTCTTGCTGCGGGCACCGGGCCCTTGACGGACCACGAACTCCACCCGCTACCATAGACGCATGAGATCGTCCAAGGACCCAGACTTTGGTGCCACCGGCCAGTTTGAACTGACGGGTGTTTACCACTCTGACCGCAAGGCAGATGCAACCTTTGCAACCACCTTGGGGATGGAGCGCATCAAGTCGCTTTTGCTGCTGGGAGCGGGCGAAGCACACTTGCAGGTGCTGGTGCAACTGGCCAAGCACCGCCGATCTGACCTTGATGTGACGCTGGTCACGCCTTGGTGTTTCAAAACCAGCGCCGCCATGGCAGTCGGCTATGTGGCGGGAGACCATGCCCTGAGCGACTGCCAGATCAACCTGGAAAACCTGGTGGCCAATTCAGGCGTGCGTTGGATCAGCGCGCGGTGCAGTGGTCTGGATGCAGCCACTTCGACGGTCATGCTCGACTACGGTGCCCATGGCGCCACCGTCAGCGGGCAGCGCACCAGCTCATTGGTGGGAAGACCTGCCGTGCTCACGGCAGACGTGTTGAGCATCGACACGGGCACCGTTCTCGAACGCAAGCGACTGGAAGCTTGGTTGCCCGGTGCCTTTGACCACGCGCTGCACTACAAACCCACAGAGCAATTCATCAACCGCTGGACACAGGTGGTCAACCAAGCCAAATCGCAGCCTGGTAGCGCTCTCAGGGTGTGTGTGGTGGGGGCAGGCACGCCAGGGGTCGAATTGTGTTTTGCCATTCGCCACGGGCTGAAACGGGCCGGCGTGGAGCATCGGGTTCACTTGGTGACGCATGACAACGGCGTGGCTTCAGACCAACCCATAAGCGTGCAAAAACGCGTGGTCGCGATGCTCAAAAAGCAAGGCATCACAGTCATTGAAGCGCGGTGTCTTCAAGTGAGCGAACAGGGTCTGCGACTGAGCGGCTCCACGACGCTGGAAGCCCAAGCCGTTGTGCTGGCCATGGGAGATGAACCGCCGGAATGGCTGGCTCACAGCGGCCTTGCCGTGGACAGCATGGGGCGGGTTGAAGTGAATTCACAGCTGCAAAGCACCTCACACCGCCGCGTCTTTACCACCGGTTCGGTGGCGGCTCTGGCTGGCCAGCCCCATGCCAAACCTGGCATCAATGGTCAGTGGGCTGGCCATGACCTGGCACTGAACCTGATGGCCACGCTCAGCGACCAACCCCTGAACAAACACACTCCGGCCAACAACAATGTGTCTTTCGTGAACTGCGGTGGCGAGCACGCGATTGCGGGCTGGGGGCCCATCAGTTCCGAGGGGCATTGGGCGTGGCAGCTCAAGCGCCGACAGGACAAAGCGCTGCTGGCCAGCTACGAGCTGTGATCCTTCCGCCAGATTGGCACCATGAACAACCCCTCCCACCTGCAAACCGTTTCGGGCACACCCACCACACTTGGCCGGTTTGAACTGAAAAAGGTGTTGGGCCGGGGCGCGCAAGCGGGGGTCTGGCTGGCGCATGACCCCCGTTTGCAACGCAACGTGGCGCTCAAATTGCTGCATTCGCCGGCAGATGGCAGCTTGCTGCCAGAAGCTCAGCATTGGTTGAAAGAAGCGCGCAACACCAGCCGACTGGCCCACCCCCACATCGTCGCGCTGTTCGAGGCTGATGTGTTCGAAGGTCGACCAGGCCTGGTACTGGAGCTGGTCGATGGCCCTACCCTGGCGCAACGGCTTCAGCAGGTTGGTGCGCTGCCTGCCGAGCAGGCGGTGGCAATCATGCTGGAGGTTCTGGCCGCGTTGCAGCACGCCCACGAACAGGGTGTCGTGCACCGCGATCTGAAACCATCCAACATCTTGCTGAACGCATCCGGTCACGCCAAGGTCACCGACTTTGGCATTGCCACACGCACCGAGGCCACGGCAAGCGTCGGAGGTACCCAGCCCGCAGGCATTGAGGGGTCCCCCGGCTACCTCTCGCCGGAAGCCGCACGGGGCGAAAGGCCCAGGCCAGTGAACGACGTGTTTGCCGCTGGTTTGGTACTGGGTGAAATGCTGCTGGGTCATCCCATGGTGGCAGAGGCAGATCCGTACCGCGCCATTTACCGTGCGGCGCACGAAGACCTGGAGTTGCCGCAGGATGCAGCCCACCCCATCGACAGCGCGCTTCGCGCCGTGGTGCAACGAGCCCTGGCCCGCGACCCTGGCCAGCGGTACGCCACGGCGGAAGACATGACAAAGGACCTGAACGCTTGGATGTCGGCTGCGTCAGACGAGCCTGATGGATCCCCTTCAGAACATTCGGGCAGTGCAACGCTCGAGTTTCTGCTCAGACGGATGCGCCGCACCAGCGACTTTCCCGCCATGTCGGCCCAGATCCTGCGCGTGCAAAGCCTTGCCAGTTCGGAGAACGAAAGCCTCAACAGCCTCACCAGCGAAATCCTGAAAGATGTGGCGCTGACCAACAAGCTGCTGCGCATCGTCAACTCAGCGCATTTCAGCCATGTGGGCGGGGGCTCCATCAACACGGTGTCGCGCGCTGTGAGTCTGGTGGGGTTTGCGGGTATCCGCAACGTGGCCATGAGCCTGGTGCTGCTGGACCACATGGAAAACAAGGCCCATGCCAACCAGCTCAAAGGCGAGTTCCTGCGCTCCCTCATGGCTGCCTCTCTGGCTGCCGAGCTTGCGCCACACCAACGCGGCGACACAGAGGAACTGTTCATTGGCGCGTTGTTCCAGAACCTGGGGCGGATGCTCACCGAGTTCTATTTTCCCGATGAAGCGCAGCAGGTTCGCCGCGCCATGGCTGCTCCCGGCAACGCCTCGGAAGAGCGTGCATCCACCACGGTATTGGGTATCAGCTACGAGGGACTGGGCCAAGGAGTGGGCCGAACCTGGGGTCTGCCTGCCACCATGCTCAAGCTCATGCGAAAGCCCAGCGGCCCCCCCCCTGGCCGCGTGCCCACCGACCCGGTAGAGCGTATGCACTGGCAAACACTGGCCGCCAATGATCTGGCGGATGTGTTCCTGAAGGCCACAGATGGAGAAGTCAAAACCCAGTTGCAAAAAGTGGCGGCACGTTACGCGGCTTGCCTGGGTCAAGGATCTGACACACTCACCAAAATCACCCTGCTCGCACGCGACAAACTGGCCGCCGGTGCAGATGCCATCGGGCTGCGGGTGCCCGCCAACTCTCCCGCAGCCAGGCTCCTGCACTCCGCCAAGGCCATCCAAGCCAACAGCATGGCCGGGGAACACACGCTGCAAGCCAACGCGGAACTGCCAGGCGGCACCCCTTCTGCAGAAGCTGCGCCGGGCCCGTCGACTGCGGACCGGGCCAACCAGACCGCCAACCTGCTGGCCACGGGCGTACAAGACGTGACCAACGCCATGGTGGCGGACGACTTCAAACTCAATGACGTCTTGCGCATGATTCTGGAAACCATGTACCGCGCCATGGGTTTCCGGCAGGTGCTGTTCTGTCTCAAAGATGCCCACAGCGATGCCTTGGTGGGCCGCCTGGGTCTGGGCGAAGGGGCAACCGAGGCCGCTCACCGATTCAAGGTGGGGCTGCGAGAGCCCAACAACCTGCTGACTGTGGTGTGCAACAAGGGGTTGGACACGCTTATCCACGACGCCCACGCCCCCAAAGTGGCAGGCAACCTACCTGATTGGTACCGCCAGCACATCAACGCCCGTTCGTTCATGCTGCTGCCGTTGTTGCTCAAAGGTGCACCGCTGGGTCTGATTTATGCCGACCAGATGCAGGCAGACAGCATCGTGCTCGACGATAAAGGCTTGGCGCTGCTGAAAACCCTTCGCAACCAGGCGGTGATGGCCTTCAGACAGGTGCGCGGCTGACGGGGTTCAGTTGCTGGTAGCCACCTGAAGGCCTGCGGCGCGCCATTCAGGAAATCCCCCACGGAACCAGTTCACCTGCGTGTAACCGGCCTTCAGCGCCGCGAGACTGGCTTTGTAGCTCTTCCAGCACTCTGCACCGTTGCACGCAAACACCAACGGTGTCTGTTTGTTGGCCGGCAGTTGCGCCAGATTGAACTGGTCATCGCTGGCTTTGAAATCGGCGTCTTTGGCGCTCTTTTCCACATAAGGCACCCACACGGCACCTGCAGGACGACCCGCCTTGAACTCTGCCTCAGTGCGGGTGTCCACGTACACAGCACCCGCTTGGAGCAAACGCACCACGGCAGCCGCATCTGGCACCTGAGCACCGGGCAAGGTACGTGGTGTGAAGTAACCCAGGGTGGCCACGTAATCGAAATCAGCCACGGCCAGGTGGGTGGGTTTGGGGGAACCCGCAGCAGGGAGCGATTCGGCCAGTGCCGCCGCAAGCAATTCAGCGCCGGGTTTGGCTCCGTCTCGCAAGGCAACACTGAGCCCAGGTACCACACGGGTTTGCATGACCACCTTCACTGGCTCTCCTGCGGCAACCCAACGATCGAAAACCATTCGCTCCACCGCCACCACTTCGCATCGTTTGATCTGCAGGCATGGCAACAGTGCGTCCTGGTACCGTGTCTGATAGACGCTGCCGAAGTGGCGCTTGAGCGTGGTGTTCGCCGCATTCAATTCGCCACGCAAGAGGTAGGTCACCACACTGTCCTGGCTGGGCAAGCCCACGGGTTTGCCGGCTGACTGCGCCAGCGAAGAAACCGGGTTGCTGCTCAACGCCACCAGCACCGCCTGCACAGGTTTGTCGATGCCCGCCACGGGCGAATAACCAAAACGCAACGCAGTGCCCGCGACATGAGCAGGCGCCAGGTAAAGATCATGCAGCCGCGCGCGACTGGCGGCCAGGTCTGCCGTGGCGTCTGTGGACAGCCCGACCACCACACCGCTCACCTTGAGTTTGGTCAGTGCCTGCTCGACGGCCTGCTTGTATTGCGAATACACCACAAAACGGGACTGTTCCCCTTGGTCGCCCGGGTTGATGAGTACCTTGAATGTGGGCTGCGCGCCCACAGACAGGCAAACAGCCAAAGTCAGCGCAGCGGTGCAGGCAATGCGTACCAGTGTCATGCGGAAGGGTTCCATTGAGGTGTCGGACCACCAATATAGAGCAGTAACAGCCTCTCGGCAGTGGTCATCAACCAAAAGGGGTTGGCCAGCCCAGCAGGCTGCTGGCGGCCTCGGCCCGCGTGCGAAGGTCGTCCGCATCGCGCCCGCCCAAGTGGACGATGCCGTAGCGGTGGCTGCCCAACCATTTGTAATCCCGGGCCAACCCAGAGCCTTGCTTGGGGAACGTGAACAGCAAGGCGTCCGCAAACGCCTGTGCCAGCGCGTGGCGCTGCATGGGGGTCGGTTCAGGTGGCGCTGGTTGCGTCGCATCAAAGTGTCGGTACACCAGGCTGGACGCAGCCCCCGCCGTGGGCGCCTGGCGCGGCAACTGCGCCGGGTCTTGTCCCCGCGCCAATGCCAGCGCCACGGCATGCAGATCCAGCCCCAACACGCGCAGGTACAGGTCTGAAAACTGTGCGGCCATGCGAGGGTTGAACTCGATCACGCTCAACCGGTCGGTGGCGGGGTCGTGAAAAAACTCCATGTTGAACAACCCATGGGTGAAGCCCACCGCTGCCAGGAAGCGCTGAGCCACGTCCAGTGCGCGGCGCTGCACCGCCGGGTCCAGGCGGCTGGGCAGGTCAAAACGCATGAAGGCCTGGGTGCCGGGGTACATCACCGCATCCACCACCCCCACGGCGCGGGCCTGGCCCTGCCACACATAGCCATCCAGGTTGTATTGCAGGCCGGCCACGGGCTCTTCCAGCATCAGCCGGTGGGCACTGTGGCGGGGTTTGAGCCGCTGGCGGGCCATGCGTTCGAAGGGCTCCACCAGGCGGCGGATGATCCACAGTTCGCGCCGCCCGAAGCGGGTGTGGGCATGCAGTTCTTCGCGCGAGTGCACGGTGCGGGCCAGCACCGAAAACGCGGCCTTCACCGGTTTCACAAACTGCGGATAGCTCAACCCTGCAGGGGCAGGTGCGCCGTAACGGGCGTCGAGCACCTGATAGGCAGGTGTGGCCTCGGGTGCCACCTGGGCCAACACCTCTCGGGCATGCAGCTTGTGCTGGCATGCCAGCACAGCGCTCACAGGCGTGCCGGGCCAACCCATGCGCTCGGCCACCAGTGCAGCAGCCAAAGCCCCAAACTGCTCGTGGCTGGAGGTCACTGCACCCCAGCGCCGGCGGCTGGCTTCAGCGGCCAGCCGACGGGTGAACCGGTCAAAGTCAAACCAGGCCAGCGCCATGTTGCTGGGAAACGAGAACAGGTCAAACCCCCGGCTGTCGTGCCAGGCCGCATCGGACTGGCGGGCAAAACCGGCCACGTCCCAGTCGTGGTTGAACAGAATGAGTGTGCGTTGGTGGTGGGGCATGAACGCGTCAGCCGTTGGTCGGGCGCGTTGCGGCAGGGGCACCGCCCACCTTGAGCGGGCGGTCTTCAAACTCGGTGTTTAACACCACGGTGCTGGTGGTGCGCGCCACACCGGCGATGGCTTTGATCTGATAGAGCACGTCTTCCAGCGCCCGCGCGTGGGTCACGCGGATTTTGGCCAGAAAGTCGTATTCACCGGCCACGCTGTGCAGCTCCATCACCTCGGGCATGTCGCGCAGGCGGGGCACCACCTCGCGACAGTGAATGCCGCCATCATTGCGGATGGCCACAAACGCGGTGAAATTGAGCCCCACACGCTCGGGGGCCACGCGCAGGCTGAAGCGCTCGATCACGCCGCGCTCCAGCATTTTTTTCACACGCTCGTGAACGGCGGCGGTGGACAGGCCCACCTCCAGGCCCACGTCGGCGTAAGAACGTCGGCTGTCAGAGCCCAACGCCGAAATAATTCTGGCATCCACGTCATCCAACGGTAAATTTACTTGCATGGGCATTTGATCTTGGATAAAGTTCGGCACAAGCCATCACCACCGAATATTTTCAACGAAAGCGGTCGACATGCCGACATTTTTCAAACTCGACACCCCAGCGGCATTCAAGGCACGGCTGTGGCTGGCGCTGCTGCTGGTGTACGTGGTGTGGGGCACCACGTATTTCGGGTTGTCGGTGGCTCTGAAAAGCATGCCGCCATTGTTCATGAACACCAGCCGCTTTCTGGCGGCCGGGCTGTTGATGTTGGCACTGGCCCGATGGCAAGGTGCCGCCCTGCCCACCGCGCGGCAGTGGCGCAACTCGGCGCTGGTGGGCGGGCTGATGGTGTTGCTGGCCATGAACCTGGTGGGTTTTGCCCAGAAACTGGGCATTGGCTCGGGCCTGATGGCCACAGTGGTGGCCACCATGCCCATGTGGCTGACGCTGTGGACCCGCGTGGGTGGCGAGCCCGTGCGCACCAGCAGTTGGGTGGCATTGGCGCTGGGCGTGGCAGGGGCACTGCTGCTGGCGCTGGAAGGCGACTTTTCCGCCACCTGGCTGGGCGCACTGCTGGCGTTTGGCGCACCTCTGTGCTGGAGCCTGGGTTCGTATGCGTCACGCAAGCTCGATTTGCCCGAGGGTGCCATGGCCCCCGCAGCCCAGTGGTTGACCGGCGGCCTGCTGGGCGTATTGCCCACCGTGGTGTTTGACGGCACATCCCCCTGGGCGGGCGCCAGCGCCAGCGCCTGGATGGCGTGGGTCTATTTGCTGGCCATGGGTACCCTGGTGGCGCTGAACGCCTACCTATGGCTGCTGAAACACGCCAGCCCCACGCTGGCGGGCAGCTACTCGTTCGTCAACCCTGCAGTGGCCCTGCTGGTCGGTGTGTGGTTGGGCAATGAAACACTCACCGGCTGGGTGTTTGCCGCGCTGCCGCTGATTGGTCTGGCACTCGCCCTGCTGCTGTATGGCCCGCAAATGGGCGGGGCATGGACGAAGTTCTATGATGCGGCTCGTCGCCTGTTGGGTGCAAAATGCACCTCGGGTGTGCCGAAGAATACATAGTGAACTTTTCATGACCAACAAGCGCCAGAGCACTGAAAACCTTGAAATTTCACAACCTGGCGCACCGCAGGCCTCCCACACACCTCAGGTCGCGTTGGTCACCGGCGCGGCACGGGGCATCGGCCTGGCCATTGCCACGCACCTGCTGACCAGCGGCCACCGCGTGGCTTTGCTCGACTGGGATGAAACAGAACTGGCCACAGCCCACCGCGGGCTGTCTGCGCTGGGCGAAGTGCTCCACATCGCTGCCGACGTGACCCAGCCGGCCCAAGTGGAAGCTGCCGTGGCCCGCATCCAGAACACGTGGGGCAGACTGGACGCGCTGGTCAACAACGCCGGGGTGGCCGTGTTCAAGCCCATTGGCGAGACCACGCTGGAAGAGTGGCAGCACGTCATGGCGGTCAACCTCAACGGCCCCTTCATCTGCACCCAGGCCTGTGTGCCACTCATGCTGGCCAGTGGTGTCGGGCCTGCGCGCCAGCACCCTGCGCGTGGCCTATGGCACCAGCAAGGCCGCGCTCATTCACCTCACCAAGCAGCAGGCGGTGGAGTTGGGCAACGCGGGCATCCGCGTGAACGCCATCGCCCCTGGCCCGGTGGAAACCGCCATGGCCAAGCTGGTGCACACCCCCGCCATCCGCGCTGACTATCGCGACGCGATCCCCCTGGGCCGCTACGGCACCACCGACGAGATTGCTGCCACCGTGGCTTTTCTATGCAGCCCGGCGGCCAGCTACATCAACGGCCAGGTGCTGGCAGTAGACGGTGGCTTTGATGCGGCGGGTGTGGGCCTCCCCACCTTGCGCGGCGAAGGCCGGAACTGAGAGGCAGACGGTGGACAGCCTGAGCCAACTCGCGCTGGGTGCCGCGTGCGGGCTGGCCGTCATGGGCCGCCGCACCGCCGCCTGGAAAGCGGCCGTTTGGGGCGGCGTGGCGGGCACCCTGCCCGATCTCGACGCGCTGGTGGACCATGGCGACGCCGTTCTGAACATGGTGTTGCACAGGGCTGAAAGCCACTCCCTTCTGTTCCTGGCCCTGTTGTCGGTGCCCATGGGGTGGGCCATTGCACGGCTGCACGGCCAAATCGCACTTGGCTGGCGGTGGGTGGCTGCCATGGCACTGGCGCTGGTGACCCACCCGTTGCTCGACCTCATGACTGTGTACGGCACCCAGGTGCTGCAGCCCTTCACTGACGAAGCCTACGGGGTGGGCAGCATGTTCATCATCGACCCGCTGTACACCCTGCCCCTGCTGCTGGGCGTGGGGGCGGCTTTGCGTGGTCGGCCCAGCGGCAACGGGCTGAACCGCGCAGGGCTGGCCGTCAGTACCGCCTATCTGGCCTGGAGCACAGTGGCTCAGGGCGTGGTGACCCTGCAGGCCGAACAGTCGCTGCGTGCCCTGGGCTTGCCCACCGACCGCGTGCTGGTGACTCCGGCCCCCCTCACCACGGTCGTGTGGCGCGTGGTGGCCATGGATGGCGATCGGTACCACGAGGGCTTTTATGCCCTGCTGGACAAGGGTCGGCCCATCCGCTTCACCACACATGCACAGGGTCAGGCGTTGGCGCTGGAACATGCGGCACATCCGCATGTGCAGCGCATCGCACGGTTCAGTGACGGGTTCTTTCGCATGTCGCAAACAGACGATGGCAGCCTGTGGCTGACGGACCTTCGCATGGGCCAGGAGCCCAACTACAGCTTCCACTTCAACATTGGTCCAGCGCTGGCACCCGGTGCAACGCCCCCCGCAGCCACGCAAAACTGGATGCGCATCGACACGCGTGCAGGCCTGCGATGGCTGTGGCAGCGCGTACTGGGCCGCGACGTGGCCCCGCCTGGCAACGCACCCCTCACAGACACCACGGAGCGAACACCATGAACGCCCTGAACGTGCTGGGCACCGCCCTGCAAGCCTGCTCCTACGCGCCCCTGACGGGCTACTTCCGCGACGGCTGCTGCCACACGCGGGACGAAGACACAGGCTCCCACGTGATCTGCGCACGCATGACCGAGGCGTTTCTGGTGTTCTCCAAAAACCAGGGCAACGACCTCACCACCCCCCGGCCTGAGTGGCGGTTTGTGGGCCTCAAACCAGGCGACCGGTGGTGCCTGTGTGCGCTGCGCTGGAAAGAAGCCCTGCACGCCGGCGTGGCCCCACCCGTGGTGCTGGCCGCGTGCCATCAGCGAGCACTGACATACGTGACGCTGGACGACCTTCAGGCCCACGCCTGGACGGGGCGCTGAGCATCGGTCAGAACTGACGCGGCATTGCGGACGCCGGACCCACGTCCAGGTGGCCGGTTTTCACGAATATCAGGCAACCTTCCCGGCTGAAGGGTTGGTGCTGGCTCAGGTGTGGGCTGCGCAGCCAACTGCCCACCGGGTAACGGCCATGTTCGTCCTCGAACACGCCCTCCACCACAAAAATCTCTTCCCCACCGAAATGCCTGTGAGGGTTGAAAAACGTGCCAGGGGCCCAGCGCACCAGTGCGGTGTGCTGCCCCTCGAAACTGTGCAGGGGTATCACACTGAGGCCAGGCACGAGGCCTGGGTACCAGGCGGCCTCACGGGTGTTGACCACCACGGCTTCTGTGTCCAACGGCGCCAGGTGTCGCAACTTGACAAACAGCGTGCGTGGCTGGAGCCCGGCGGGTTGTGCAGGTAGGTGCCGGGGCCGTGGGTGCCGCTGTCGTCGCACAAGGTACCGTCCAGCACCAGTATTTCTTCGCCACGCTCGTGCACATGCCGCTCGAACGTTGCCCCGGGCTCGTAACGCACCACGGATGTGGCCCGGGCCACTTCGCCCCCGTCGCGCTCCAGCAATCGGCGTTGCACGAGCGGTGACGGCGACGGCTGCCATTCAAGCTGCGAACTGTTGACCACGCAACGTTGGGCATGATCGGCGTTGATCTGGAGAGGGAGCATGGTCTGACCTGTAAAGTATTTTCTCGGTTTTTTATACCAAAAAAACAGGATAGGCTCGCGACCTGTGTTGAACAACCCTGTGGAGATCCCATGAAAACATTCTCAATGATGGCCGCCGCGATGGTGCTGGGCCTGTCACTTGTGGCAGCCGATGCCGAGGCCGCCAAGCGCCTGGGCGGTGGCAAGTCGTTCGGTACACAGCGCCAGGCTCAGGTCGACAAATCGCCCAACGCCACACCCGCACAAACACCCGGCGCGCCTGCTGCCGCTGCTGCGCCCGCCCAGTCTGCGGCCGCTGCCGCACCCGCCGCTGCTGCCGCCCAGCCAAAACGCTCCTGGATGGGTCCGGTCGCCGGTCTTGCGGCTGGTCTGGGCCTCGCCGCTCTGGCCTCGCACCTTGGCTTCGGTGACGAACTCGCGTCGATGTTGATGATCGGTCTGGCCATCATGGCCGTGCTGGCGATCGTTGGTTTCATCATGCGCAAGCGCGCCATGGCCAACCAGGGCGGCGCCGCCCGCGCCGGTGGCATGGAATACGCCGCCGCAGGTGGTCAACCCTCCACGCCCACACGTGCTTACGACGTGAGCATGCCCGCAGGTGGTGGCAGCGCAGGTGGCTCGATGATCGGTGCCAACCTGCACTCGTCGTCCAACCACATCCCGGCCGACTTTGACACCGCCACATTCGAGCGCCAGGCCAAGGTGCAGTTCATTCGCCTGCAAGCGTCGAACGATGCCAAGAACCTCGACGACATCCGGGAGTTCACAACGCCCGAAATGTTTGCCGAACTGAAGATGGACATCGTCGAGCGTGGCAATGTGGCGACGCAAACCGAGGTGCAAACCATTGAAGCCAAGGTGATCGACGTGGCAGACGAGGGCAACAACCACGTGGTCACGGTGCGCTTCACCGGCACCGTGCGCGATGCAGCCGACCCTGCGCCAGAGGCATTTGACGAGTTGTGGCACCTGGTCAAGCCCCGCCAGGGCAATGGTGGTTGGGTGCTGGCAGGCATTCAGCAGGTGCAATAAAGCCCTGCGGCCCGGGCGTCAGACGGCGCACCGGGCCTTTTTTTGTCTTCAGGCAGACGCGACCGCCGCAACCGCTCCGGTGGCCGGACAAAACGGCTGAGGACACACCGCCTGACCGCGGTAGGGGCAATCCGGTGTGTCGCACAGCGCGGTGTCCTCAAAAGGTGGGTGTGGCCTTTCTTTCACGCCCATGGCAAGCAGTTGTGCCTGCAGCAACCACGGGTCTTGCGGGTTTTGCAAAGCCCCTTTGCCATACACCACGGCCTCGCGGCGAGTGCCCCACTCCAGGACAAGTAACGCACTGAGCACTGCCTCGCCTTCTGGCGCCAGAAGCCAGGCAAGGGCACCGGTACCCAGCAGCGGGCTGTCGGGCCATCGCACCACCCGGAGTGCAGCGGCAGCAGGCGCATTGGCGGGGCGTTCAGCGGGCACTTGGGTGCTGAGACGCCCAGCAGGCAACAACAGCCGCATGAACAGACTCTGCTGACCCGCCGGTGTGTGCACCTGCACGTGTTGCGTGGCAAAGGTGGAGAGCGGAGAGCGGTCTGGAGACGCATCCCTGTCAGCGAGCCACTGCGCCAGAAAGGCAGGCGACCAAGCCTGAGCGGCCAGCGGCATGAGGGGTTTGGGCATGGTTGGGGCGGTCAATGCCATGGCCTGTAACAACTGAACGGCCTGCCGCAAGGGTTGCGCCCCCAAGCCTGTGCTGGGCCAAGCCAAGCGGAGCGCAGCAGGCGCAGCCCGAGCCATCGGCTCTGCCATCGACTCGGG
>JAIFMP010000140.1 GCA_020048405.1 Hydrogenophaga sp.
TGCGGTCGGCGATGGCCAGTCCGGCGGCATCGTCTTTGGAGCTGTTGATGCGCAGGCCCGACGACAGACGAGCCATGGTGGTGGCCAGACTAATACTGTTGTTGGATGCGTTGCGCTGTGCGTTCAAAGACAGTGCATTGGTGTTGATGCTCATGGACATGTGACTACTCCTGGTGAAAACAATGGCTGACTCGATTTTAGGCCCGGTTACTGAGGTCGTATCGGCACTAAAGCGGGTACAAACAAATGTGGCCTACCCAGCATTTCGACCATATGTGGCAAGACTTGAGCGGTAGTCCAACAAATGCAGTTCTCTGATTCGCTGGGAGGGATGATGCGCCTGGGTTGAACTGTTCGCAAAGCAGAACTACGTGGTTTTCGGACCGCATATTGAGCTTTGGCCTTACACCCTTGTCAGGGTGCTTCCCTTATCATGTGGCGAACCGTTCTGCCGGGCAGGGCGGATCGCCATTTTTGTTTCATAACCTAGGCGGGCTATGTTTGTATTCATCGGCTGGGGCGTGGTCACGGCGGCAACATCCAGGTGATCTTGAAGGCATTGCCATTCGAGATGATCACGATCGGTGGCGCGACCTTCGGGGCATTCTTGGCCTCCAACAAGATGACAGTGGTCAAAGCGACCATGAAGGGTCTGGGCAAGTGCTTCAAAGGCAGCAAGTACACCAAAGACCGCTACATGGAGTTGCTGGCCCTGATGTTTGACATCTTGCAAAAGGCCCGCAAAGAAGGGCTGATGGCCATCGAGAAAGATGTCGAAGACCCCCATTCGTCGCCGCTGTTCCAAAAATACCCTGCGGTGGGCAACGACCACCATGTGACCGAGTTCATCACCGACTATCTGCGGCTCATGGTGTCGGGCAACCTGAATGCCCATGAAATCGAGTCCATCATGGACACTGAAATTGAAACCCACCACCACGAGGCACATGCTGCCGTGCAGGGCATCAGCCGCATCGCTGGTGGTTTGCCTGCCTTCGGTATCGTGGCCGCCGTGTTGGGGGTGGTGAACACCATGGGCTCAGTGGGCCAGCCGCCGGCCGTGCTGGGCGGCATGATTGGTTCAGCCCTGGTGGGTACATTCCTGGGCATCTTGTTGGCCTACGCGTTTGCCGAGCCGTTGGGCTTTTTGCTGGAGCAAAAAGAAGACGAAGCGGCCAAAGAGTTGCAGTGCATCAAAACCACCTTGCTGGCCAGTATGCAGGGTTATGCACCCATGACGGCCATTGAATTTGGTCGCAAAGTGCTGTATTCCACCGAGCGGCCCACGTTTGCCGAGTTGGAAGCGCATGTCAAGAAGAAGTGAAGGTGAGCTGAATGGCTGACGCCAAGCGGCTACAGCCGATCATCATCAAGCGTGTCAAAAAAGGCGAAGATTGCATACGCCGACTTTGTGACGGCGATGATGGCCTTCTTTTTGCTGATGTGGCTGCTGGGTTCCACCACTGAAGGCGACAAAAAAGGCATTGCCGACTACTTTGCATCTCCTTTGAAGGTCGCCCTGATGGGGGGGCCTGGCTCAGGGGGGAGTAATTCAATTCTGTCCGGCGGTGGCCGTGATTTGAGTGCTTCCGGTGGCCAGGTTGACGGCGGTGACGGCGAACGCACGGAGAAGCTTCGCGGCGCTCAAACCGCCCAGACGATGCGACGGCAACAAGAGTCGGAGCGACTAGACAAACTGCGTGACAAGATCGTCAACGTCATCACCAACAACCCCAAGTTGTCTGAATATGCCGATCAGATTCGCATAGAGAAGTCGCCGGATGGCTTGCACATACAGATCGTTGACGCCCAAAACCGCCCCATGTTTGACAGCGGTGCGGCCATGGTCAAACCCTACATGCGCGACATTCTCCGTGAGATCGGCAATGTACTGACTGATGTTGAAAACCGAATTTCTCTCGCTGGTCACACAGACTCAAAACCCTTTGGCAATGGCATCATGGGTTACAGCAACTGGGAGTTGTCCGCTGACAGGGCAAACGCTGCGCGTCGTGAATTGGTAGCCGCAGGGATGCCCGACAACAAGCTTATTCGCGTGGAAGGCCTTGCGTACAGTCAACCGCTGGAACCTGAAAATCCTTTGTCTCAGGTCAATCGACGCATCAGCATTGTGATCATGACCAAAGAAGCCGAAGAGCGCGCCAACCGCACCTACCGTGCTGATGACGGTGATTCCTTGTTGCCAACCGCACAAAACCCGGCAACATCGAGGCAATAATCAGTTAAAACGTTATTTAATGTGCAAAAGCTGTTGAGTGGTGCTCCCACCTCAACCCAAGATCCACCTGCCCCCGGGGTAACTTATGGCGAATGACCTCCGTTTTTTGATCGTCGATGACTTTTCCACCATGCGCCGGATCGTTCGCGGCCTGTTGAAGGAGATTGGCTACACGGATGCCGACGAGGCCGAGGATGGCGTTGCCGCCCTCAACAAACTGCGCAACGGTCGGTTCAATTTCGTGGTCAGCGACATCAACATGCCCAACATGAACGGGTTTCAGTTGCTCAAGGAAATCAAGTCCGACGAAAAGCTGAAGCACCTGCCCGTGCTCATGGTGACCGCTGAGGCCCGCAAGGAAGACATCGTGCTGGCCGCGCAAAGTGGTGCTGCCGGGTACATCGTCAAGCCTTTCACCAAGGCAACGCTCGAAGACAAGCTGACACACATCCTCCAAAAACTCGGCCTGTGAGGGAGCCATCAGATGGAACAGAATTCCAACGAACCTGCATGGCCCACAGAAGAGGAGATGCGCGCCGAGGAAGCCATGATGCGTGCAGCCAAGGAAGAGGAGGCCGCCAAAAATCCGCCCGAGGTGTTCAACCGCCTCGGCAACATCACCCGGCAATTGCACGACGCGCTGAAAGAGCTGGGCTTTGCTGAAAAGCTCAAAGGCACCGTGGGCGAATTGCCCGATGCCCAAAGCCGCCTGAACTACATCGCCCGCCTGACGGGCGAGGCCGCCGAGAAAGTGCTCAACAGCGTGGATGAGGCCAAGGCCAAGCAGGCGCAAATCGTCCAGGTCAGCAAACTGCTGGCCGATCTGTTCCCAGCCAAGCCTGCTTTGGCTGAGCAACTGATGAAAATCAACCAGTTGGGTGAGCAGTCCGACCAGCACCTGACGGACATCATGATGGCCCAGGACTTCCACGATTTGACGGGCCAGGTCATCAACCGAGTCGTCAAGTTGGCTGCGTCGATCGAAGAGCAACTGCTGCAGTTGCTGGTGGATGTGGCGCCCGAGCCTGTGGCAAACCGCATGCCCTCCGATCCGTTGGACCTGTCCGGCCCCGTGGTCAACCCCGAAGGCCGCAGCGATGTGGCGGCCAGCCAGCAAGACGTGGACGATTTGCTGGCCAGCCTGGGTTTTTGAGCACTGCTGCCCTGTGGGGCGGCTCCCCTGCAGGCCTTGACCAAGGCTTGCAGAACAAGGGGGTAAACGGGCCGGTATTTGCCCTTTAGAAAAACCGGGCCAAACAGACAATGCAGCCAACCCAACCGTTAGCTGCACATGTCCAGTCAAGAGAAAGAACTACCCGCAACAGACAGACGGCTTCAGCAAGCCAGATCTGACGGTCAGGTTGCGCGCTCCAAAGACCTGTCGAACTTTGCTGTCTTGGGCGGCGGCATGTTTCTGCTGATGGTCTTGATTCCGTTTGCGTTGCCACGCATGCTGGATGCCCTGCGCATTCAACTGACGTTTGACCACACATCGCTCCTGCAGGGTGACTTGCTCACCACCCGCCTGATGGCCGTTACAGGCTCCGGCCTGTCGGTATACCTGCCTTTGGGGTTGGCGGCTCTGATTCTTGCCGTGGGAGCCACCGTTGCCGCAGGCGGCTGGGCCGTGAGCACCAAACCACTCATGCCAGACATCACCAAGCTCAGTCCTTTGGCGGGTTTTGGCCGAATCTTCTCCAGACAACAGTTTTTTGAAGTCATCAAACTGACCGGGCTCACCGTGGTGATGGCCGTTGTAGGCTGGTCCTACCTGGCGGCGCACCTGATGGACTTTGCCACCCTTCTGCTCCGTCCCCTCGACAGCGGTTTGCCCTTGTTGGGTCACTGGCTCTCGGTGGGTGTGGGCTTTTTGCTGCTGGTGGTGGGCTTGATGGCTGCGGTCGACGTGCCCCTGTCGACCTTTCTGCACAAACAGCGCCTGCGCATGTCCCATGAGGAAGTGAAGCAAGAGCACAAGGAAGTGGATGGCAATCCGCAGTTGAAGGGCCGCATGCGCGCTTTGCAACGCGAAGCCTCGCAGCGCAGCAGCGTGTCTGCCGTGCCCAAAGCAGATCTGGTGGTGATGAACCCCACCCACTACGCCGTGGCCATTCGGTATGACGACGCCACCATGTCTGCGCCCCGCGTCATAGCCAAGGGCGCTGACTTGATTGCCATGCAAATCCGCGACATGGCCAACAAACACGACGTGCCGGTGTTGCAGTCTCCGATGCTTGCCCGTGCGCTGTATGCACACGCCGAGATCGACAGCGAGATTCCCGCCGTGCTTTACGCCGCAGTGGCCCAGGTGCTGGCGTATGTGTACCAGTTGAAAGCCGCGCTCAAAGGCAAAGGCCCCATGCCCCTTGCCCAGCCTGTGCCAGACGTGCCAGTGGAGCTTGATCCGCACCACCGCCCCAGCACCGCCTCACCAGAAACGGAGAACCGTCCATGAACCCTCAAGTCCTTCAATTGCAACGCTGGCTGCAAAGCAGCGGGGGCCTGGTGAGTGGCTTGGGGCAGTGTTGGCGCTCATGGTGCTGCCCATGCCGCCCTGGATGCTGGACACCTTCTTCTCGCTGAACATCGCGTTGTCGCTGGTGGTCATGATGGTGGCGTCGTACATGCGCCGCCCGCTGGACTTCTCGGTGTTTCCCACGGTGCTGCTGCTGACCACGCTGCTGCGCCTGTCGCTCAACGTGGCCTCTACCCGTGTGGTGCTGCTGGAAGGGCACACAGGCCCCGGTGCAGCCGGTGCCGTGATCGAGGCGTTCGGACATTTCCTGATCGGCGGCAACTTTGCCGTGGGCCTGATCGTGTTTCTGATCCTGGTGGTCATCAACTTCATCGTGGTGACCAAGGGCTCCGAGCGCATTGCCGAGGTGTCGGCTCGGTTTACCTTGGACGCCATGCCCGGCAAACAGATGGCCATCGATGCCGATTTGAATGCTGGCCTGATCGACGAAAAAGAAGCCAAACGCCGCCGCCGCGAAGTGGGCGACGAGGCCGGCTTCTTTGGCTCCATGGACGGTGCCGCCAAGTTTGTGCGTGGTGACGCCATTGCAGGCATTTTGATTCTGATCATCAACATCGTGGGCGGCTTCGCCATCGGCATGCTCCAACACGGTTTGAGTGCCGGTGCTGCTGCAGACAGCTACATCCTGCTGGCGGTGGGTGATGCATTGGTGGCTCAAATTCCCGGTCTGCTGATCTCCGTGGCCGCAGCCATGGTGGTGTCGCGTGTGGGCAAAGACGAAGACATGGGCCGCCAGATCACCGAGCAGATCTTCAGCTCCCCGCGCGTGCTGGGCATTACCGCCGGCGTCATGACCCTGCTGGGTGTCATTCCCGGCATGCCTCACGTCGTGTTTTTGTCTTTCGGAACTGCCATCGGCGCGCTGGCCTGGTGGCTGGCCCGCGAACAGGCCAAACCCAAGCCCGAGCCCGAGGCCGCTCCTGCGCCACCACCCAGCGACGGCGAAGCCAGTTGGGACGACATGCAGCCTGTGGATTTGCTGGGCCTGGAGCTGGGCTACCGCCTGATCGCGCTGGTCGACAAAAACCGCCAGGGCGACTTGCTCAGCCGCATCAAAGGTGTCCGCAAAAAATTTGCTCAGGAAGTTGGCTTTCTGCCCCCGGCCGTGCACGTTCGCGACAACCTGGAGCTGCGCCCCAGCGCCTATCGCATCACTTTGCGTGGCGTGGTCATGGGCGAAGGCGAAGTGTTCCCCGGCATGCACCTGGCCATCAACCCCGGCGGCATTGCCACACCGCTGATCGGTACGCCCACCACCGACCCCGCTTTTGGCCTGCCTGCCCACTGGATCGACGACCGCCAGAAGGAGAGCGCACAAATAGCCGGATTTACCGTGGTTGATTCAGAGACTGTGTTGGCCACCCATTTGTCACACTTGATGCAAGTCCAGGCGGCCAAGTTGCTGAGCCGGACAGAGACCCAGGAACTGGTGGAACACGTCGCCAAACTGGCCCCGAAACTGATTGAAGAAGTCGTACCCAAAATGGTGTCCATCGCCTCGTTCCAGAAAGTCCTCCAGCTGCTGCTGGAAGAGTCTGTGAACATCCGCGACATGCGCACCATCATCGAAACGCTGGCCGAACACGCGGCAGCGGGTGTGACCGATCCGGCCGAGCTGGCCCGTCGCGTTCGGGTGTCTTTGTCTCCTGCCATCGTCCAGCAGATTTACGGTCCCGTGAAAGAGCTGGAAGTGATTGCCATTGACCCCGGCTTGGAGCGCCTGCTGGTGCAGGCCCTCAGCGGCACCGGTGGTTCAGCCCTTGATCCCGGTGTGGCCGACATGCTCACCCAGTCTGCCGCCCAAGTGGCCAACAAGCAGGAAGAAAGCGGCATTCCCGCCTGCCTGCTGGTGCCCGACGCCATTCGCAACGCCATGGCGCGCCTGTTGCGCCGTGCCGCCCCCCGCCTGCAAGTGCTGGCGCACAGCGAAATCCCTGACACCCATTTGATCCGCATCGGTCCGATTCTTGGAGGAGCCGCATCATGAACATCCAGCGCTTTTTGGCAGCCACCTCTCGCGAAGCCATGTCCAAGGCCCGCTCGGCTTTCGGCGACAGTGCCGTCATTCTGTCCAGCCGTGCCACGGCCGGCGGGTTTGAAGTGGTGGCCACCACCGAAGAGAACCTGGGCAGCATGCCAGTGGGTGGCAGCGCCGCCAGCCTGGGCGCCAGCGCACCCCGCCTGGGAACTGCGCCCGCTGAAGCTGGTCGCCGCCCCAGCGAACGCCCCTCCCTTGCCGAACGCACCAACACGGTGGAGCGTGACACCGAAACCATGGCCATGAGCACCCTGTCTTTCCAGGACTACGTGCGCGAACGCATGCTCAAACGCCGCAAAGAGGCCATGGAGGCCAAAGTCAACAGCGAAGCCGCCCCCAGCAGCATGCCCAGTCGGGCTGCACCCTCAGCCCTGGCAGCGGCAGCACTGGAAGAGGCCTTCAGTGGCCGCAAGTCTGCTGCACACGCAGAGAAACCGGTGCCGACTGCACCCGTGCAGCAGCCTGCTGTTGTGACCCCCAGGGCCTCAGCGCCCATCGTCACCCGTGAAAAAGCCCGTGACGATTGGGCCGCCTCTCTGTCGGTCCCACAGGGTGCGCCTGACCTGGTCCGAGATGCGCCCGCCGCCAATATCTCGACCGAGCTCAATGCCCTGCGCGACATGATCGAAGACCGCTTCAACATGCTGGCGTGGCTGGGCACTTCGCGCACCAACCCGCTGCAGTCGAACCTCATGCTCAAGCTCATCCGGGCAGGGTACTCACCCACCCTGGTGCGCACCGTGCTGGAGCGCCTGCCCACCGAGGGCGGCCCGGCAGAAGCCGTGCGCTGGGTCATGGACGTGCTGGCCCGCAACCTGAAAACCGCAGACGCCCACAGCGACCTGTCCGACGAGGGTGGGGTCATCTCTCTGATGGGGGCCACAGGCGTGGGCAAAACCACCACCGCAGCCAAACTGGCCGCCCAATGCGTGAAGAATCACGGCGCCAACAGTGTGGGCCTCATCACCCTGGACACCTACCGCGTGGCCGGCTACGAGCAACTGCGCGCCTATGGTCGCATGATGGGTGTGGTTGCCCACCTGGCGCATGACCGCGCGGCCCTGACCGACCTGCTCAACCTGCTGTCCGGCAAACGCATGGTGGTCATCGACACCGCAGGCCTGGGCCAGAAAGACCCCCGCATTCAAGACATGCTGGAAGTGCTTGACATGCCCAGCGTGAAAAAAATGCTGGTGCTCAACGCCAGCAGCCACGGTGACACGATGGACGACGTGCTCACCACCTTCAAGGCCAACGCCTTGCACGGTGTGGTGCTGTCCAAAGTTGACGAGGCCGTAAAACTCGGCCCGGCTGTGGACGCCCTCATCCGCCACCAGGTGACCCTGCGTGGAGTGGCCAACGGCCAGCGCGTGCCAGAAGACTGGCAGCGCCCCGATGCCACGGCACTCGTGCGGGCATCCATGGGCACCGAGGGCAAGTCAGCCTTCGATCCCGCTCCCTCCGAGTTGGGTTTCTTTTTCGCTCAGCCCACTCAGAAACAAATGAACCTGGGAGCACTCCGTGTTTGATCCCATGTACGACCAAGCCGCTGGCCTGCGCTCTTCCTGCGCACCGGGTGCCGTCAAACTGGTGCCAGTTGCCCTGAACCGCGACAGCGCCACCGCCTTTGACATGTTGTGGATGCTGGGTGCAGGCTTGTCTGTGCTCGGCCACGGCGTGGTGGCTCTCGATGCCACCACCCGCGAACATGCCGACAAACCCGGTTTGGCACAGCATTTGAAGGGCGACGATGCCGACCTCAGCGGCAGTGATGAGGCGCTGCACATCCTGGCAGCCCAGGTGGGTCTGGAAGAACTGCTGACCACCGCGTCCACCCTGGGTGCGCCCGCTGCACTGGCGCGCCTGGCCAAGGGATTTGCGGCCGACACTGTGGTTCTGGTGCTCGCTCCCAAAGAATGGCTCAGTGTGTTGTTTGAAGACACGGCTGCCCGGCCGCTCATTCCCTTCTCATTGGAGCCCACTGGCGTGGTTGATGCATACAGCGCCGCCAAGGTTCTGCTGCAGGCCGGCAACATGCAACCGGTGTTGGTGCCCGTGCGCGGTGAAGGGCCTGAGGACATGGAGCGCCAGGCCTTGGCCGTGCTGCTGGAGACCGCGCGCAAGCATTTGGGCGGCGTGCCCGACTGCTGGCCCATGCCCGATCCGCGGCCAGGTGAATCTCGCGACGTGCTCAGCCACTGGATGCTTAGAATCGTGGAAAGTGCGCTGAAGCTGGAAGACAGCAGCAGCACCCTTTCTCTCTGGAGTTCCCCTGACCAGCGAGAGGCACTTGTCCCACATCTCTGGAGCTGCTGATGTACACCGCTAAAGGCACTCTGAACCGCGACGCTCAGATCCGCCAATACAGCCCACTGGTCAAAAAACTGGCGCACCACATGATCGCCAAGTTACCCGCCAGTGTGGAGGTGGACGACCTCATCCAGGTCGGCATGATGGGACTCACCGAGGCCCTGGCCCGGTTCGAGCCCTCGCAGGGCGTGCAGTTCGAGACCTTTGCCAGCCAGCGTATCCGTGGTGCCATGATCGACGAACTCCGCGGCGGCGACTGGATGTCGCGCGGCTCGCGCAAAAGCCAAAAAGAAATTGAACAAGCCGTGCACCGCCTGGAGCACCGGCTGCAAAGGGCCCCCATGGAATCAGAAATTGCCGCAGAGCTCGATATGCCCCTGAATGAATACCAGGAGCTGCTGGCCAAAGTGCGCGGCACCCAGTTGGTTTACCTGGAAGACATTTCAGGCGGAGAAGATGGCGACGACTACCTCGACCGCCACGTGGCCATGGCCGACGCCGACCCGGTTCACATCCTGGGCGACGCGCGCATGCGCGCCGCGCTGGTGGAGGCCATCAAGAACCTGCCCGAGCGCGAGCAGTACATCATGAGCATGTACTACGAGCACGACATGAACCTGAAAGAAATTGCTGCCGTGCTGGGCGTGACCGAGTCGCGCATATGCCAGCTGCACAGCCAGTCCATTGCCCGGCTGCGGTCGCGGTTGCGCGACCACTGAATGTATTGTGAATATTTTATGCCTCTTAAGCTTGACTATATTAAATAGTTTGCTTCCAAAAAAACGGGCCTTTCGGCCCGTTTTTGACGACTGAGACCTCGCCTTTCGGTGCGCCAGCCCATGCTGGCGCACAAGGCGCTGGCCGCCGCAGCCTTCAACGCCTGCGTCATCTCCAGCGTGGCCTACACAGACCCCGAAGTGGCTATGAAAATTAAAAAGCCCGAACTGGCGACGGTTCGGGCTTTTTGGCTGGGCACTTTGTGTATTATTGGTACCGTTTTCGGTTCTGAAAAAGGTGTTGTTGTGAATGTGATCACTGTGGCAGAGATCAAGCGCAGCGGTTTTGCGGCGCTGGATGCGGCGCTGGCGAAGGGGCCGGTGCATCTGATGAAACGCAATCGCTCCAGCGCGGTGGTGCTCAGCACGGCGGATTACGAGGCATTGCTGGCGAAGGCGCAGCGTGCCCAGACATCGGCTTCCACCGCTTTGAGTCAATTTCTTGCGCCGGATGCCGATGCGGGTGGATTGGACGCATCGGGTTTGCGGGCCCGCCTGGCGGGGTTGAACGAAGGATGGAGTGATCGGTGAGGCTGTTCCTGGACGCCTGTGCACTCATCTACCGGTTCGAAGGTGCCGCGCCCTTTCGTAAGGCTGCCATCGAAACTTTGGCGCAACTGTGTGCGCAGCAGCCAAGTGTTGAACTGATGGTTTCGCGTTTGTCCGTGCTGGAGTGCCGGGTCAAGCCATGGCGTGAAGGCGATGCGGTGCTGTTGAAGCGGTATGACGATTTTTTTGCCTCTGTGCACATTGTTGAGTTGAGTGCCGAGGTGGTGGATGCCGCTACCCAACTGCGTGCCCGCTATGGCCTGAAAACCCCGGATGCCTTGCAAGCGGCCAGTGCATTTGTGGCGTCTGACCGCGCGCTGTTTGTTAGCGCCGATGCGGGCTTTACCAAGGTGACGGGTTTGGATGTGCGGCTGATCACACCAAGCCAGCCCTGACCCACCCCACGCTGGGCGAGAGCACGGCCAAGGCGGCTGAGGTGGCGCATGGGTCTTGTACCGATGTGCCGCCTGCGCGGAAGTAAAATTCAAGCCAAAACAGGCTCTACCGCTTATAAGTAAAGCGTAAGTAGCTATGATAAAATGTAAAAACCCGAGCTGGCAACGGTTCGGTCTTTTTTGCTTTTGCATAGCCAAGTTTTGCAACCCGTGTCACCCCGAACGCACATTGCTGTGTCAAACGGTGTCCCTGCAATGCGAGACCTGGTTGGAACTGGCCTGTTGAAAATGCCACATGGCAGTGGGCCAATGCGAGCGTAACCAGCGTGTCGCAGATGACTTTTGCCTCGTGATCTACCCAGCGCCACCCGGTTTCCCTGCACGCAGGGTGTGTACCATCGCTCGACAAGTAAAGTCGATTTAAGCAGCCAATGAAACTTTCCAAAAATGCCAGTCTGGTCGCCCTTAACCTGGCTGTGGCGTTGGCATATACGGGCGCTGGCGTCTTCGGGTTGTGGCTGGGTGGCACCGTCAAGGGCAACG
Source organism: Hydrogenophaga sp. (assembly GCA_020048405.1). GTDB lineage: Bacteria > Pseudomonadota > Gammaproteobacteria > Burkholderiales > Burkholderiaceae_C > UBA2334. The sequence goes on from JAIFMP010000140.1 coordinate 11,387, forward strand.
TCACGTTGTTGTGGCCCCCCACTGGCATTGCGCTGGCCGCTGCGTACGTTTTTGGCTTGCGCATCTGGCCGGGGCTCATTGTTGGCGCTTTTGCGGCCACCGCTTCCACAGGCGCGCCCCTGGGTTTTGCACTGGTTACTGCGCTGGGCAACCCGCTGCCTGCCGTGGTCACCGTACTGGTGGTTCGCCGCTGGCGTGCTGCCCAGACCACCAACTTTCGCGACATGATGGATGCCGTGTTGTTGATCGCCATCGGTGCCGTGTGCACACCGGTTCTCAGTGCCGGCATTGGCGTGGTCGGCCTGGTCGCCAACGGCATGATTCCAACGGCCATCATGGGCCCCGTTTTCACCTCCTGGTATGTGGGGGATGCCGTAGGAGCTGCGGTGTTGGCACCCGTGCTGATTGCGCTGGCCAACCGGGAGCGGGCCGTCGCCTGGCGTGAGCGTGCGGGGGAGGTGCTGGGGCTGGTCCTTTGTACGCTGTGTTTCTTCTGGCTGCTCGCCAGCAAGGGAATTGAGCAACACGAACTGCTGGTGATTGCCGCTTTTCCTCTGATCATTTGGTCTGCGCTGCGGTTCAGTGTGTTGTCCACCAGCCTGCTGGCACTCTTGATCGATGTCCTGTTGGTGGGGGCCCTCATCATTGGCATGCGCGCCACCGACGCAGCGGTGCCCGGTATAGAAATTTTTAACGTGCAGCTGATGGTCATGACGGTCAGCGCCACCGGGCTGATTCTGGCCATGGCTGTCGCTGAGCGCAGGCGTGCGGAATCGCGGCTGCAACTGGCAGCCAGCGTTTTTTCGCATGCCAGCGAAGCCATTGTGATCACGGCCCCTGACGGCGGCATTCTTGACGTCAATGAAGCCTTTACCCACATCACCGCCTACAGCCGGGCTGAAGTGCTGGGCCAAAACCCGCGCCTGCTCAATTCGGGTCGGCAGGCGAAGGGCTTTTACGTCAACATGTGGCGCTCCCTGATGGCCAAAGGCCACTGGGAGGGCGAGATGTGGAACCGCCGGAAGGGCGGTGAAGTATTTGTAACGATGCAAAGCATCAACGCAGTCAAAGATGTTGCGGGGAAAACCAGCCACTATGTATCTCTGTTTTCCGACATCACCTATACCAAGCAATACGAGGCTCAGCTCAAACGTCTGGCCCACTACGATTCTTTGACCGATCTTCCCAATCGCGTCCTGCTGGCCGACCGACTGCAGCAAGACCTGATTCAGGCGCACCGGCGCAAGCAACGGCTGGCCGTTGCATTTCTGGACCTTGACAATTTCAAGACCATCAACGATCGGCACGGCCATGAAGTGGGCGATTCGGTGTTGATAGCCGTGACCGGGCGCATGAAGCAGGTGCTGCGTCCGGGGGACACGCTGGCACGCATCGGTGGGGATGAGTTTGTTGCGGTCTTGCTGGATCTTGAAGACCTTTCATCAAGCCATGAGGTCTTCAGCAGCCTGATAGCGGTTACTGCGACGCCGGTGCAGGTTGGCGATTTGCAATTGCTGGTGTCAGCCAGCATGGGTGTCACATTTTCCCTTCAGAACGAGGACGTCACGCCTGAAGTGCTCTTGCGTCAGGCCGACCAGGCCATGTACCAGGCCAAGCTTTCCGGCAAGAACCGATACCATGTTTTTGATGTTGAGCTCGATCGCAGTGCCCGCACCCACAACGAAAGCCTTGCGCGCATCAACGCGGCGCTGAACGGCAGCGAATTTGTGCTGCACTACCAGCCCAAGGTCAACATGCGCAGCGGGAAAATTATCGGGGTCGAGGCACTGATCCGCTGGCAGCATCCGCAAGATGGACTTCTGTCGCCGGCGGCTTTCTTGCCGACGATTGAAGAGCACCCACTGGCCATCTCCGTGGGCGAGTGGGTCATCGACGCTGCTTTGAAGCAGCTGGCTCAGTGGCAAGCGGCAGGTCTGGATTTGACGGTGAGCGTCAACATCGGCGCGCGTCAGCTGCAGCAGGATGATTTTGTGGAACGTCTCAAATTCATTTTGGCAATGCATCCCCATGTGGCCCCGTCACGCTTGGAGCTTGAGGTGCTGGAAACCAGTGCACTGGCCGACATGGCCCAGGTATCCCGCGTCATTGAAGAGTGCGCCAAGATGGGCGTGTTGTTTGCCCTGGACGATTTTGGTACCGGGTATTCTTCGTTGACCTACCTCAAGCGCCTGGACGTGGCCTTGCTCAAAATTGACCAGAGCTTCGTTCGCGACATGTTGCACGACCCGGATGACATGGCCATTTTGCGCGGCGTGATCGGCCTTGCCAACGCATTGCGGCGGCAAGTGATCGCCGAAGGCGTGGAGACGATTGAGCAGGGTACCCAGCTGCTGCGCTTGGGTTGTGAGTTGGCCCAGGGTTACTGCATTGCCCGTCCGATGCCTGGGGACCAGTTGCTCACTTGGGCTGGCACCTGGCGGCCCAACCCGGCTTGGAGCGCTGCTTAGCGCCTAAGGCGACATTGGCTTCTGGGTATGACGGATAAGTGCCTCAACCGCAAGAGACCAAATATTGCACGGGTCTTGGCATCCAGGCCCCTTTGACCCGCACTCGACTTCAAAGTCAGGTGCGGGTCCGACGGAGTCCAATTGCCCGGCGCACGGGAGTCATTGAAAAATTCATAACTCGCCACAGCGGGAGCATCCCAAGCGCCGATGCCACTATTCGTAGGGCAACCGGCAGCCTGATATTTAACTAGATGTCACATCCCGGACGATCATAAGGACGCTTATGAAAGAGATGAGGATGGGAAGCGTACCAGTCTTTCATGGTCTGCAACGGCGTTTTGCT
>JAIFMP010000113.1 GCA_020048405.1 Hydrogenophaga sp.
GGTCGGCCAGCAGAGCCACCTCGTTCATGAACGAAATGCGGGTGGCCAGCATGGCATTCGAGGCGTATTTGGTGAGTTCCGCGCTGGCCACGTCCATCCACACCGTGCGGTCGTGATGGCGGTTGAAGGGCGCATACAAGCGCGTCATCAACTGCCGCGCGCGCTCACCACGGGTTCCCGCATCCACCCCCACCACGATGCGGTCGGGCCGCATGAAATCCTCAATGGCGGCGCCTTCCTTCAGGAACTCAGGGTTGGAGACAACCGCCACTTCGGCATCGGTTTGCCCGCGCAAAGCGAGTTGCTCGCAAATGACCGCATGCACACGCGAAGCAGTGCCCACCGGCACGGTGGACTTGTTCACCACCACTTTGAAGCCAGTGGTGTGCTCGCCAACGGAACGGGCCACCGCCAGAACGTGCTGCAAATCTGCGGAGCCGTCTTCCTTGGGCGGTGTGCCCACTGCGATGAACACCACGTCGGCACCGTCCAACGCATGCGCCATGGAGGTGGTGAACTGCAGTCGGCCTGCCGCCAGATTGCGCTCGTAAATGGGAACGCCCCCTGCCTGCAGCAGTGCGATGCGCGCGGGATCATGGTCGACCCCCACCACACGGTTACCCGACTCGGCCAGACACGCCGCCGTCACCAACCCCACATACCCGGCACCCACAACAACTGTTTTCATGGCAACTCCTTGAACAAGTTGCTTCATGCTCGGCAGCAGGTGTGAAGCGGGCATGGCAAATGGATGAAAGTTTTTTGACTTTCGGTAACAGCGCGCAAGTCACAAAAATTTCACCTGCGCGCCATCAAAACGCCATCCCGCGTTGCCAACATGGCCTCAACGCCCACCTCTGCACAACAAGCCATGATGCAATTTGCCCCGCCTCCCCGCACCGCAGTCAACTGCCTGTTCACGGGATTCCACCGAGGGGGTGATGCACCGGTGGGGGCCTTGCTGAATGCGTGCGCCAACCCACCCGATGCCCAAGACCCGGAAGACCCGGACAACCAACCTGCGCCCGGCGGCCAACGGGTGCGCACACTGTTCATTTCAGACCTGCATCTGGGCACGCCCGGTTGCCAGGCCGAAGCACTGTTGGCGTTCCTGAAGGCCTACCCCAGCGAACGCCTGTACCTGCTGGGAGACATCATTGACGGCTGGCAACTGCGCCGCCGCTGGTACTGGCCGCAGAGCCACAACGACGTGGTGCAAAAGATCCTCAAACGGGCACGCAAGGGTTGCAAAGTGGTGTTTGTGCCTGGCAACCACGACGAATTTGCCCGGCATTTCACCGATCACCACTTTGGCGGGGTGGAGGTGCTGAGCGAAGCGGTGCACACCACACTGCAGGGCAAGCGTCTGTGGCTGATCCACGGTGACCACTTCGATGGTGTCATCCAGTACGCCAAGTGGCTGGCCTATGTGGGTGACAACCTGTACGAACTGACACTGCGGCTGAACACACACTTCAACTCCTTGCGGGCCAAACTGGGGCTGCCGTATTGGTCGCTGTCGCAGTACCTGAAACACAAGGTCAAATCGGCCGTGAGCTACGTCAACAAGTTCGAGGAAGCCGTAGCGGCCGAGGCCCGCCACCGTGGGCACGACGGCGTGGTGTGTGGCCACATCCACCGCGCCGAGATGCGCGACATCGAAGGCACTCTGTACTGCAACGACGGCGACTGGGTGGAGAGCCTGAGTGCGCTGGGAAATACTGAATTGGAACCCGCAGCCAGCGTCAGCCACTCTGCCAGCGGTCAAGGCAACGGTCTGACATCTGCGAAATAGACAAGAATCCCCGCAAAGGTGTAAACTGTTTAAACGGTATAAACCGTTATTTCAGGAGTGCACCATGACCGATACTTCCACAGCAAACACTGCCGCTGACAAGGCCGCACCCGCGACCAAGCCGGTAGCCAAGCCTGCAACCAAAACAGCCTCCAAGTCGACACCGAAAGCGGCCGCGCCAAAGGCACCGACAAAACCTGCGCCAGTCGCTCCAGCCAAGCCCAAGGCAGTGGCGGCGCAGAAGCCTGCAAAGCCCGTCAAGGCAGTGAAAGCCGCTGCGGCAGTACCCGCCAAAGCCAAACCGGCTGCTGCGCCAAAGCCTGCCAAGGCGCCCAAACAAAAGCTGGTGCGCGACAGCTTCACCTTCCCTGAAACCGAATACCTGACCCTGGTGGCCCTGAAAAAGCGGCTGCTGGCTGGCGGCACTGATGTGAAAAAAGGCGAACTGGTGCGCGCCGGCCTGGCCCTGCTGAATACGCTCGACGATGCCGCACTGGCCGCCGCCGTTGCGCGTGTGGAGAAGCTCAAAACCGGGCGCCCCGCCAAGTAAGCGCTGCCACGACATGAAAGCCATCGTCGTCATGAACCCCAAGGGGGGATCTGGCAAGTCCACCATCGCCACGCATCTGGCTGGCTACTTCGCGCGCCACGGGTCGGGGGCCATGCTGGGCGACATTGACCGGCAGCAATCCAGCCGGGATTGGCTGGCCATACGCCCGGACGATGCACCGCTCATTTCCAGCTGGGAAGTCGGGCCCGACCACATGGCACGGCCGCCCAAGGGCGTGTCGCATGTCGTGCTCGACACACCGGCCGGTTTGTCCGGCAAGCAGCTTGAAAAAGTGGTCAAGGTCGCGGCCCGGATCGTGGTGCCCATTCAGGCGTCTCCGTTCGACATGTGGGCGGTGGAAGCGTTTTTGCAGGAGGTGATGGCCCTCAAGGCCGTCACCAAAGGCAAAGCCGACATCGCACTGGTGGGGATGCGGGTGGATGCCCGTACAAGGTCTGCCGAGACCTTGCGTCAGTTCATGTCGCAGCAAGAGGCGCAGGTGTTGACCTTCTTGCGGCCCACGCAGTTGTATGTGCAGGCTGCCGCAGCCGGCCTCACGCTGTTCGACCTGCCCCCAAGCAAGGTGCAGAAGGACCTTCTGGAGTGGCAGCCGTTGTTGGACTGGGTGGAACAGGACCGCTGACAGCCCCCGGGAAATTCACACGCCTGTCACAGCAGGCAGGTAGTGTCATTCGCTCAAACAACGGTGACGACCTCTGCCCTGCTGAAAGACCACATGAATCCCAACCACGCACTGATGAGCCGCATCCATGCCGAACTCATCGACGGCTACGACGAAGAACTCGAACTGGAAATCGAAGACCAGTTCGTTGATGACCTGGCGGCCCCTGACGAAGCCACCCAGGAACGCTTGCGCGAGGACCGGCGTGTGTACTTCCGAGAACTGTTCCGTCTGCAGGGCGAGTTGGTCAAGCTGCAAGACTGGGTGGTGACCACCGGGCACAAGGTGGTCATTCTGTTTGAAGGCCGCGATGCGGCGGGCAAAGGCGGTGTGATCAAGCGCATCACCCAGCGGCTGAACCCCCGCGTGTGCCGCACCGTGGCCCTGCCCGCCCCCAATGACCGTGAGCGCACGCAGTGGTACTTCCAGCGCTATGCGGCTCACCTGCCTGCCGCAGGCGAAATCGTGTTGTTTGACCGCAGTTGGTACAACCGTGCCGGCGTGGAAAAGGTGATGGGTTTTTGCACCGATGACGAGTACGAGGAGTTCTTCCGCACAGTGCCCGAGTTTGAAAAAATGCTGGCTCGCTCCGGCATTCAGCTCATCAAATACTGGTTCAGCATTTCGGACCAAGAGCAGCACCAGCGCTTCCTTGCCCGCATACACGACCCGCTGAAACAGTGGAAGCTCAGCCCCATGGACCTGGAAAGCCGCCGCCGCTGGGAGCAGTACACCAAGGTCAAAGAAGTGATGCTGGAACGCACCCACACAGGCGAATGACAAAAAGAAGGCCCGCCTGAACTGCATTGCACACCTGCTGGAGCAGATGCCCTACACAGAAGTGGCCCGCCCCGCCATCACGCTGCCCGAGCGCGAGCGCCACGAGGACTACGTGCGCCAGGACGTGTCTGCCGAATTGCGAGTGCCAGAACGGTTCTGACCTGCACCCAGTCAACAAAAAAAGGCCTGTAAAGGCCTTTTTTTATTTGCAGCAGTTAAGTGAATACAGTCAAACGACAAAGGCATTTTTCATCATTAAAACTGGCTCACATGCCGTCCGTTGCATACGCTCGTGTACCACACTGTCCACGCCCGGTGTCAGGCACTGCAACATGTCCAGGTAGTGTTGCAGCGGCGGCGTGTCGGCGTCGGGTACTTTGGCCAGATCGTCATAGCGGCGCAGGCGCAGCGCCTCTTCGGCAAATGGCTGTGACATGAAGGCCAGGGCCTGAGCAAATGTCATGGCACCGCCCTGCAATTCAAGGCTGCGTTTGGAAGCGGGCGAAAGCGTGTCCCAGTAGCCAAGCTCAGTGGTGCACAGGCAGCGCTTGGCATCCACATGCATGCGAATGGGCTCCAGAACGGCATCGGGCAACAGGCCCCGCAAGAACGGAATGGCAATGAACTGGTGCAAATCGTCTTGCTGCTGGTCGTCATCGGCCTGCCGGTCGCGTTCAGCTGCCAGCAAGTGCCCCAGGTCATGCAACAGCGCAGCAACCACCGTGTGGGTGTTCTCACCGGCCTGCTCGGCCAGATGGGCGCACTGCAAGGCGTGCTCGAGCTGGCTCACGGCCTCGCGTCCGTACTGGCGGCTGCCCCGAACGGTCAAGAGGCGGGAAATTTCTTCAACGGTCAGAGGCATGGTCACGACTCCTCACAGCGTCAAGTTCGGGATCAGATATGACACCATGTCGATCACGCTGACCGAGACCACGATGATGATCATGACCGCTGCGGTTTGGGCGTATTGGAAGCCACGGATGATCTCCCACAGCACCACCCCAATGCCACCGGCACCCACCATGCCCACCACCGAGGCGGAGCGCACGTTGGACTCAAACCGGTACAGCGTGAACGAAATCCAGAGCGGCATGACCTGCGGAATCACGCCGTACACAATTTCATGCAACGCACCCGCACCAGTGGAGCGGATGCCTTCCACCGGCTGAGGGTCGATGGCCTCCACGGCCTCTGAAAACAGCTTGGCCAACACGCCCGCCGTGTGGATCCACAGCGCCAGCACACCGGCAAACGGCCCCAGCCCTACCGCCACCACAAACAGCATGGCAAACACCATTTCGTTGATGGCGCGAAACGCGTCCATCAGGCGGCGCACGGGCTGATAGACCCAGGCTGGCACGATGTTCGACGAGGCCAGCAAACCCAGCGGCACGGCAGTGACCACCGCCAGTGCCGTGCCCCACAGCGCAATTTGCAGGGTGATGACCATCTCTTCCACATAGAGCTTCCAGTCTCGGAAGTCGGGCGGGAAGAAGTCGGCCAGGTAGGTGGCCATGTTGCCCGAGTCGCGCCACAGATCCAGAGGCCGCATGTCGGCCCCGTTCCAGGAGGCGGCCAACAACAGCAACACGGTAGCCCACGAAGCGTACCAAATCAACCCATGTTTGTGTTCAGCCAGACTGGGCAAAGTGGCTTGTGTGGCAGAGGCAGACATGGGTGGAACTCGATGTGGCAAGTGGTGGAGAGAGCGGGAAGCAGAGCCGGCATCCGGCTCTTTCAGCTTTACTTCTTCAAGGCGGCCAGTTGCTTGTCAATCTCGGCCATCTTGGCTTGCTTGTCAGCCGCAGACATGCCAGCGTCGGCTTCCAACTTGTTGCGCTTGCCGAACAGGTCGAGTTCGCGAATCGGGATCAGTTGCGCATTTGTAGATGCTTTGAATCCTGCAAGTTTGGAAATCTTCATGACCACGGCCTTTTCCTTGGCATCGGTCTTGGCGTAGTTGTAGAAGAAATTCTTGATCTTGGTTTTGGTGGCTTCAGGCAGTTCCTTGTGCATGACCAGCGGATCCGACGGGATCAGAGGCGATGTCCAGATCACGCGGATCTCTTTGCGCTTCTCGGGCTGGTTGATCTCCACCTTGGTCAAGCTCTCGCTATTGTTGGTGGCCACGTCCACCTGCTTGTTGGCCACGGCCAAGGCATTGGTCTCGTGATTGGCGGTGCGCATCACCTTGAAGTGGCTCTTGGCATCGATCTTGTTCTGGGCAAACACGTAGAAGCCGGGGACCACGAAACCAGAAGTGGAGTTGGGGTCGCCATTGCCAAAGCTGTAGCTCTTGCCGTTCTTCAGAACGTCGTCCAGCGACTTGATGGGGCTGTCCTTGTGCACGATCAGATGAGAGTAATAGCCCTCGGTCCCGTCAGCGTTGACCATCTGTGCGAACACCTCGCCGCCCGAGCGGTCAACAGCTTCAATGGCAGATTTGTTGCCAAACCAAGCCAGTTGAACCTTCTTGAAGCGCATGCCTTCGATGATGCCGGCGTAGTCAGGTGCGAAAAACGCCTTGACGGTCAACCCGGTTTGTTTGGACATGTCTGCCAGCAAGGGCTCCCAATCGGCCTTGAGGTTTTGTGTGGACTCGGTGGAAATGATGCCGAAGGTGATGTCTTCGGCCAGCGCGGCGGTCATGCCCAGGCCCAAGGCCATGGCGAGGGTCAGTTTCTTGATCATGGTAAAAAACTCCAAATGTGAAAAAAGTCAAACGGGGAAAAAGGGCAAATACATCAAGCGGCCTGAAGCGCTTGGGCGCGCCATTCAGGTTGGGTCACTTCGACAGGTACTGAAACGGGTGCTGCAGGCGGGGCAAACAACTCCTCCACCTGAACGCCGTACAACTCCCGCAGCAATGAGGGCGTGAGGGCTGCGGACGGACCGTCGTACACAACCTTCCCCTGGTGCAGCGCCACGACGCGGGGGCAGTACTTCATGGCCACTTCCACTTGGTGCAGGGACACCACCACCGTGACGCGGTCTTCGCGGTTGATGCGTGCCAGGATGTCCATCACTTTCCGGGATGATTCAGGGTCCAGAGACGCAATGGGTTCGTCAGCCAGCACCACACGAGCGCCTTGCACCAGCGTGCGGGCAATGGCAGCACGCTGCTGTTGTCCGCCCGACAACGTGGAGGCGCGCTGCGCATGGCAGTCTGCAATGCCCACTCTGCCCAATGCATCGAGAGCCAGTT
>JAIFMP010000068.1 GCA_020048405.1 Hydrogenophaga sp.
CTGGGCTCTTTCAGCAAAATTCTGGCCCCTGGCCTGCGCCTGGGCTATCTGGTGGCCCCCAAAGTGCTGTACCCCAAGCTGCTGCAAGCCAAACAGGCGGCCGACCTGCACACGCCCAGCTTCAACCAGCGCATCGTGGCCGAGGTGCTGAAGGATGGCTTCATTGACCGCCATGTGCCCACCATCCGAGCGCTGTACAAAAGCCAGTGCGAGGCCATGCTGGCGGCGCTGGAACGCGAGTTCGGCCACACCGGCCACGGTGGTGGCGATGCATCCCTGCAGTGGAACCGCCCGGTGGGCGGCATGTTCCTGTGGACACGCCTGCCCGCAGGCCTGGACGCCGTGAAGCTGCTGCCCAAGGCCGTGGACCACGACGTGGCCTTCGTACCCGGCTCGGCCTTCTACGCCGACAACGCAGACCCGCGCAGCATGCGCCTGTCGTTCGTGACGGCCACGGTGGACCAGATCAACACCGGCATTGCCGCACTGGCCCAGACCATCCGCGAGGCGCAGGGGGCCCTCTGACCACCCCCACCCCGGCCCACGCCTCGGGTGTGACGCGCCCATTGGCCGGGGTGTTGCTGAGCGTGCTCCTGCCGTTTGCGCTGGCGCACTTTGTGTCCTACGTGTACCGCAACGTCAACACCGTGGTCTACCCCGACCTGGTGCGCGACATCGGGCTGGACGCCCACACGCTGGGGCGTATTTCATTGCCTTTGCCGTTGCACAACTGCCCGTGGGCATGGCGTTGGACCGCTTTGGCCCACGCCGGGTGCAAATGCCCATGTTGGCCGTGGCCGCGTTGGGCGGTGTGCTGTTTGCACAGGCGCAGTCGCTTGAAGGACTGCTGGCGGCGCGGGCGTTGATTGGGCTGGGTGTGTCGGCGTCACTCATGGCCGCCATCAAGGCCAGTTCACTGTGGTTGCCGCCCGAGCGCCTGCCCATGTCCACCGCAGTGCTGCTGGCCGTGGGCGGGCTGGGGGCCATGGTGGCCACCGCGCCCATGCAGTGGGCCACCGACGCGGTGGGCTGGCGCTTGGCCTTCTGGGGCATTGCCACCTGCGCCGCAGCGGTGGCGCTGCTGATTTGGGCGCGCGTGCCTGAGCACCCGGCCCACCAGACCACTCACCACGCCGCCAGCCTGAAAGACATGTTGGCGTCGGTGGGGCGGTTGTACGCACAGCCCCTGTTCTGGCGCACCGCGCTGTGCACGCTGGTTTCCAACGGCGCCTACATGGCCATTCAAGGGCTGTGGATGGGCCCGTGGCTGCGCGACGTGGGACACCTGCCCCGCGCGGAGGTGGCACAAGTGCTGTTCTGGAGCACGGCGGCCATGGTGGCCGGCTCGCTCAGCTTCGGCGCGCTGACCGACTGGCTGGCGCGCCACCGTGTGCGCCCGGTCACGGTGTGTGGCGGCGGCGTGGCGGTGTTTTTGCTGGTACAGGTGTTGATGCTGTGGCCGCTGGGCGTGCCGTTCTGGCTGCTGGCGGTGGCATTCAGCTACTTTGGCACCGCCGGGGCCATGAACTACGCCATCCTGGCGCAGGGCATGCCCGCGTCAGCACCAGCTTCAACCTGCTGATATTTCTGGCGGCGTTTGGCCTGCAGTGGGGGCTGGGCGCGGTCATCAACCTGTGGCCCTCGGACAACGGCCACTACCCTGAGGCCGCTTACCAAACTGCATTGGCCGTGTGCCTGGCGGTGCAGGTGCCCGGTCTGTTGTTGTGGCTGGGGTTCAAACCCTGGCAACTGGCCCGGAGACCCGCATGACCCCCCCACCCTTCATGTGTGGGGCCGCATGAGCTCCATCAACGTGCGCAAAGTGGTGTGGACGCTGCAGCACCTGGAGCAACCATTTGTGCGGACCGACGCAGGCATGGCCTTTGGCGTGGTCCACACCCCCGCCTACCGGGGCCTCAACCCCAACGCACTGGTGCCCACCCTGCAAGACGGAGAACTGGTGCTGTGGGAATCGAACGCCATCGTGCGTTACCTGTGCGCCCGCTATGGCGCGCACACCAGCTTGTACCCGACAGACCTGGCGCAGCGCGCCGACGCAGACCGCTGGATGGACTGGCAACAAACCACCCTCAACCGCGCCAGCGGCCCTGCGTTTGTTCAGTGGGTGCGCACCCCCGAGGCACAGCGCCAGCCGGCGGTGATTGCAAAGTCAGTCGCCGACACCGAACCCCTGTTCACCCTGCTGGACGCGCACCTGGCGCAGCGACCGTTCATGGCAGGTGAGCACCTCACCATGGCCGACATACCGCTGGCGTGCGAGGTACACCGCTGGGTCAACCTGCCCCAACCGCACCCGGAGTGGCCGCACCTGATGCGCTGGTACGCCAAGCTGTTGGCCCTGCCCGCCAGCCGGGGGGTGTTGGACCAACCCCTGGTCTGAGCGTTTGGATGCTACACATTTGCACAGAATTTTTTTAACCAAAAAGCAGCCATGTCGCTTGATTTCATTGAATTTCAAGCTAATTAAAAACAACCATTTATCTGAAACGAAAGGTCCGCACCATGCCCCTCCGCTCCCGCCCCTTCATGCAGGTCGACGTGTTCACCGCCCTGCCCTACCAAGGCAACCCGCTGGCCGTGGTGCTGGACGGCACGGGCCTGAGCGACGAGGCCATGCAGCGCTTCGCCCACTGGACCAATCTGTCTGAAACCACTTTCGTGCTGCCGCCCACGCTCGAGGGTGCGGCAGCTGGGGCGGACTACCGCGTGCGCATCTTCACCCCCGGGGGCGAATTGCCGTTTGCCGGCCACCCCACGCTGGGCACCTGCCACGCCTGGTTGGCCCAAGGTGGCCAGCCGCGCGAGGCCGGGGTGGTGCGCCAGGAATGCGCCGTGGGCGTGGTGCCGCTGCGCCCACTGGACGGTGCCCCCGGGCGCATGGCATTTGCCGCCCCGCCGCTGAAGCGCACCACACCCGATGCCGGGCACCTGGCGGCGGTGCTGAGCGCCATGGGCCTGGCACCCGCGCAGTTGACAGCCGCGCAGTCGCTGAACAACGGCCCCGAGTGGCTGGGCCTGCTGATTGACAGCCCCGACACCCTGATGGCCCTCACCCCCGACCACACCGCCCTGAAGGCCCTGGGCCAGAAAGTGGGCGTGGCCGCGCTCAGCACCCCAGCACACGGCGACCACCAGGCCGCCGGGCTCATCGCCCGCAGCAGCCGCGAAGCCCGTGCGTTTGAACGTACCACCGCCGCGCAAGCACCCGCAGCACCCGAACCTGACCTGTGGGTGCGCGCCTTTGCCTCCCCCGTGGGTGTGGACGAAGACCCCGTCACCGGCAGCCTGAACGCCAGCCTGGCGCAGTGGCTGATGGCCGACGGGCTGTTGCCCTCCCGCTACCAAGCCACCCAAGGCCAGGCACTGGGGCGCGATGGCCAGGTGTTTCTGAGCCGGGACGAGCAGGCCCAAGTGTGGGTGGGCGGCGACGTGGTGCCCTGCATCAGCGGCGAAGTGCAACTGTGAAAGGCCGGCTGTGAACCTCGATCACCTCGTGGTGGCTGCCACCAGCCTGGCAGAAGGCGTGGCCTGGTGCGAAGCCACGCTGGGCGTGACACCCGGGTCCGGTGGCGAACACCCGCTGATGGGCACGCACAACCGCCTGCTGTCCATCGCGTCGCCCGCCTTCCCACAGGCGTATCTGGAAATCATCGCCATCCAGCCCGGTGCGACTCCCACGCTGCCTGAGGGCAACCAGCGCTGGTTTGACATGGACTTTGAGCCACTGCAAGACCACATCGCCACGCACGGCCCTGCACTCATCCACTGGGTGGCCCGTGTGCCCGATGCATACGCCGCCGCCCAAGGCCTCTTGGCACAAGGGCTGGACGTGGGCAGCGTGACCCCGGCCAGTCGTGCCACGCCTGCTGCAGTGGCACATCACCTTGCGCGCCGATGGCCGCCGCATTTTGGGCGGCTGCGTACCCACCCTCATTCAGTGGGGGCCCACGCACCCCACCGATGCCATGGCCCACTCGGGCGTGTCGCTGCAAGCCTGGTCGCTGGCACACCCCCAGCCCGCCGCCGTGGCGCAGGCCCTGGACGCGCTGGGCGTGCACACACCACCCGTACAACCTGGCACCGCCCCCACCCTCACCGCCACGCTGGCATGCCCCAACGGCCTCGTTCGGCTCACCTCACCCCACTTCACCACCGCCCTATGACACTGCCCAGCCTGCCCGACATCGAAGCCGCCGCCCAGGTGGTGTGTACCGCGCCTTCCAGCCCACCCCGCAGTACGCCTGGCCGCTGCTGGCCCAACGGTTGGGCACCGAGGTGTGGGTCAAGCATGAAAACCACACGCCCGTCGGCGCATTCAAGATCCGTGGCGGGCTGACGTACTTTGACCAGTTGGCCCAACGCGGCGCTTTGCCTGCCGAAGTGGTCAGCGCCACCCGGGGCAACCACGGGCAGAGCATGGGCTGGGCAGCTCGGGCCCATGGCGTGAAGTGCAGCATCGTGGTGCCACACGGCAACAGCGTTGAGAAAAACGCCGCCATGCGGGCGTTGGGCGTGCACCTGATCGAGCACGGCACCGACTTTCAGGAAAGCCGCAGGATGATGGTCAATGCGCCTGGGGGAGGGGGGTGTAAGCAAACGGAGCGATCGAACTTATGAAAATATTGCGTCGATATAACGACGAACAAGATTTGAGAGTGCAGATATGAGTGGCAAAAATTCATCGGATAAGCGCTCGCGCAATGGATCCAACACTGCCCTGATCGCCCGCCGGGCTGCGGACAAACGCTCAGCTATCAACGAGCACCAAGCGCAGCACCTATTGGCCCTGGCTCGCTACATGACCGAAGCCGCAATCTTCCAATGGGAAGTTGACTCCGTGGCGGACCTACCCCAAGACGGCTGGGAAGCGTTTACTGATTTGCAAGAGTACGAGCTGTTCGTTCTCGGTGCCTACGCCTGTGGTTTTGTCTGCTCTGATTTGGTCCCCAACGCAGATATGAACTTAATAACATCTCGCCCACACGAGGCTCTTCGCGAAATGTCGCTCCCGCAAATCCGTCATTTCGTCCATACCCTGATGCGGTCGGAGCGCGCAGGACATGGATACGGAAGCGTGATTTATGGCGCTCTACGTGCTGGAGTATTCGAGGCTCTCTGTGAGCGTCTTGAATACGGCTCAGATCTCTATGAGAGCCTGTGACAGAGGTCGTTAACCCACCAAGGGAGATACCAGTACCGCAAAAAGAAGGATCCATCTTTTTCAAAGGAAGCCTGGCTGTCGGAGTTGTTAACTTTCCTTGGGGAGAACGATTCAGAGAAGATTGAGTTGTTTCCAATTCCACGCATCATCCTGGTATCCAGCCAGTTCAACAAGGAAATCACCACGACCGTTCTGTGGCTCAACGAGCGATTTGGGTCCACAGAAGAGGACGGCTTGGGTATGTACATCATGTGCTTCGAGGTGGGCGTGTACGAGCTCGGTGGACAGAGGGCCTTGCACTTCGATCAGATCATTCCGATTTCGCAGGCCGAGGAGTACCAGGTCAAGGCCAGAGCCAAGGAGTTAGACAGTGCGAAAAAGCAAGCGAAGTCCCGGCGAGCGCGCTCCGTGTCTCTTCTGGAGACAAGCGGCACATTAAAGCAAGGCAGCAAGATAGTCGTAATGCAGGGGGCGTTCAAAGCACTCATGAACTTGGTTCCACAGGACCGAGAGGCGATCTTCGACGGGGGTGGGCGTTTCACCTGGATATCAGATGGCCAAACCTATGACTCACTCAACGCGCTGACCCGCGCCCTTCATGAGAAATATGGCGTGCCAATGGGAGTCATCCAAGCGCCCCAATACTGGCGCATAGAGTCAAGTACCCTCTCGCTGGCTGAGGAGGCAAACAAACTGACCACAGGTGACTAGGGCGTGTCATCACACAAGAAGGGGCTGATCTTGAAACTGGGATCGAGAGCCCACGAGAAAGGGCGCGAGTAATAGATACGCACCCATTACCCAGGGCGCGGCGGCCCTGGCAGCAGCCCTGCAAGAACAACACCTGCTGCACGGCCAATGCGTGGGGCTGACCCTGTGCGGCGGCAACGTGGACGCGCCCGTGTTTGCCCGGGTGCTGCAAGGGGTTTGATTTTTTCCATAGC
>JAIFMP010000109.1 GCA_020048405.1 Hydrogenophaga sp.
TCAACCGTGACGGTGTGCTGCAACTCAACGAAATGAGCATTGGGGGAGACATCATCGTGCTGGCCACGGCTGAGATTGCGGGCTTGCCCTATGTGATTTCGGGTCTGGTGGCGGCGGGTGGGATGGCCGCTGCGCTGTCCACCGCCGACGGGTTGTTGCTGACCATCGCCAACGCGCTGAGCCATGACCTGTACTACAAGATGATCGATCCCAACGCCAGTACAGCGCGCCGGGTCAGCATTTCCAAAATGCTGTTGCTGGTGGTAGCCCTGGCGGCGGCCTATGTGGCTGCGCAGAAGCCGGCCGACATTCTGTTTCTGGTGTCTGCCGCGTTTTCATTCGCGGCAGCGGCATTTTTCCCGGCATTGACGATGGGTATTTTCTGGAAGCGGGCCACCGGTGTCGCTGCGTCGCTGGGCATGGTGGCGGGCTTGGGCATCACGTTTTACTACATGGTGACCACCCAGCCCTGGCTGCGCGAGGTGTTTGGAGTGCAGGGGCCGGTGCGGCTGTGGTGGGGCATTCAACCCATTTCAGCCGGGGTGTTCGGGGTGCCGCTGGGTTTTGCGGTGATCTGGATCGTCAGTTGGATCACCCCGCCGCCGCCACCCAGGGTGCAGGCTCTGGTGGAATACATGCGCTACCCGCGCAACCGGGCGCGTTGAGCCTCGGCAGCCTGCGTGCTGCGTCAGGTCTCGAACTGCTGCGCGTTTTTGCCCTTGAAGGGGGCGTAGAAGGCCTTGATGTCGGCCATGTCGCGCTCGATGTCGCCCGTGGGCTTGAAGATCGGGCCCAGGCCGCTGCGCTTGTTGGCGTAGTCCATGTAGGCCATCACGATGGGCACACCCGCACCCAAAGCGATGTAATAAAACCCGGTTTTCCAGTAGCGGGTTTTGCTGCGCGTGCCCTCCGGTGGCACGATGAGTTGCAGGGGGCCGCTGGCCTGCCGAATGCTGTCTGCCGACGCCGCCACCAGGTTGGTGGACTGCTCTCGGTTGACCGATATGCCACCCAGCCAGCGCATGACGCCCCCAAACGGGAAGCGGAAGATGTTGCTTTTGCCCATCCACCGCACCTGCAGACCCAATGCAAACGCCACCATCAGGGTGTAGGGCAAGTCCCAGTTGCTGGTATGAGGGGCGGCAATCAGCACGCTTTTGTGTGCCTCTGGGGGCAGATGTCCTTCCACCCTCCAACCGGTCAAGCGCAGGAAGGTGATGGAGAGCGCCTTCAGAACCGTGTTGACGATGGGGGTGTTGAAAATGGTGCGTTGCATGGCGCGGGGTGCTTCAAAACAGTGTGCTTCATTAAAGCACGTGCCTTTTCAGTGCCACGTCTGTGCGCTGCCGAACACAGCCGCACCGTGTCACCCCACCCGTCGAAACGGCGATCGCGATTCCAGCTCATTCATGTACTGCGCCATACCTTCGCCCTCGCGCTGCAGGTAGCGGTCAATGGCGTCGGCAAAGGCTGGGTGGGCCAGCCAGTGCGCACTGGTGGTTTGCACGGGCATGAGGGCACGGGCCATTTTGTGCTCTCCCTGCGCGCCCCCTTCAAACCGGTCAAAGCCGTTGGCCATGCACCAGGCCAGGGGTTGGTAATAGCAGGCCTCGAAGTGCAGGCAGTCCACCCGCTCCAGGGCACCCCAGTAACGTCCATAGGCCACACGGGCCTGAGCTTTCAAGTCATTTTGGCTGCCAGCGCTTGATGGTATTGTGTTGGTAGCTATCAAGCTGCATGCAACTGGGTGGTCTGTTTCGGCCACAAACAGCACCCAGTTGTCGGGTTGGGTGGCAGCCAGTTGGGCAAAAAAGGCGCGGCTTAAATACGGCGCGTTGCCGTGTTCCAGATAGGTACGCTCGTAGCAGCGGTAAAAAAAGTCCCAATCTTGCTCGGTGATGGCGCGGCCTTCCAGCGTGCGAAAGCGCACGCCCGCATCGGCCACTTTGCGGCGTTCCTGCCGGATTTTCTTGCGCTTGTCCTGGCTCAGGCTGGCCAGAAAGTCGTCAAAGTCCCGGTAGGGCTCGGGTGTGCGGTTGGTCCAGTGGAACTGCACCGTGTGCCGCAGCATCAGCCCGGCGGCTTGTGCTGCGGCCACATCGGCCGGGTGGGCAAACAGCATGTGCAATGAAGACAGGTGTTGTCCTTCACAGGTTTGCACCAGTGCCGCCATCAGTGCGTGGCGGGCAGTGGCATCCACTGCCAGCAGGCGCGGTCCAGGCACGGGCGTGAAAGGCACGGCCACCACGGCTTTTGGATAGTAGGCCAGCCCGTGGCGGGCGTAAGCGTCGGCCCACGCCACGAATGGGGCTTGATGTACAGCGCAGCTGCCGCGCAGAGCACAGACCCTTGCCACGCTGTCACCAGTTGCAGGGTCCAGCCAGTGGTGGGTGTGGCGCTGCCGCTGTCTTGCAGGGCGGACAGGTATTCGGGCGTGACGAAGGGCATGGCATCTCGCCCTTGATCAGCCTCTGCAGCAAGCAGCAACGCCCACTGCGCGGCTGTCACTTCAGCGGGGTGGGCCAAAACCCGGATGACATAATCGTTTTGCACCCATTCATTACTTGTTTTCATGACCTTCAAACTCTGTCTGGCCCAGTTGAACTTTGTGGTGGGTGATTTGGCCGGCAACGCCCGCCGCGTGGTGGACGCTGCCATCGCCGCGCACGCCCAGGGGGCTGACTTGCTGGTGACACCCGAACTGGCGCTGTGTGGCTACGCCGCCGAAGACCTGTTCTTGCGCCCCGGCTTTCTGGATGCCTGTGATGATGCCTTGGAACAGGTGGCCTTAGGGACCGCTGGGTTGACAGGCCTCACGCTGGTGGTGGGGCACCCGGCCCGGTCGCTGGACGGGGGCACGGTGCGCACCCGCAGTGTGTCGGTGCCCCGCCTGTACAACGCTGCCACCGTGCTGCGGCACGGCGACAAGCTGCACACCTACGCCAAGCAGGAATTGCCCAATTACCAGGTGTTCGACGAGCGCCGCTACTTCACACCGGGACAGTCGCCCTGCGTGTTCGAGGTGCCGAATGCGGAAGGTGAAGTCCTGCGCTGCGGCCTGCTGATTTGCGAAGACGCGTGGTTTGACGGCCCCGCCGAAGCCGCCCGCCAGGACGGGGCGCAGGCGCTGGTGGTCATCAACGCGTCGCCTTTCCACACCGGCAAAGGCAGTGAGCGCGAAGACGCCATGCGCCAGCGCGTGGCCGCCACCGGCCTGCCGCTGGTGTACGCCCATCTGGTGGGTGGGCAGGATGAAATTGTGTTTGAGGGCCGCAGCTTCGCGCTGAACGCCGACGGCTCCGTGGCGCTGCGTGCTGAGAGTTTTAAAGAGAATATGCCTCTGGCGCTTGTCGATATTGATGAGTTAGCTACACAAATATCTGGTCCCGTGGCCGCTGAACACAGCCTGGAGGCCGATTTGTGGCACGCCCTGGTGTTGGGCGTGCGCGACTACGTGGGCAAAAACGGCTTCCCCGGCGCGCTGCTGGGGCTGTCAGGGGGCATCGATTCGGCCCTGGTGCTGGCCATTGCGGTGGACGCACTGGGGGCTGACAAGGTGAGGGCAGTGATGATGCCGTCGCCCTACACGGCCGACATCAGTTGGATCGACGCGCGCGACATGGCGGCCCGGATGGGTGTGCGCTACCAGGAGATCAACATCGCGCCCGAATTCGAGGCCTTCAAGGCCAGCCTGGCCGCCGACTTTGCGGGCCTGGCCGAAGACACCACCGAAGAGAACTTGCAGGCCCGCATTCGGGGCACGCTGCTCATGGCCTTGTCAAACAAGTTCGGCAGCATCGTGCTGACCACCGGCAACAAGAGCGAAATGGCCACCGGCTACTGCACGCTCTACGGCGACATGGCGGGGGGCTTTGCGGTCATCAAAGACGTGGTGAAAACCATGGTGTTCAAGCTGGCGTGGTGGCGCAATGCCCACGACCCCTATGGCACGGGGACCAACCCGATCCCTGAACGCATCATCACCCGCCCGCCCAGCGCCGAACTGCGCCCCGACCAGAAAGACCAGGACAGCCTGCCCGAGTACGAGGTACTGGACGCCATCATCCAGCGGTACATGGAGAACGACGAGCAGCCCTCAACCATCGTGGCAGCGGGCTATGCCCAGGCCGACGTGGACAAGGTGACCCGCCTGATCCGGCTGAACGAATACAAACGCCGCCAGTCGCCGGTGGGCATCCGGGTGACGCATCGCAGCTTTGGCAAAGACTGGCGTTACCCCATCACCAGCAAGTACCGGGGCTGACGCAAACCAAAGGGTCAGGCCAGCTTCACCACCGGCACCATTTGCCCCACCTCCAGCCCGGCAGCATTTTTCATGGGCGGCGGTGTGAACTCTGCCAGGGCGGCACGTGCCCAGTTGCTCCAGCACGCTGACCACGGCCACCATCAGTGCTTTCAAGTTGCCGTCGCTCACTTTGGCGCCCAGGGCGATGCCCCGGCTGCGGCTGGCAATGGCCTGCACGCCATCTGCACCTACTTTGCACACCCAGTCACCCCGGCCAGCACGGGCCAGGGTCAGGTCGTTTCGACCTTGACCGCTGACCATCTCGGGGTGGGCGCACATGGCCTGGGCCACACGCTGCGGGCCTGTGCCGTATTGGGCATCGGGCTCGGCCAGGGTGAGCCGGGCAAACGCGGTGGCCAGCGCTGGCAGGGGCACGGCGTAGTTGGGGGCGCTACAACCGTCGGTGCCGCGCACCAGTTGCTCCGGTAGCACGCCGGTGAAGTGGCTCACGCTGGCCGTGATGGCCTGCTGCACGGGGTGGCTGGTGTTCAGGTAGCCGGTCATGGGTTCGCCCAGGGCGGCGGCCAGCAGCAACATGCCGGTGTGTTTGCCCGAGCAGTTGTGGTGCAGGCGGCCAAACGCCGCGCCAGCTTCGGGCGAGATGTTGTTGGTGCTGTAGAAGTAGGGCAGGTGGCTGCCACAGGCCAACGCGGTGTCGTCGGCCCCGGCCTTGGCCAGCAGGCTCGCCACGCACTGGGTGTGGGCAGGCTCACCGTTGTGGCTGGCGCACAGCAGTGCCACGTCGGCATCGGTCAGCTGGTAGCGCTCGGCAAACTGGGCAATCAGTGGCATGGCCTGAAAAGGTTTGAGCGCCGAGCGGGTGAACATGGGCGACGACACATCTCCGGCCGCTGCCAGCACGAAGCCCGTTGCATCACACACCGCCACAGAGCCGTAATGCACCAGCTCGGGGTGGCCGCCGCGGTGGACGAGGGTGATGGGTGTGTGGGCGGGCAGGTCGTACATATGGCTGAAGGGGTGTTGATGGGCAAGGGCGTTGGGTTTTCAGTGTACGCAGGGGCAGAGCGGCTTGGGCATAATGACCTGAGTTCAACCGACCACTCAGGAATTGCTTGCCATGAAACAGATCACCGCCGTCATCAAACCCTTCAAACTCGAAGAAGTGCGTGAGGCATTGGCAGAGCAGGGCGTGACCGGG
>JAIFMP010000106.1 GCA_020048405.1 Hydrogenophaga sp.
GAGGCTCCAACGAGAACATGAACGGCCTGGTGCGCCAGTACCTCCCCAAGGGCACCGACTTGTCGGGCTACAGCCAGGAGCAGCTTGATGCGATTGCAGATGAAATCAACAACCGCCCCAGGAAGGGATTGGGCTTACGATCACCTCTGGCGGTCTACACAGAACTGCTGTTGAATTCCCCGCAACACTCCACCCTCATTCACTGAAAACCAGGGTGTTGCACTTCACTTTTGAATCCGCCGGCTCAATAATTTATTTCGCCCACTGCACCCGGAGAGCTTTTCGGCAGCGTTGGCCAACCACACACATGCACTTAGCGGTGCAATACGCGTCCAAAAATCAAGCCAACTTCTTGATGACTGCGCTCAATATAGATCTCCGCATCGAACTGAAATAAGGAGTGTCCTTGGGTTTCTGTGCGATCAAAACGGAATCTCGCCACATCTCGCTACCTTCTCCGCCGGTACCAACCCAATCGGTTTCAGCCTTCAGCACGTCCAGTCCAGCAAAACGCGCAATCGCCCTCAGGCCGTCAGGGTAAAACCGCCAGCAATCGACTGGGTAGCGGTGTTCAGGGCCCGCAGACGGCACGATCAGGCAGCAAATTCCGCCGGGTCGCAACACGCGTGCAATCTCGAGGGCGCTGATCCAGAAAAAATCTATATGCTCAAAAGCTTGACCAGAAACAACCACATCAGCACTGTTTCTACCAAGCTCTTTCCAGTCATAAGGGCTCTGCAGCACGATATCTACGTTGCGCCCGGGTGCTAAGTCCACGCCAACATATCGCCATTGGTTCTGCGCAAACAGAGGCCGGTAACTACCATTGACGTCCTGGCTCCCAATGTCAACGATCTGCAGTTGCTCATCTAAGCGCGGCAACAAATAATCATCCCTGAAGCCCTTGATGCGGCCAAACGAACTGTCGTGCATATCAATTTGTCGCGGTCATTTGAAGCTACCGCCCGTTATTGTTCATCACGGTATGATACAGGCCCGTCATTTTTACCCTCCACACAGCGCTGTGGGTACGCAAACACAACACCGGTCATGCGCTTCAGAGATACCCGCCACCTATGGCTAATAGCCAATTTGCTCAAGCGCAGACTGGCGGAACGTTACCGTGGCAGTGCCTTGGGTGTGTCGTGGGCCGTACTGTTACCCATGCTCATGCTGGCTGTGTATACATTCTTCTTCAGGCACTTATTGGGCGTGCGCTGGCCTGGCGATCCAGCAGCAACAGATTTGGAAGTGGCCCTGCGCATCTTCTTGGGCCTGACGTTTGTCAACCTCGCTGGCGAAGTGCTCACCTCCTCCACCCGTCTGGTGCTCGAGCAACCAGCCTACATCAAAAAAATGCAGTTTCCGCTGCCCATCTTGGCATATGTGTTGGTCGGAGCGGCGTTCGTGCAAGCATTGTTGGCATTGGGTATTGCGGTCATCGCAGGGTTGCTGGGGGGTTCGGGTCCACCCTGGGCCTTTCCCCTGATCCTCGCCTACAGCATTCCCCTGATCATCTGGCTGTTGGCTGCGTCTTGGACACTCTCTGCGCTCGGCGTGTTCCTGCGCGACCTTCAGCACATTCTTCCGCCGCTGGTAACCGTGCTGCTATTTCTCTCCCCGGTCTTCTACACGGTATCGGCCTTGCCGTCAGAGTGGCACACCCTCATGTCCTTCAACCCACTCACCCTACCCATAGAAGCAGGGCGTCACCTCATTTTGGGTGATCCGGCCCCCAGTTCCGCCCTGTGGGCAATCCAATTCACAGGAGCCGCTTTGGCTGCCGTGGGTGCACGTTGGCTATTTGAGCGGGTACAGCCTGGGTTTGCCGATGCGCTCTGAATCAGCACTCCTGCGTGGCCAAATCCATTTATCTGGCATTGGCAAAGCGTATGCTGATGTGGTCAATCCCATCCATGCCCTGAAGGAGGCGCTGACCCGCAGAGCCAATCACTCGCAGCGCTGGGTACTGCAAGGAGTCGACTTGGATCTGCCCCCAGGCGGTAGCTTGGGTGTCATCGGTGCCAACGGCGCTGGAAAGTCCACGCTGCTGCAAATCATGGCCGGCACGCTGCAGCCCAGCGCCGGTACACGTGTGTGCGACGGAAAAATAGGCGCCCTGTTGGAACTTGGTGCAGGGTTCAACCCTGAGTTCACAGGGGAGGAAAACGCCCGCCTCGCCTGTGTTGTGATGGGCATGCTGCCGCGAGACGCTGAATCCGTTCTGCCACACATACAAGCCTTTGCCGACATCGGTCCCTCTTGGTCCCGCCCCGTCAAAACATATTCCAGTGGCATGTTTGTGCGGCTGGCCTTTGCCGTGTCCACAGCCATAGAGCCAGACATACTCATCATCGACGAAGCGCTGTCTGTTGGCGATGCCGCCTTTTCCCGCAAAAGCTTCGACCGCATCATGGCCCTGCGAGAGCAAGGCGTTACCCTCGTTTTTTGCACCCACGCCCTCTACCAGGTCGAAATGTTGTGTGACCAGGCCATCTGGGTCGACCAGGGCCGCATCATGGCCCATGGCAGCGCATCCTCGGTCGTGGCACGCTACAACCAGCACATACAGCTGTCAACTCAGCAGACCGGTCCCGAGCCAGCCTCCGGCCAGCAGCGAACAATCGGCGCCGCTGACCGGCTCGCCCGCATCAGCCAGGTCAGCCTGCTCGTCAACAACCAATCCTGCAGCCCTCAGCAGCCCCCAGACCTCCGCAGCGGTGTCGACGAACTCGCCGTGTGCATCCAGGCAGAGCACGACCCTTCCGTCCCCCCGCCCACCGTCGCTGTACTCATCAGCGACGCAGCCGGCATGCACATCACCAGTTGCACCTCGTTTCACGACGGAATAACTTGGCATGCTACCGAGGGCAACCTGATCGCCACCGTCCGCTTGCCTCACCTGCCCCTCATGCGCGGAGAATTCTCCGTCGACGTCTTCCTCCTGTGCGAAAAGGCCATCCACGTATACGAACACGTGGTCAATGCGGCACGTTTTAACGTGGCGGCCACGGGAGCAGAGCCGGGCATAGTCCGGCTGCCCCACACCTGGGAGCAGTCATGACCCCCGCCCTGAACAACCCACTGTGGTGGCGGTACCGGGTGGCAAACGCGGCGCTATCTGCCCTGCCGTTGCAACTGCAGTACAGGCTGGCAGAAACATGGGGTCGTTGGCGCTCCCCACGCATGGCCAGTGACGACGCAGCCATCCGCCACGCCATAGCCAGTCTGGTGCAACCGCAGGGTGGCTACGCTGACGCAGCAGCAGCCAGCAGGCAATACCAGGGCTTGCAGTCCCGCATCAGGTTAGACGACCACCGCATGGCCACAGCGTCAGTGCCTGCTGTGGTCAGCCAAGTCACCGCAACCAATGCCAATGCACTGGCCCCGGTGTTCAACAGTGGCACGGGCACCATCATCCTCACAGCGCACTACGGCCGCTTGGGCATGATCGGCCCTGGCCTGCGCAGCCTTGGCAAAACGTCTGCCTTCTTGTCGGCCACCGTTGACGAGCGTGCCACAGCGCTGTCACCCATGCAGCGCTGGGTCGGCTATCGCAATGGTCAGAGCCTGCAGCGCTTTGCCCAAGGCCAATGGGTCATGGCAGACGACCCGGCCACCCGCCTGCGCGCCGTGCTGCGCCAGGGCCAGCCGCTCATCGTCGTCATGGACGCATTCTCCTCCCGCAGCCCACAGCGTCATGTGTTCCGTTTTGGCTCTGGCTCCATGGCCATCCCCACTGGGGTAGTCCGCTTGGCCGAGGCCACCGGTGCACCTCTGGTCCTCGCACTCATGCACGACATGGGCAACGCCCAGGTGCAAATGCGTTGCAGGTCATTGCAGGGCAGCCCCCAGCAAGCCGTCCAACAGGCCTTCGACACCTTGGCGCAAGCAGTGCTGGCCGAGCCTTGGCAGTGGTGGCTCTTGCCCCACGCACATGCTCTGTGGCAACCCCACGCAGCCAATACAGCCGCCACTCCCTGCCCACACACAGCCAAAGAGGCCCCAAATTGACCGACCCCGTAAAGCCAGGCGAGGCCCTGAAATACAGCGTCAACCACGACAACGTAGACCCCGAATCCGTGCTGGGTCACCTCCTGTCGCTCATCAAGTCAGGCTCACGGGTTCTGGAGCTCGGGTGTGCCGCCGGCAGCATGACCCGCATACTTCACGAGCGCCACGGTTGCCAGGTCGACGGATTAGAACTTGACCCCGTTTCCGCCGAACAGGCCCGCCCGTTTTGTTCCCGCTTGCTGATTGGCAACCTCGAAACCGTCCAGTGGGACGGCCCATTTTTCCAGGGCCAGCAATACGACCACATACTCATTGCGGACGTACTCGAGCACATGCGAGAGCCCGGTCAAGTCCTACGGGGTGTGTCAAACCTGCTGGCTTCTGGTGGGTCCATTCTGGTGTCCACCCCCAACATCAGCTTTGCAGGCGTGCAGGCTGCAATACAGGCTGGCTGGTTTCCCTACGCCCCCACCGGGTTGCTTGACCAGGGTCACGTCCACTTCTTCACGCGCTTCGAACTCGAAGCCCTCGTTCTGCAATGCGGGGGCGTCCCCGTTGAACGGCGTGCCGTCCATTGGGGCCCAAATGACTCCGAATTCGCCTCCTACTGGGCCGAACTCACCCCTCAAGCCCAACAAACACTGCTGTCTTCGCCCGATGCAACCGTGTACCAGTGGGTTGTTTCCATAGAGCGCCCGTCTGAAAAAACTTGGCGACGCTGCGTGATGTTTGCCCCCGAGCGTGCGTTGTACAGCCAAAAATGGGGCCAACTCGTCCAGCAAGTCAACACACTCCAGCAAGAGCTCGAAGCTGGCCATCAACGCGCGCTCGGCATGCTGGACAGCGTCAAACAGCTTCGGTTGCGACAGTATGAATTAGAGAGGCAACTCATCACCCAACAACAGCAAGCCCACACTGCAACAGCGAAGTTGGAGCAAGTCTTCACATCCACCAGCTGGCGTCTCACAGCCCCCGTGCGCAATGCCAGAGCAACAGCCTCCCGCTGGCGCACCAACGCAAGCTTGCTTGCCAAGTCACTTCGTACCCAAGGGGTTGCTCCCACGCTGCTCAAGGTCGTCAAAAAACTTGCGAGCCACCAGGCACCCACAGTCCCGGTCGGCGCCCCCACGTCTGAATTGTTTCAGCCTGATTGGGCTGCCTACAGGGACTGGCTCAACCAATACGAGCAATTGCCTTCAGACGGTACTGACCAAGTTGCCGTGGCCCTGCAAACCGCTGGCAACTGGCCCACCTTCAGTGTCATCATGCCGGTGTTCAACCCCAATTTGGTGTGGCTGCTCCAGGCAATTGAATCAGTCCGTCAGCAGTGGTACCCGCACTGGCAACTCATCATCGTTGACGACGCCAGCACCCAGCAGCGCCAAGAACTCATGGCCCTGCTGGAGCGCAAGTCAGCCGATGACCCGCGCATCCGCGTCACCTACCGCGAGTCAAACGGGCACATTTCCCGTGCAACCAACGACGGCCTGAACCACTCAACCAGCGACTGGGTCACCTTCATCGACCAGGACGACACACTCGCACCTCATGCCCTGTGGTGTTTGGCAGATGCCATACGCCAAAACCCAGTCGCAAAGCTCGTTTACTCGGACGAAGACAAAATAAATGAGACCGGTTCACGGCTCGAGCCCCACTTCAAACCCGACTGGAACCCGGACCTTCTCCTCTCCTACAACTACATATGCCACTTGGCGGCCTACCGTCGCCACGTTATGTTGGAGGTGGGTGGACTTCGCCCAGGCTTCGAAGGCGCACAAGACTTCGACCTTGCCCTCCGCTTCACCGAACAGTGCACGCCTGCTGAAATTGTCCATGTCCCACGGCTGCTCTACCACTGGCGCGTGCACCAGGGCAGCACCTCCAGCAGTCTTGGTGTCAAGCCCTACGCCATGCAAGCTGGCGTACTGGCGCTGGAACAAGCCTTGCAGCGCCGCAGCGTGGTCGGGTCGGTTCACATCGACCATGACCTCGCCTTCCAGGTCAAGTACGACATCACGGCTACTCCCCCACACGTCACGCTGGTCGTCCCTACTCGCAATGGCGGCAACCTGCTCAAAACCTGTATCAGCAGTGTTCTCGCGCTGACCGACTACACCCACTTCGACATCCTCATCATCGACAACGGATCCGACCAACCTCACACTCTGGGCCTGTTGCAAGACTACGCCGCACATCCCCGCTGCAGCGTTGTCAAAGACCCTCGGCCCTTCAACTACGCCGCGCTCCACAATGCAGCCATACCGGCAGCCAAAGGAGACTTCGTCTTGCTGCTCAATGACGACATCCAAGTCACCCAACCCGACTGGCTGCGTGAAATGGTCTCTGTCGGCTTGCAACCCGGCGTAGGCATCGTGGGTGCGCGCTTGCTCTACCCCAACAACGCCGTACAGCATGGAGGTACCGTCATGGTCGGGGGCGTGGCTGGCCACGCCCACAAGCACTTCCCGGCCAGTCATTGGGGCTACATGATGCGCGCCCGCGTCCGCCAAACCCTGTCTGCCGTCACCGCCGCGTGTTTGTTGGTTCGCAAAGAGGTCTACCAGCAAGTCGGCGGCATGGACGAAACCCTGGCTGTGGCGTTCAACGACGTGGCCTTTTGCCTGGCCGTCGGCGCCGCCGGGTATCGCATCGTCTGGACGCCATACGCTGAGCTCGTCCACCACGAGTCAGCTACCCGTGGCCACGAGCATGTCGACCCGGCCAGGGTTGAGCGCTTCAACCGCGAAATCAAATACATGCAGGCGACATGGGGCAGCCAGTTGGCTTACGACCCGGCATGGAACCCCAACTTGAACAACATGCGCGAAGACTTCGCACTGGCACACCCACCTCGTTTGAAGCCCTTGTTTCCAGGTATCCAAGTTCCCACAGAGCCCGGCAATGTCTAAATCCCCACGCAGCGGGCGTCCAAAAACGCCCGTTGGCCACCCATCTACCCCGCCCCCTGTGCCCACGCTCACCGTGGCGTATCAGGATGCTCTCGCAAAACATCGTCTGGGTCAGCTTGCCCATGCCCAGCAACTCTACAACCAAGTTCTTGCAGTCGATCCACAGCACTTCGGTGCGGCCCACATGCTTGGGGTGTTGTTGTATCAGCTCGGCCAACACCAGCAAGCCCATGGCTACTTGAACAGGGCACTGCAAATCGACCCAAAATCGCCCGCTGCTCACACCAACATGGGGCTGGTGCTCGGTGCAGTCGGGCGTCACGATGATGCTTTGCGCTGCCACGATCAGGCTTTGAAGCTACATCCCGATTTTGTGGAGGCCTGGATCAACAGGGGAGGGGCGCTCAAGGAACTGCGGCGCTGGTCTGATGCCTTGCACAGCTACGACCAAGCCTTGCAACGCCGTCCAGCAGCTCCCCAGATCGAACTCAACCGCAGCATCGTACTGTTCGAGATCGGAAACACCACAGAGGCACTGGCCATTCTCGATCAGCTCATTGAAATACACCCGGGCTTTCTGCAAGCGCGTTACCAGCGTGGCAGTGCTTTCATTGACCTTGAACGATTTTCCGAGGCTCAAAACGACCTGGATCACGTTGTCCAGTCCGCTCCAGATTTCGCAGACGCGTGGGTTCAAAAAGCCCACCTGTGCAAGCGCTTGAACAAACTCGATGATTCATTGGTCTGCATCGATCATGCATTGTCAATAGCCCCCGCCAAGGCCAAGGCACACTTCATCAAAGGTCAGTTGCTGAAGACTTTAGGTGAATGGCTTGAAGCCATTCAGTGCTTCAGCAATGCGCTCCTTGTGGAGCCTGAAAATGCAGTCTATTTATTCCATCGAGGAGTGCTATATGCAATGATGGGCGAAAAAGCCAAATCACTCGATGATTTGGATCACGCATTGCAGGTGGACCCCTCTTTCATCCAGGCATACATTGGTCGCTCTAGCCTCTTGAGTTATGCGCGTATGTTTCCGGATGCGCTGGCTGATTTATTGCGAGCAAGAGAACTGAGTTCCGGTGGAAAAAGCCACCAAATTTCATCTTTCATTCTCAAGGTTAAATCCCATTTGTGTGACTGGTCAGACTGGGGTATTCTGCAGCAGGAGTTGATCACGGAAGTGTATTCGAGTGCCATCTCTTATGGCTCATTTGCACTTCTCTCGCTGACAGATGACCCAAGCCTCCATCTCCATGCGGCAAAGAGTCAAGGCAATGTGCTTTCGTCTTTAAGTGACCGACTTGGTACGATCAAGCCGAAAGACGGAGTTGAAAAAATCCGTGTCGGCTACTATTCTGCCGATTATTCACAACACGCCACAATGATCCTGATGGCGGAGTTGTTTGAGCTGCATGACCGCCAAGGCTTCGAGTGGTACGCCTTTTCCTTTGGCGAGCCAGACCAAACCGACCCCATGTACCGTCGTGCCCATGTCGCGTTTGATCGCTTCATTGATGTGCGTGGTTTGTCCCCGTTGGAAATAGCCAAACTGTCCCGGGAACTTCAAATCGATATCGCTGTTGATCTGAAGGGTGATACCGAAGACTCACGCTCGTCAATTTTTGCCTATCGGGCAGCACCGATACAGGTCAATTACCTCGGGTATCCGGGCACCATGGGCACCACCTATCACGACTACATCATTGCCGATGCCTGGGTCGTACCAGATTCCCTCAAAGAGCATTACACCGAAAAGGTGGTCCGTTTACCCAACAGTTATCAGGTCAATGACAGAAAGCGCCAAATCTCTGACCGGCCATTTTCCCGCAAAGACTGTGGCCTCCCGGAACAAGGTGTTGTTTACGCATGCTTCAATGCCGTCCACAAAATCACGCCGGAGGTCTTTGCCAGTTGGATGCGAATCCTCTTGGCAGTGCCAGAAAGTGTTCTGTGGCTCTTTGAGGGCAACCAATGGGCGCCCAGCAACTTGCGCAGCCAGGCAGAACTGCACGGCATCGATCCTCAGCGGTTGATCTTTGCTCCAACCATGTTCCACCCCGACCACTTGGCGCGCCTTCAACTGGTCGATTTGTTTTTGGACACCTTGCCCTACAACGCGCACACCACTGCCAGCGACGCCTTGTGGGCAGGCGTACCTGTGCTCACGCGAATGGGCCAATCCTTCGCAGCAAGGGTCGCAGCGAGCCTGTTATCTGCCGTGGGCTTGCCTGAATTGATCACCCAAACGCCCGAAGAGTACGGAACCTTGGCCATAGATTTAGGGCAGCACCCTGCTCGCCTGCACTCTTTAAAACAGCGCCTTCAAATCCTCCGCAGCAGCGCACCGCTATTTGACACGCCTCAATTCGCCAGACACCTGGAGTCCGCATTCCGGCTGATGGTGCAGCGCCAGCAAACGGGTCTCCCGCCCGATCACTTTGACATCGAGTCCTGAATCAACTGCCAACAATGAAGATCGATTTCAGCAAACAACCCAGACTCGTTCAGTGGAATGTCCCATTTCAGCAAGTCGCCAAACCGTCATTGGATACTCTGCTGGCCCAGGCTGCACAGCATGTAGCCAATGGAGACGTTCGTTCAGCCCATGCCCTGTTGGTCAAGGCGGTGGAGGGCTATCCGCCTGATCCGCGTCCCTATCGCGAGTTGGCCCGCCTGGCCGAGGCGCTGGGGCGGTACGAAAACGCGCTCGCCTGCCACGATCAGGCACTCGCCCTGCAAGCCAGCCACGCGCCCACAATGTTGGCAAAAGCCCAGACATTGATTCAATTGGCAAAATGGGACGACGCAAAACAGGTCGTTTGTCAAGTGCTCAACGCATCAGACGGCAACCCTGAAGCGTTGGTTTTGTTGGCCGGCCTAGAGCACCAAGCGGGAGACAGGGCCACCGCCGAAAATCACCTCCGTTCTGTCCTGCGTGCGCAGCCTGCGCACGCAGGGGCGCTCAATGCCCTCGGCAAACTTCAGTTGGCCAGCGGCGATCGTCTCGGCGCACTGCAATCCTTTGAGCTGTCGACCCAATCCGATCCGGCGCAGCCTGAGCCGTGGATCAATCTCGGCGTTACCCTCATTGCCACAGGTGCCAAGCGAGAAAAAGCGTTGGACTGCTATCGCCGTGCCCTGCAGCTTGATCCAAAGCAACCTGACGCGCACTTCAACCTAGGCACCGCCTTGTTTGCTGGCAAGGCATACAAAATTGCGGCCTACCATCTACAGCAAGCCATTGCCGCCAGGCCCACCCATGAACAGGCATACATCAACTTGGCTGTGGGCCTCAACGCAGTCATGCAGTTCAACCCTGCCTTGCAGGTTTGCGAGCGGGGCCACAAAATCTGCGGCGATACCCCCGCTTTGTGGGCAAGCAAAGCCGAGTCTCTCGCCAACTTGGGCCGCCACCTCGAGGCCATAGACGCAGCACACAAGTCCATCAGTCTTGGGTATCCCGCGGCCGATTTATGTGCACAGCTGGCCGCTTGGCATCGAACCCTGTGCAATTGGACGGTTGAAGGCAGTGACGCGAATGACTGGCGCAACTGGATTGCCGAGGGTTTGAAGGTAAATCCCTTCACATTGCTCTCCATCGACGACGACCCATTCGTTCAAAAGACCGCTGCAACACAGTCTGTCGAGGCCTTTCAATCACTGTCAAGTCCCCCGCAGCCTGATCGTGCCGTGCGTATTCACACCAAGCTTCGAGTGGGGTACATCTCGCCCGATTTTCGGAGCCACCCCATCATGACCATCTTGGCCACGGTGTTCGAGGCACATGACCGCGCTGCGTTCGAGTGGTATGCATTTTCCCTTGTTGCAGCCCCACAAGATCCAGCACAAATCCAGGCGCAAGCCACGTTCGATCACTTTCTGGACGTCAGTGAATGGTCTGATGAAGAGATAGTCGTTCAGGCCAGAGAGTTGCAGATTGACGTCATGGTTGATTTGGCTGGCCATACCCATGGAAGTCGCATGTCGGCATTGGCCATGCGCTGCGCGCCAGTGCAAGTCACCTACATTGGTTACCCCGGCACCACAGCCA
The DNA here is from genome assembly GCA_020048405.1 of Hydrogenophaga sp. Classification (GTDB taxonomy): domain Bacteria; phylum Pseudomonadota; class Gammaproteobacteria; order Burkholderiales; family Burkholderiaceae_C; genus UBA2334. Next base: position 10,978 of record JAIFMP010000106.1, read on the forward strand.
CCCCAAACATTGACTACCTCTTTGGCAGCCCGGTAGTTACCCCTGCAGGCAGTGAGTCGTGGATGACCGAGCAGCCGGTTCAGCTGCCTTGGCTGGTTCCCATCTCGCCTCGCCGGGTGTCTGAGCATGTATGGACGCGTGCTGAGGCGGGTTTGCCTGCAGATGCTTTCGTGTACTGCAGTTTCAATAACAACTACAAATTCACCCCCGAAATGTTCAGTGCGTGGGCGCGTATCCTGCTTCAGGTCCCCGGCAGCATTTTGTGGCTCTATGCCAAAACGCCTCAGGTGCAAGCCAGTTTGCGCAGCGAAGCTCAGGCCCGTGGTCTCAACCCTGATCGCCTCGTTTTCGCCGGCTCCGTCCCCATGCCTGACTACCTGGCCCGAATGCGCTTGGCCGACCTGTTTTTGGATACCCACCCCTACAATGCCCACACAACGGCACTGGATGCAGTCTGGGTGGGTTTGCCTGTGCTGACATTCACTGGCTCGTCCTTCGTCAGTCGCATGGCGGCTGGTGTCCTGTCGTCCATTGGCATGGACGATCTGATTGCCACCAGCCTGCAAGATTACGAGGCCCGTGCAGTTGCCATCGGCCTGGGCCTCAAGCCCCTTGCCCCATTGCGTCAACAACTGCTCAATCCAGCCACAAGAGCCACTCCGCCCTTTGATGCCACGGCATTTGCTCGCCTCCTTGAAGCCGCCTACACGGCCATGCATCAAAGGGCCACCGCGGGTGAAGCACCAGCCCCCCTGCGCATTGATGCCCAAGGCAGGCCAACATTCGGTCCCTTCATGGAATAAACTCATAAGTTGTAGAGAGTTGTGTAAAGGGAGAATGTGTCAGTGATCGTGCGTCAACTGCTGTGTGTCTGTGCGCTTTGTACGGTCATGCCTGCCCAAGCCACAGCCTTGTGGACCTATGTCGACGCGCAAGGGGTCACCCACATCGGCAACGTGTCTCCGCCAAACACACGTCAAATCGAATGGTTGGCGGGAAAACCCTCTAGACCATCCTTTCGCCAAACAGGCGCTGATGGAGCTGCACCACATCGATGGCCAAGATACGCTGAGGTTCGGCCTCTGCTAGAGGCTGCTGCCCGTATGCACGACGTTGATCCAGCTCTCGTCACCGCAGTTGCAGCAGCCGAGTCTGGGTTCAACGCCAATGCCGTATCGCGCAAAGGGGCGTTGGGGTTGATGCAAATCATGCCTGATACCGGTGCCCGTTATGGGCTCGGTACCGACAAGCGCTTGGTGTCGGATGCCTTGGTGCAAAACCCGGGGCTCAATGCACAGATCGGCGCTAACTACTTGGCCGACTTGTTGAGGCAGTTCAACGGCGAGCTTGAGTTGGCCGTTGCAGCCTACAACGCGGGCGAAGGTGCTGTGCTTCGTCATGGCAAAAAAGTACCACCTTACCCTGAAACGCAGCAATACGTTTCAAACGTCATCCAGCTATACAACAAATTCGGGCCACTCAAACCCTGACCCGATGTTGCTAGGCAGCCAGACACCAGGAAAACCGCGTGAATTTTTCAGTATTCCCCAGGGCACTTCGGCAGCCCATGATATTTGCTACGTTGATGGCCATTGGTGCAGCCCTTTTGTATTCCACCGGCCTGACACACAGGCTTATTTTCGATGATGGATGGGCCACCAGAAACCCAGCCATACTCTCTGCCCCCATCTCACTCGGTTTACAGCTTCGCAACCTGTCCTTGGCCAGCTTCCAGTTCATCTTTCAGTGGGTGGGCCCGGAGTTGCAATGGCAGCGGATGTTCAACATCGTTATCCACATCATCAATGGATGGCTGCTGTGGACACTGAGCTTGGCTTTGCTGCGCCGCGCACTGAGTCAAGAGGCGTCGGCTGCCGATGCATCATTTCCAACTGAGCCCCGTCAATCGCCTGACCCAAGCCTGGTATCAGTGGCAGCGCCCGTGGCCGTTGGTCTTTGGTTGCTCAATCCCGTGGCTGTGTACGCGGTCCAATACCTCACCCAGCGCTCATCCCTGCTGGCCACCTGCTTTGTACTGATTGGGTTGTTGGCTTTTATCAGGGCTTTACAGGCCCAGTCCGTAGTCGCACGCGCGCTATGGGGGGCAGCCGTGCTGGCAGCATGCGCTCTGGCAATCATGTCCAAGGAGCACGCAGCACCAATGGTTGCGGCACTGCTGCCGCTCTATGTTTTTTGGAAGCGGCCCCCGCCTCGTCATCTATGGACGGCTGGCGTTGTGGCATTGGTCGTATCTGTACTCGCTGCAACCGCGCTTCTCAGCCGTAAGGGGTTTGCGCTTGGGCTGTTATATGAAGATCTCGCAGCTTCGTTTCTGCAGCAACTCAACGCTATTCGTCCTGAAGCAACAGAGAATGCTTACTCGCTAAGCATCATTAACCAACTCTGGCTATTCTTTCAGTATGGGGCGATATGGAACCTTCCTTGGCCGGGCTGGATGAGCATAGACGTCCGCCCCCCATTTCCTATGCAAGCCCACGCATTTCCGCACATCTTGGGCCCGGTCCTCTGGCTTTCGGCCGTTTGTGCTTCAATTTGGGCGCTGTTGGCAAAGTCCGGGCGCTTAGCGTTGCTTGGGTTACTCTTCCTAATCCCCTCCGCTTTTTTCCTCACTGAACTGGCCTACGTACGCTTGCAGGAACCTTTCGTGCTGTACCGCAGTTACTTGTGGTCAATTACGCTACCTGCGGTTTGGGCTATTTTGCTAGTCACGCTTATTGAAACCAAATGGCGGTTGGTGGCAGCAGGCGTGGCAATTTCCCTAGCGTGTGCTGCTGTGTCTTTCGAGCGCATACAAACACTTTACGACGAAACAACCGCTTGGCGTGATGCGGTCGATAAGCTCGACTTGAGCGCGTCACCAAGTACTTTGGGCCGTTGGCGCGCGCCCCTCAATCTATCTCGCGCCGATCTCGTCAAAGGCAACTATCAGGAAGCGTTGCGCCACGCCCAACTGGCCGAAAAGCTCGGTGCGCCAAACGGCATGGCCCAATTCAATTCGGGCAACGCATTGCTGGCACTGAGGCAGCCCAAGCAAGCGTTGCACTATTTTCAATTGGCCCAGAGCAAAGGCTACAGTGAGCCTGAGATTTGGATGTCCTTGGCCGCGTCGCTAGACCAACTCGGCCAGACGAGTGAAGCCATCTCTGTCTATGACCAAGCATTGGCCTCGCCGTTGCAGCCGCAGAACCGCCTCTTGGTGTTGCAACAGGTGGCCCGTTTGGCCAATGCTGTCGGCCGCTTTGACAATGCAAAAAGATATTACCAACAAATGCTGAGTTTGCAGCCAAACTTACCCGTCGCATGGTTAGGGCTGGCCCATTCAAGCTTTCGTGCTGGCCAAATCCAGCCTGCGCTGGATACTCTAACCACTGCCATCTCTAAGCAACCACTGGCAGAGTTTTTTCATGCGAGGGGAATGTTGTATGCCCAGGTCGGTCAGCGTCAGCAGGCCCTGCAAAACCTGGCCGAAGCCGCAGCACGCGAACCCACCAACCCCACCTACCAATCCGCACTGAAAGAACTGCAGAACCAACTTAAGCCCTCTGCCGGTGAGGTGTCACTTAAGAAGAAGTAATGCCTCAAATTCAAGCAATTCCATTCGGGTAGATTTCATCATGATAGACACCAAGCGATTTTCCCAACTGGCCACGGCGTTTGCACTTGTCGCGGGTTTGGTGGGGCTGTATTCGTTGGGCCTGCATGCCAAACTCATTTTCGATGACGCTTGGATACGCATTGACGCCCAACGCCTTGTCGCTCCGGTATCGCTGCAACTCGACTTCCGTAGCTTGTTTTGGGCGAGTTTCCAAATCGTTCACCAATACATCGGGCAGGATTTGGTTTGGCAGCGGGCTTTCAACGTTTTTTTACATATAACCAATACCCTGTTGCTGTGGAGGTTGACGGCTGTCTTGATGGGCAAGGCTTTGTCTGAGCAGGCAGCCAGACAGCAAAACAATCCTGGCAGTGTGTTCACCGCCATGCTTCAGCACAAGTCACTTCTCCACACGGCGGTGCCCGTCGCAGTTATCGCGTGGGCTTTCAATCCGGTGGCTGTCTACGCTGTGCAATACCTTATCCAGCGGACAACGCTGCTTGCAACCATGTTTCTGCTCGTGTCCTGGCTCACATTCATCGGGGCATTTCAGGCACAGACCTCAGTACGCAAGTTGGCCCTTTGGGTCATCATGGGTGCGGCCTATGTTCTGGCCGTCATGTCCAAGCAGCATGCAGCTCCTGGCATTGCCATCTTGCTGCCCATATTTGTCTTTTGGCGCCGCCCTTCTCGCTGTGATCTCGCGGTGGTGGGTAGCATTTTGGTCGGCGCCATTGCATTGGCAGCCGCTTGGACGGTTTACAAAGGTGGTTGGGCCCTGGGCACATTCACTGAGCCATTGGTTGGCCCCTTCCTGCAGCAACTCGAAGTGTTGCAACCCGGGGCGGGTCAGCAGGTTTATGCGCTGAGTGTGGTCAATCAGTTGTGGCTGTTCTTTCGCTACGGGATTCACTGGCTCCTGCCTTGGGTGGGATGGCTGAGCATTGACATTCGTCCCACGTTCCCACTCAGTGCACATGCCTTCCCGCACGTGCTCGGTGCCGTGCTATTTTGCGTTGCGGTCTCGGCCTCTGTTTGGGTGGTGGCCAGGCAGCGCGGCATCGCGTCGTTGGCGGGGCTGGCTTTTCTGGTACCCGCTACTCTGTTCACCACCGAACTCGCCTTTGTCCGTCTTCAAGAGCCCTTTGTCCTTTACCGCAGTTACCTGTGGTCTGTTTCTCTCCCCGTCTTTTGGGCGCTTGCGCTACTTGCTGTGTTCAGCCAACGCAAATGGCTCTATGCGGCAGGATTGGGGTTGGCGGTGGGTTTTGGTCTGCAGGCCCATGACCGCATCAAGAGCATGAGAGACGATCCCACCGTATGGCAAGACGCGCTGGCCAAAACCAACACCAATGCCCCTGTCAACGCAATGGGTCGCTGGCGCGCACCACACAATTTAGCCCGGTGGGATTTGACGGAGGGCCGATACCAAGATGCATTGGCACACGCTCGGTTGGCAGACCAACTCGGCGCGCCTGATGGTTTGGCCAAATCCAAAATGGGCTTTGCACTCGTCGCGCTCCGTCGGCCTCAGGAGGCTTTGCCTCTGTTGATAGCAGCCAAAACTGAAGGATTTCTCAACCCAGAGCTATGGATTGCGATTGGCAGCGCCCTTGATCAAATGAACCGTGTTGACGAGGCGTTCGAAGCTTACGATCGCGCACTAAGTTCCAATTTATCAATCGACTATCGACCTAGAGCCCTTTTGGCGGCGGGCTACTTAGCCAACCGTACAGCGCAATACAAAAAGGCTGAGGGCTATTTTTCAGAGTTACATCGTATTCAGCCCACTGCCCCTGATGCTATCGTTGGTTTGGGCTTAAGCAAAGTGAAACAAGGTGCCGCAAAAGAGGCCTTGGACATTGTGACACAGGCTATTGCGCGCAAACCGCATGCGGAGCTTTTTTTCTTTCGTGCTCAGGTCAATTTCCATTTGCATAATCAGAAATCGGCCAACGAGGATGTGTTGGCGGCGCTTGCGCGAGATCCTCGAAACTTAGAATATATAGGGTTTAAGGACCACATTCAGACTTCTTTGCGAAAGTAAAACGTAAGTGGTAGGCCTTGGCGTAAAGCGGAAAATGCGGATTTTCATCGGCACATTTTTATATGTACTGGTATCAGGGCTATTGCTTCAGTTTTTGATATTGCCAAATACACCGTGGTATGCAGGCGACGGCCTGTTGATTGGGGGGGATTGGAATAGTTTCCATCGACTTGCGATCGACTTGAGTCAAAAGATAGTAAGCAATGGTTGGGGGGAATGGGAGATCAGCGTTGCTGGGCAAGCGCCCGCAAGCGTTGCAGCCGCTTTTTATGCGATAACAGATATCAGGCATCCGTCGATATTATTGCCACTTCATGGTGTTTTGTATGGGATATCGGTTGTTGCATTGTATTCAATAATGTCAAAATTGAACGGCAATCGTATGGCGCCGATAACGGTGCTGTTGCCATTTTATGTATTCCCGTCGACTGCCATGATATGGGGGCAAATTCATAAAGACATATACAGCATCATGGGTATTTTTCTCGTGCTCAGATTATGGGTGATTGTATGGGAATTGTATGTGAATAAGACGAAATACAGTCATATTTTATACGCTTTTGATATTGCTGCAATGCTGCTTGGTCTACTTGTGATACACTTCGTGCGGCCTTATCTGGCCGAAGTGGTTATTTTGGCTAGTTTGGCCGTCGTATTTGTGGTGGCCGTGCTTGTTTTTGCTCAAAGATTGAGGGTTGTAGATAATCTGGCAAAAGCAAGCGCACAAAAAGTCAAATTCATTTTTATCCTTGGATTGTCATTTGGGTTGCTGGCCATTTTGGTTCCGGATTTATCTGGCAAAATCAATAAATTTACTCCATGGGAATTAATATATTATAAGGGTAATTACTCATCCAAAATCTCACAAGATGAAACAACGGATTTGACTTCACATCGTTTGCCCATCGCCCTTGCTGCCATGCGGGCGGGCTATGACGTTCACATTGCAACGGGCATTACAGACAAGCACGCAGAAATGAAAGCCCACGGGCTCAAGGTTCACCCTTTGCCGTTGGTGCGCGGTGGCGTGGGTGTAGTCAATGCGGCCCACACCGCCTGGTGTTTGTTGCGTGTCGTCAAAGCTGTTCGGCCAGATGTAATGCACCTGGTCACCATTAAGCCAGTGTTGTTGGGCGGGCTGGTGGCAAGGGTGCTGCGGGTGCCCGCTTTGGTGTCGGCCGTATCTGGGTTGGGGTATGTGTTCATGGCGCAAGGCTTGGCAGCCAAGCTGCGTTTGCATGTTGTGCGGCGTGTGTACGCATGGGCTTTGGGGCACGCCAACCAACTGGTCATTTTTCAGAACCCTGACGATATGATTGCGCTGCAAGTCGCCACTGGTTTGCAATCTCGTAAGGCCGTCCTCATTCGCGGCTCAGGTGTTAATTTGCAGCAGTACACGGTGCAGCCCGTGGCGTCCGGCAAACCGGTGGTGCTGTTCCCAGCAAGGTTGTTGGCCGATAAGGGCGCCTGCGAATTTGTTGCCGCTGCGCAGCAGCTTCGGGCCGAAGGTGTGCAGGCGCGTTTTGTCTTGGTCGGCTTGATGGATTCGGCAAATCCCACCAGCCTGACGCAAGCGCAAGTTGACGCGTGGGTATCTGATGGCGTGGTGGAGCTCTGGGGCCACAGGGCAGACATGCCCGCAGTGCTGGCCAGCGCCACGGTGGTGGTGTTGCCGTCTTACCGTGAAGGCTTACCCAAAGTACTGCTGGAGGCGGCCGCATGTGGCCGGCCCGTGGTCACAACAGACGTGCCCGGCTGTCGCGATGCAATAGAGCCAGGGCAAACCGGCATGTTGGTGCCTGTGGGCAACAGCGCTAAATTGGCGAAAGCCATCGCTGCGTTATTGCAAAACCCAAAGCAATGCAACGCCATGGGCCAAGCAGGCAGAGCTTTGGCCGAGCGCGAGTTTGACGTGCAAGCCGTCGTCAACAAGCATTTGGCCATTTACGAGCAGCTATTGGCATGACGGCGCACTGCAAACGTGTGTTAGTCACGGGTGGCACAGGGTTTGTGGGCGGTGCAGTGGTGCAGGCGTTGACTCGCAAGAGTGGCGTAGAGCCTGTAGCTGCAGTGCGTGCCCGTCTCACGGATGATGGCAACCCTTTGCCCGCGCACCACGTGGTTCTGGGCAATCTGGACGAGCATACGCCTTGGGGCGCCGCACTGGCAGGTGTGGATGCGGTCATCCACACAGCCGCGCGTGTGCATGTGACGAACGACCAAGCGGCTGACCCACTGTCAAAATTCAGGCGTGTGAACGTGTCAGGCACCTTGAACCTCGCGCGCCAGGCAGCGGCTGCGGGTGTGAAGCGGTTGGTGTTTGTCAGTTCCATCAAGGTCAACGGCGAGCGTACCTTGCAAGGCAAACGGTTCAAGCCAGACGATGCGTGCATGCCGCAAGACCCCTATGGCCTTTCCAAATACGAAGCTGAGGTGGGACTGCGTGCGGTGGCAGCAGAAACCGGGCTGGAGGTAACCATAGTTCGCCCCCCATTGGTGTACGGACCCGGTGTAAAGGCCAACTTTGCAGCCATGGTGAGTTGGCTCAGCAGGGGTGTACCGCTCCCTCTGGGTGCGGTGGTACACAACCGCCGCAGTCTGGTGGCGCTGGATAATTTGGTTGACTTGCTACTGGTATGTGCAACGCACCCGGCGGCGGCCAACCAGACTTTTTTGGTCAGCGATGACGAAGACGTGTCCACTGCCGACCTGTTGCGCCGCATTGGGCAAACCTGCAAGGCTGCTGCCAGTGCCAGTGGTGGTGCTGGAATTGGGTGCCGCTGCCGTGGGCAAGGCAGATATGGCGCAGCGCTTGCTCAGCAACTTGCAGCTGGACATTTCCAGAACCAGGCAAGTGCTGGGCTGGCAACCGCCTGTGTCTTTGGACGAAGGCTTAAGGCGCACTGCTTCTGCCTTTATATAGTCCTTTTCAACAAGCCACTCTTTCTTTTTTAGAGTTGGTAACTCGTTTTGATTTTTCAGGGGTGGGGCAGTGCTGTGAAGCGTTTGTTCGATGTGTTGTTGGCGGTGTGCGCAGCATGTGTGCTGGCATTGCCACTGTTAATGGTGGCGTTGGCCGTGCGCGCCACGTCGCCTGGTCCGGCACTGTATTGGAGCAACAGGGTTGGCAAGGGTAACTGTGTGTTTGCCATGCCCAAGTTCCGCAGCATGCGGGTGGGCACTCCTGCCGTCGCCACTCATTTGCTGGCCAATCCCACGGCCCACCTCACACCCATTGGTTCGTTCATCCGCAAAAGCAGCCTGGATGAGTTGCCGCAGCTTTGGAGCATTTTGGTTGGCGACATGAGCTTTGTGGGCCCCAGGCCCGCCCTGTTCAACCAGCAAGATTTGATAGACCTGCGCACCCTGCACGGTGTGCACAACCTGGTGCCGGGTCTCACGGGTTGGGCGCAAGTCAACGGGCGCGACGAGCTGCCCATTCCTCAAAAAGTGGCGTTGGATGTGGAATACCTGCACAACCAAAGCCTGTGGCTTGACACCAAAATCATCTGGCTAACCTTTGTCAAGGTGCTCAAGCGTGACGGGGTTTCGCACTGACAACTGCCGCAAGCCTCCCTTGGCCCGAAATGCTCGCCAAGGGTGCGTGAGTGTCCGAAATCCACAAAAGATCCAAACATGTTTGTCCTGTCTAAACTGCTTTCGGCCATCACCCAGCCGTTGTTTTGGCTGGCACTGTGGTGGGCCTTGGCGCTGCTGCTGGCAGTCTCCACGCGCTGGCGCCGCATGGCCTTGGGGCTGCTGTGGGCGGGTTTGGCCGTACTGGGCCTGTTGGGCTTCACCGCTGTGCCAGATGCTTTGCTGCGCCCTCTTGAAAACCGTTACCCGCAGCCCCCGCCAGAAGCGATCAGCCGCCATGTGGGGTTGATTGTGCTGGGCGGTGCCACCGGCCACCCCAATTTGTTCCTGGCTCATGGGCAGGTACCCTTGGGCGATGCCGCCGAGCGCATGAGCGCACCCGTGGGCCTGATGCGCCAGCACCCCCACCTACAACTGGTGTTTTCGGGTGGGGAAGGGCGCTTGCTGGCCACCGGCACCACCGAAGCCGAGTTGGCCAGCGTGTTCTACCAGCAGCAAGGCGTGGACATGGCCCGTGTCACACTTGAAAACGGCTCCCGCAACACCAGAGAGAACGCCCGCCAAGTGGCCGAATTACTGGGCCCGCGCTGCCAGCAGCCCTGGCTGCTGGTCACATCGGCCTGGCACATGCCTCGCAGCATGGCCGAATTTCAGGCCGTGGGCTGCAACGTCACCCCTTACCCGGTGGACTTCCGCACCGGGCACACCACACCCCTGACCGAATACGCCTTGGCCGACAGCCTGCAGCGCTGGCAAACCGCTCTGCACGAATGGCTGGGTCTGTGGGTCTATCAGGCCACGCGGTAGCCTTGCTGTCGATGTGATGGCTTCAATTTGGGTGCTGGCCATCTGGTTTTTTGTATAGTCAAGCGATGACACAACGCAAGACTGGTGTCCAGTCACCCATCGCGGCAGTGCTCGGCGCGGTCCCTGTCATGCCGGGCGAGTCTGAACAGCAATTCCAAGCCAGTCTGGCCGAACTGGTGCAAGAGCTGCAGGCCACCACCGTCTTGCAGCGCTATTTGGCCGAAAAAATCCACGAATGCCTGTGGTGGATGCGCCGCTACCAGGCCCAAAAGCGCGCCACCATCGTGGCCGAAATGGCGGCCCTCACCAACGGTGGCCGGAAGTTCGACGTCACACCCACCGAAGAGCACATCCGCAACCTGCTGCTCAACAACCAAACCGACAAAACCCTGCGCCTGGTGCTAGCCGAAATCAGGCACACACCCGAGTCGTTGCAACAAAAGGCCATGGCCAACAAGGCCATCGCCTTGCAACAGCTGGACCAGCAATTGGCCCTGCAGGCCAAAATTCTCGCCGGTTTGCAGGCGTCTTACGAGGTCGCCTTCAACCGCAAAGCCCATGCCGAGCGTCTGCAACTGCAAAACAGCCTGTTGCGTCGCGACCTCCAGGCCATCGATCTCGATCGCCTGATCAGCGAGCAACCGGCCCCGGCATCCCATGGCAAGCCTTGAGCAACGCGCGGCCAACCGCCGCAACGCACTGAAGTCCACCGGTCCCAAAAGTGCGCTGGGTAAACGGGCGTCCGCTACCAACGCTGTGCGGCATGGTCTTACCGTACCGGTGCAGGCGTCTCCTTGGGGCAATTACCTCGCGGCAGTTCAGCACCTGTTGCAAACCGACGGCTTCGCGCCCCACCAGGCCCAGCAGTTGGCACTCGCCGTGTTGGACTTCGAGCGCAACCTCCACCACCAGCGCAACCGCTACCTCTTCAGTCTGGGCTTGCCAGCCAGCGGCATCGACCCAGCTGCTGCCGGCCATGAAGAGCGTCAAATGGCGCACGCCTTGTTGACAGACGGGCCCACCCAGCGCAGCGTGCTGCCGGGGGGCCGCCGCAAAGCGGTGATCCAGATGGCCAGGTTTCTCCACCGGGTGGGGCAACGCAAGCAGCGCTCTGCTGAACAAGAACTCCGCAACGCCGACCGGCACCTGCGCCGCGCGGCCAACCAGCTCATCAAAGCCTGCCGAGCCGCTTTTTGACAAAACAAACCCAATCAACCGTCATGCAACGCGTCTTCAATCACTTGGCCGAGCCTGCCTTGGCCATGCCCCGCGGCCTGAAACGGGTCGTGGTGCTGGGCATAGACGTCGCATGTTGCGTGGCGTCAGCTTGGCTGGCCTTCGTTCTCCGCTTGGGCGAGGCGCCCCAGTGGTCCGCCCCGCTGGGCTGGGCGGTCGCCATGTCCGTGTTGCTGGCTCTGCCCTTGTTCATCGTGTCCGGTTTGTACCGGGCCATTTTTCGCTACAGCGGTTGGCCCGCCATGGTCGCAGTGGCCCGCGCCATGCTCATGTACACCGTTGCCTACGCCGGCGTGTTCACGTTTGCGGTGGTGGACGGGGTGCCCCGCACCATCGGCTTCATCCAGCCCACTTTGCTATTCTTGCTGGTGGGGTCGTCCCGGGCGCTGGCCAGGGTCTGGCTGGGGGGGCTCTACCAGCGCAAGCTGCGCATGGCCACCCTGCCTCGGGCACTCATCTACGGGGCGGGCAACGCTGGCCGGCAATTGGCCGCTGGCATGGCCAACAGCCCCGAAATGCGAGTTGTCGGCTACCTTGATGACGACGACCGCCTGCACAGCCATGTGCTCAACGGTTTGCCCATCTACAACCCGGCCGATCTCGCAGAGCTGCTGGTCAGCACCCAGGTCACAGATGTCTTGTTGGCACTGCCATCAGCCTCCCGACAGCGCCGCAATGAAATTCTCGACGCTTTGAAGCCCCACAAAGTCACCGTACGTACCTTGCCAGGCTTGGGCGACTTGGCCACGGGCAAGGTCAGTTTGAGCGACGTGCGCGAGCTTGACATCGACGACCTCCTAGGGCGCGAGCCCGTCAAGCCCAACGGCCTGTTGCTCAACATGCACACCCACGGCAAAACAGTGCTCGTCACCGGCGCGGGCGGCAGTATCGGCAGCGAGTTGTGCCGGCAGATCCTCGCCACGCAGCCCAAACGCCTGCTGTTGTTCGACATGAGCGAATACGCCCTCTACCAGGTCCACCAAGACCTGCACCAGGCACTGCTCGCAGAGTCACCAGAGCTGCCAGACGTCGTGCCCCTGCTGGGGTCGGTGTGTGACCAGGCCCGCGTCAACGACATCATGCACACATGGCAACCCCACACGGTCTACCATGCGGCCGCTTACAAACACGTGCCGCTGGTAGAGCACAACCCGGCCGAGGGGGTGCGCAACAACGTGTGGGGCACACACGTGTGTGCCGAGGCCGCAGCCCGCCACGGGGTGCGAAACTTCGTCCTCATCAGCACCGACAAGGCCGTCCGTCCCACCAACATCATGGGGGCCAGCAAGCGGCTGGCCGAAATGGTGTTGCAAGCCACAGCGGCCGAGGGTCAGCGTGTGGCTGGGAACACAATCTTTTCCATGGTGCGTTTTGGCAACGTGTTGGGCTCCAGCGGCTCAGTGGTGCCACTGTTTCGCACTCAAATCCGCAACGGCGGCCCTGTCACACTCACGCACACCGACATCACGCGCTATTTCATGACCATCCCCGAGGCAGCCCAACTCGTCATCCAGGCAGGTGCCATGGGGATGGGGGGTGATGTTTTTGTGCTCGACATGGGGCAACCAGTGCGCATCGTCGACCTGGCGCGCCGCATGGTAGAGCTGTCTGGCCTGTCGGTCAGGGATGAACACAACCCCAATGGCGACATCGAGCTCAAAGTCACAGGGCTGCGCCCGGGCGAAAAACTGTTTGAAGAGCTGCTGATCGGAGACAACCCCGGCCCCACCCAGCATCCCCGCATCCTCAAGGCGCATGAACAGTTCTTGCCGTGGCCGCAATTGGCGCCGCATTTGGACCACCTGAGCAATGCCTTGAGCGAAAACGACGTGCCCGCCATCCGGGCGCTTTTGCAACAGTTGGTCAGTGGCTATCAGTCCAGCGGGGAGGTGGTTGACTGGGTCCACCTCGCAAATGCAAGGCAGGCCACGCGGGGTGAGAGGGCATGACCACCCCTCAGGGCCATAAAGGCACAGTTTCACCCCGTTGTTCCTCAGATCAGGTTCACGTACTTCGGTAAAGCTATGAGGCATGTCGTGGGTGCAGCGTCAGTGCGCCATCCACCCCACAGCTTTATGCCATTTGGAGGTACGCACCATGTCCACTTCTGTATCCAGCAGCTTGTCAGGCAGCCTGTCGGCCCTCGGCAGCGTGTTGCAAGACGCTGCCCGGCTCTCGGCAAAGGCCGGTCAAGACGCCAGCTTCAGTGCTGAGTTTCAGGCACTCATCAATGGCGCCTTGCAAAAAGCCACACAGGCACTGGAGCTTGCCCAGCAACCTCAAGCCACTGCCCCCACAGCGGCCTACCAGCCCACCGTCAGCCTCTCCACCAACCCGGCCGCCACTGCATCACCAGTGCCCGCTGCATCTTCACGTAGCCAATTGGAGCGAGACTTTCAAACCTATTTTTCTCAGGTTCAGCCGGGGCAGGTGGTTCAGATCGCCGAGGGGGCCGTCACGCGCAACGCAGACGGATCAGCCACATGGCGGTCTGGCGACAAGTCCTACACCTTCAATGCATCCTCCTCCATCGACGAGGTGGCACGCAACTCCGGTTTGGGCAAAGAGTGGACCAAGTCATACGGCATCGAATGGCCCGCCCAGACAGCCAATGCCCCGGTCAAGGCCCCGTTCACCGACTTTGAATCATTCAAGTCGTGGGAAAAAGGGCTGGGCAACCAGTTGGCTGCCGACTACGAGGTACCAGACTACATCGGGGTCATCAGGCTGTCGCTGCATGGCGGTGACGCCGAGGCTTTCCAGCGGTATGTGTTCTTCAAAAACCACCCAGACATGGCGGCAGACTACCAGAACATCCGCAACGGTGGCCTGTCCTCCTTCCCCGTGGATGGCTCCACCCTGATCAAAAGCAAGTTGTCTGAAATGCCAGCCGATGTGGCTGACTACTACCGCGCCAATCCTGACTCGCTCAGAATGGCAGAGGGTTTCGATCAAGACCCGACCCTGGCCAGGTTGCACAGGCTGGGCAAAGCGCAACCCCCGGAGGACTTAGATGCCAGCAGTTGGTTGAGACATAACAAATGGACGGCCGCCGGCGTGGTCCCCAACGACAACCGCATCTCATTCGCCAATGCCGACTACATCGGGTTGAATGGCAGTATGGGCGGCACCTACAAGCTCGCTCAGTGGGACACAGCCACAGGCGGTCTTCGCGATCTCGATGGCAAGGTCTATGCCACATTGACCGGCACGCTGATGGCGTAAGCCAGCGGCGGGCGGCTGTAAGAGTGTGCCACCGCTCATGCGGTATCGTAGGGCCATGCACGTCCCGCCTTTTTTCATTGGGTACCCAAAGGCAAGTCGCCCAGACAACGGTCACACCGAAAGCCCCGCAGGGGGTGGAGATTGATCAACATTGCCTTGACTGCCGGTTTCTTCAGTTGGCTCATTTGCATGTTGCTCGTGCGGCACGCCACCGACCACGCGCGCAGCTATGGGCACGGGCAGCCCCAGCGCTTCCATTGGGGCGATGTACCCCGGTTGGGTGGGCTGGGCGTTGCCCTGGGTTGGTTTGCCGGGGTGGGTGGGCTGGGTGTGGTGTGGGGCCATGCCGAGCTCTCGAACATCCCCATGCGCTCGAACGATTCAGCCTGGGTCACGATGTTGCTTCTGCCGTTGGTCGCACTCGGCTTGGCTGAGGATCTGACCCAGCGCGTCCGCCCCACAGCCAGGTTGTTGATAACGGTGGCGTGGGCGCTGTTGGTCGTCTCCGTGATGGACTTGCGCATCAACCGGCTCGACCTGTCCTGGTTTGACTCGCAGTTCACATCTGTGGTGTGGTGGACATTCATCACCGTGGCGGCACTCACAGGCTTGCCACACGCGTTGAACATCATCGACGGCTACAACGGGCTGGCTGGCATGGTTTCGCTGCTCATCGCGCTGGCCTTGGCGCACGTCGCATTCCAGGTCGGCGACCGTGAAATCGCCATGTGGCTGGTGGCCATGGCTGCCGCAAATGCAGGTTTCTTGGCATGGAACTACCCCCGAGGGCTGATTTTTGCCGGAGACGGCGGGGCCTATCTGTGGGGTGGCCTGATTGCCATTGCCAGCATTGCGCTGGTGCAGCGTCACGCTGTGGTGTCGCCTTGGTTCCCCATGCTGTTGCTCATTTACCCCGTTTGGGAAACGGTGTTCTCCATCTACCGCAAAGTGGCTCGGGGTGTATCGCCAGGGGTCGCCGACGCACTTCATTTTCACCAGTTGATCTACCGTCGCATCGTCCGTGAGGTGTTCCATGACGACCAGGCACGCCGCATGCTGATGCGAAACAACCGCACATCCCCCTATTTGTGGGGCTTCACCTTGCTCACCGTCATCCCGGCCGTGATGTTCTGGGGAAACACGCCCGTGTTGATCGGGTTTTGCGCTTTGTTTGTGGTCAGTTACGTACCCCTGTACCTGATGATCGTGCGCTTCAAGGTGCCCCGCTGGATACGGCGCGGGCGCAAACACTGAGCCACAATTCAGGCGGTTTCAAACAGCTGTGATCAACCCCATGACCGACACCACCCACATCGCCCCGCGCGACAAGGCCGAAATCCTGGCCCAGGCGCTGCCTTACATCCGCAAGTACCACGGCAAAACGCTGGTCATCAACCTGCAGCGTGCGTTTGCCGAAGACGTGGTGTTGCTCAAACTGGTGGGAATGAACCCGGTGGTGGTGCACGGCGGTGGCCCGCAAATTGAAACGCTGCTGCAACGCTTGGGCAAAAAGGGCGAGTTCATCCAGGGCATGCGTGTCACCGACGCCGAAACCATGGAAGTGGTGGAGTGGGTGCTGGGTGGCGAGGTGCAGCAGGACATCGTGGGCCTCATCAACGCCGCAGGTGGCAAGGCCGTGGGCCTGACAGGGCGCGACGGTGCCATGATCCGTGCGCGCAAGCTGCGCCTGTCCGACACGCAAAACCCTGAACTCGAACACGACGTGGGCCAAGTGGGCGACATCGTCAGCATCGACCCCAGCGTGGTCAAAGCCCTGCAGGGCCCCATCGGCTTTGGCGAACACAATGAAAGCTACAACATCAACGCCGACGTGGTGGCTGCCAAACTGGCCACGGTGCTGCATGCTGAAAAACTGCTGATGCTCACCAACATCCGCGGCGTGCTCGACAAGGCAGGTCAGTTGATGACCGAGCTCACCCCCCGGCGCATCGATCAGCTCTGTGAAGACGGCACCATCTCGGGCGGCATGATTCCCAAAATTGCAGGCGCGCTGGATGCGGCCAAGAGCGGGGTGAATGCGGTGCACATCATCGACGGCCGCGTGCCCCATGCGCTGCTGCTGGAGGTCCTGGGCAACGAGCCGTTTGGAACGATGATTCGCTCGCATTGACTTCTTAAAATATAGCTGTCAATGCATTACAGTCAAGCGCTAAAGGCATAAAAGTCGCTTAATTTATAAGGCACACGATGCGCTTGCTGCTGGTAGAAGACGACGTGATGGTGGCCAGCGGCATCAAGCTGGGGTTGTGCAACGCGGGCTACGCGGTCGACTGGGTGGGCAGCGCCGAGCGCGCGCTGGAAGCTGTGCATGCCAACAACTTTGACGCAGCGGTGGTGGACATCGGTTTGCCTCAAATGAACGGCCTGGCCCTGACCCAGGCGCTGCGCCAGGACGGCCGCACGTTTCCGGTGATCATCCTCACCGCCCGCGACGCGCTTGAAGACCGCGTGCAAGGGCTTGATTTGGGCGCAGACGACTACATGCTCAAGCCCTTTGAATTGCCCGAGTTGTTGGCACGGCTGCGGGCGCTGCTGCGCCGCTCACAGGCGGCCACGTCTGCCGTGCTGGCGTTTGGCCCAGTGGAAATGGACACGGCCCAGCGCCGCGTGTTGGCGGGTGGCCAACCCATGGACCTGGGCCCCCGCGAGTGGACGGTGCTGGAGTACCTGCTACTGGAGGCCCCCAAACCCGCCGCCAAAGACAAACTGTTGGCCGCCCTTACTGGGTGGGACAAAGAAATCACGCCCAACGCCATTGAGGTGTACATCAGCCGCCTGCGTGGCAAGCTGGAGCCGCACGGTGTGGCCTTGAGGGCCATACGCGGCTTTGGCTACCGGCTGGAGTGGGCCCCGCCACCCGCCCCATGCAGCCCGACCCCCTGAGTGCTGGCCTGAGCGACACAGGGGGCCTGCAGCGCCGCCTGTTGCTCCTGCTGTTGTTGCCGTTCGGGTTGGTGGGTCTGGTGGGCGCGTGGTTCCAGTACCAGGCGGCTGGCACAGCAGCTGCCCAGCAGGACCAGCGCCTGCTGCGCCTGGCCCCCATGCTGGGTGACTCGGTCGTGTCTGCGGTGAACGAACCGGCCGACACGCAAGCCGGGCTGTTGCCGCCCAAACCCCTGCTGTTGCTGGCACCGCCGGTTGAAGAATTTTTGAACGAGCGCGAGGGCACGTCGGGCTACAGCATTTTGTCCACACAGGGGCAACTGTTGCTGGGCGACACCTGGTTGCCCACTGTGCTGCCGTCCACGCCCGAGCCCGAGTTTTTGAGCGTGACCGAGGGCGGGGTCACTTACCGCATCATTGCGCAGCGGGTGCCCACCGCAGCGGGCGATCTCATTGTGCAACTGGCCGATGGCTCCGACGTGCAGCAGCGGTGGCTGAACATCGTGCTGGTGCAGGTGCTGCTGCCCAATGTGGTGCTGATGGTGGTGGCAGCGTTGGGCGTGCGCTGGGCCGTGGCCCGGGCCCTGCGCCCTTTGATGGCGCTCAAAAACGCGGTCGAATACCGCTCTCCACGCGACCTGAGCCCCATTGCCGGCGACGCCACCCCGGCCGAGGTGTTGCCCCTGGTGCATTCGCTCAACCGCCTGTTTGCACTGGTCAACGCCCAGACCGAAGCCCAGCGCCGCTTTGTGGCCGATGCGGCCCACCAGTTGCGCACACCCCTGGCGGGGTTGCAGGCCCAAATCGAGGCATGGGGTCAGGCCACCCGTGCGCTGCAGCCGCATGACAAGCTCAGCCTGCCAGTAGACCAGGTGCTGCGCTTGCGCTCCGCCGCACGCCGCACCACCCAACTGGCCAACCAGTTGCTGGCCCTGTCACGCGCCGACACCACCACTGCCGATTCGTCGGCCATGCAGCGTGTCGACCTGAAAGACCTGTGCGAAACCGTGCTGGCGCTGCACCTCGATGCCGCTGCTGCCTGCCACATCGACCTGGGGTTGGACGCCGAACCGGTTCAAGTAGACGGACACGCCTGGCTGCTGCGGGAGTTGCTGATCAACCTGGTGGACAACGCCATCAAATACACCCCTGAGCACGGCAGCGTCACAGTGCGTTGCGGGCAAGAGGCGCAGGCAGGCGGTGGGGCCATCGGCTGGCTGGCCGTGGACGACAGTGGTCCCGGCATCGAGCCTGCCGAGCGCGAGCGCGTGTTGCAGCGCTTCTACCGCATGCCCGGTACGTCGGCCGAGGGCAACGGTCTGGGGCTGGCCATTGCGCACGAAATCGCGCGTGCGCACGCCACGCACCTGCAGCTGGGCAGCGGCCCGGGCGGCCAGGGGTTGCGGGTGCGTGTTCAGTTCGCCTGACGCACGGCAGCACTGCTGCTAGGGGCAAGCCCCTAGATTTAAATGACCCTGCGGCACACATGGCGGCGCGGTTTGCTTGCAAAATAGCACGGTCGTTCTTTTTGTGGTGCTCCCACACATCCACCGTCTATGACTTCTGCCACCGTGACTGAGCCAGTGAATGCCGCTTCCAGGGCTGCCCGCAAAAGCCCGGCCAAGTCGTCCCTGAAAGGGCAGATGAAGGGCCAGCAAACCCGCACCGCCATCGTCGACGCGGCGCTGGGGTTGGCCACGCATGTGGGTCTGGAGGGCTTGAGCATCGGCGCGGTGGCCGAGGTCATGCAAATGAGCAAGTCAGGCGTGTTTGCCCACTTTGGCTCACGCGAAGAACTGCAGATTTCCGTGGTGCGCGAGTACCGGTGTTCTTCCCTGCCGTGGCCGGCCTGCGCGGCCTGCCCCGCCTGCGTGCGCTGTTTGCCAACTGGATGAAGCGCACCAGTATCGAAATTGATTCAGGCTGCATCTACATCAGCGGCGCTGTGGAGTTTGACGATCGCCCCGGCCCCGTGCGCGACGCGCTTGCCAGCTCGGTCAAAACCTGGCTGGCGGCCATGCACCGCGCCGTGGTTCTGGCCAAAAAAGAAGGCCACCTGCGCGCCGATGCCGACGAGCAGCAAATGACTTTTGAAATCCACGGCCTGATTTTGGCCCTGCACTACGAAGCCCGGTTCCTGAAAACCCCGGGTTCTGTGGACCGGGCCCTGGCCGGGTTTGAACGCATCGTGTCAGAGCGTCAGCCCGCACCCGGCACTGCCGCCGCTGGCTGACCTGTTTTTGTTTTTTGTTTCACCGTTGTCCGTTTTATTCCTCAGGAGACTGCCATGCCCGTTTACAACCCACCCCTGCGCGACATGCAGTTCGTCATGCACGAAGTGCTCAAGGTCACCGATGAGTTCAAGAGCATGCCGCAACACGCCGATGCCGACGTGGACACCATCAACGCCGTGCTGGAAGAGGCCGGCAAGTTCGCCAAAGAGGTGATTTTTCCGCTGAACATCAGCGGCGACACCGAGGGCTGCAAACTAAACCGCGACACCCACGCCGTCACCACGCCCGCCGGCTTCAAGGAAGCCTACAAAACCTACGTGGAAGGTGGCTGGGCCGCGCTGAGCTGCGACCCTGAATTTGGCGGCCAAGGCCTTCCGCTGGTGGTCAACCAGTGCCTGTACGAAATGATGAACAGCGCCAACCAGGCCTGGACCATGTACCCTGGCCTGACCCATGGTGCCTACGCCTCGCTGCACACCCACGGCACGCCCGAGCAAAAGGCCACCTACCTGGCCAAAATGACCAGCGGCGAATGGACCGGCACCATGTGCCTGACCGAACCCCACTGCGGCACCGACCTGGGCCTGATGCGCACCAAGGCTGAACCCCAGTCCGATGGCACCTACAAACTCACCGGCAACAAAATTTTCATCAGCGCCGGCGAGCACGACATGGCCGACAACATCATCCACCTGGTGTTGGCTCGCCTGCCCGACGCGCCTCCCGGCATCAAGGGCGTGAGCCTGTTTGTGGTGCCCAAATTCCTGGTGAACGCCGATGGCACCTTGGGTGAGCGCAATGGCATCTACTGCGGCGGTCTGGAACACAAAATGGGCATCCATGGCAATGCCACGGCTCAAATCGTGATGGACGGCGCCGTGGGCACCATGGTCGGCCAGCCCAACAAGGGCATGCAGGGCATGTTCGTCATGATGAACGCCGCGCGCCTGGGTGTGGGCAACCAGAGCCTGGGCCTGACCGAAGTGGCCTACCAGAACGCGCTGGCCTACGCCAAAGACCGCATTCAGATGCGCAGCCTGTCGGGCCCCAAGGCCAAAGACAAACCGGCAGACCCCATCATCGTCCACCCCGACGTGCGCAAGATGCTGCTCACCGCCAAGGCCTACGCAGAAGGCGGCCGCGCGCTGGCCATGTTCTGCTCGGTGCTGCTGGAAAAAGTGCACAACCACTCTGACGAGAAGGTGCGCAAAGACGCCGACGAAATGCTGTCGCTGCTCACCCCCATCACCAAAGCCTTCCTGACCGACAACGGTTACCAGGCCGCCACCATGTGCCAGCAGGTGTTCGGGGGCCACGGTTACATCAAAGAATGGGGCATGGAGCAGTTTGTGCGCGATGCCCGCATCAACATGATTTACGAAGGCACCAACACCATCCAGAGCCTGGACCTGCTGGGTCGCAAGGTGTTGGGCAACAACGGCGCCACACTGAAAAAGTTTGGCAAGTTGGTGGGCGCGCTGGTGGAAGAAGAAGGCGTCAACGAGAAGATGGCCGAGTTCATCAACCCGCTGGCCATGCTGGGCGACCAGATCACCAAGTTCACCACCGAGATCGGCTTCAAAGGCTTCCAGAACCCCGACGAGGTGGGCGCTGCTGCTGTGGACTACCTGCGTGTGGCCGGCCACCTGGTGTTTGGCTACTTCTGGGCCCGCATGGCGAGCGTGGCCCTGAAGGAAATTGCAGCAGGCAACACAGACCCGTTTTACGGCGCCAAACTGCAAACCGCACGCTTCTACTTTGCCAAGCTGTTCCCCGAAACCGCAACGCTCATGCGCACGGCGCGTGCAGGCAGCAAGGTGCTGATGGACACCGAGCTGGCCTTGGCCTGAGCCCCCGGTTGCTGACGCCCATGAACTGCGCACCTGCTCCACACCTCCGCCATGCTGTGCTGGCGTTGGGTGTGCTGCTGGCCAACGATGCGGTGCTGGCGCAAGCCAGCCCCGTGGGCCGCTGGAAAACGTTTGATGACTCGACGGGCAAGGCCATGGCGGAGATCGTGATTGCGCCTGTGGCCACGGGCGCGCTGCACGGCCGCATCGACAAATCGATCACCCAGGACAGAGAGCCGCTGTGCTCCCTGTGCACCGATGAGCGCAAGAACCAGCCCAAAGTGGGCATGGAGATCATCCGGGGCCTGCGCCCGGCCGATGGCGGCACGGTGTGGGAGGGCGGCAAGATTCTGGACCCCGAAAACGGCAAGGAATACACCGTGCGCATCACCCCGCTGGACGCTGGCAAACGGCTGCAGGTCCGGGGCTACATCGGCCCGTTTTACCGCACGCAGGTGTGGCAACGCATTGAGTGAGGCGGGTGCCACACCCGCCCAAAGAAGGAAAACCATGAACCGATTCAACGTGAAAAAAGTCGCCGTCCTCGGCGCAGGCGTGATGGGCGCACAAATTGCCGCCCACCTCGTCAACGTCAAGGTGCCGGTGGTGCTGTTCGACCTGGCTGACACCAAGTCGCCGGCCAAAAACGGCATCGTCACCCGCGCCATCGACAACCTGAAAAAGCTCAAGCCCTCGCCGCTGGGTGACAAGGCAGATGCCAGCCTGATTCAGGCCGCCAACTACGAAGAGCACCTGGAACTGCTGCAGGGCTGCGACCTCATCATCGAGGCCATTGCCGAGCGCATGGACTGGAAGGTCGACCTCTACAAAAAGATAGCGCCGTTTGTGGCCCCGCAAGCGCTGGTGGCCTCAAACACATCGGGTTTGTCCATCACCGCCATGAGCGAGGTGCTGCCCGAGGCTTTGAAGCCCCGTTTCTGCGGCATCCACTTCTTCAACCCCCCGCGTTACATGCCGCTGGTGGAACTGATTGCCACGCCCACCACCGAGCCGCGTGTGATCGATCAGCTCGAAGCCTTCGTCACCACCGGCCTGGGCAAAGGCGTGGTGCGCGCCAAAGACACGCCCAACTTTGTGGCCAACCGCGTGGGCATTGCAGGCATGTTGTCGACCATGAAAGAGGTGGAACGCTACGGCCTGACATACGACGTGGTGGACGACCTCACCGGCAAAAAGCTGGGCCGCGCGAGCAGCGGCACCTTCCGCACGGCCGACGTGGTGGGCCTGGACACCATGGCCCACGTCATCAAGACGCTGCAAACCACGCTAAGCGCAGAGACCGACCCGTTCTACGGCAGCTTTGATACCCCCGCAGTGCTGACCAAGCTGCTGGAACTGGGTCACCTGGGCCAGAAGGCCAAGGCCGGTTTCTTCAAGAAGGTCGGCCGCGATGTGATGCGCTTTGACCTGGAAAGCGGCGAATATGTGCCCGCTGGCCAGAAGAGCGACGAGGTGTACGCCCGCATGCTCAAAAAGCCCGCTGGCCAACGCCTGCGCCTGCTGCGCAACGCCGAAGGGCCCCAAGGCCAGTTCCTGTGGGCCATTCTGCGCAATGCCTTCCACTACGCTGCTGTGCATTTGGGCACCATTGCCCACACGCTGGGGCTTTGGCATGAAGCAGGGCCCCTTCGAGCTGTGGCAGGAAGCCGGTTGGCTGGAAGTCGCCAAGATGGTTCAGGAAGACATTGACTCAGGCAAAGCCCTGTGCAACACCCCGCTGCCTAAGTGGGTGTTTGAAGGCCCCGTGGCGACATCAAACGGTGGTGCCGGTGGCGTGCACAGCGCACAAGGCTCGTTCAACCCAACCACCGGCACATTTGAAGCCCGCCGCACGCTGCCCGTGTACAGCCGTCAGCTGTTCCCCGAGCTGCTGCTGGGCGAAGCGGGGCCGGATTACCGCACGGCAGGCACCACGCTGATGGAAGATGACGCCATCCGTCTGTGGACGCTGGACAACGAAGTGGTGATTGCCAGCATCAAAACCAAGATGCACGCCATCAGCCCCGACGTGGCCGAGGGCCTGAGCCAGGCCGTGGATCTGGCCGAGGGCAGCTACCAGGGCGTGGTGATCTGGTCGGGAGACGAACCGTTTTCAGCCGGTGCCGACCTGCAAGCCATGCTGCCCGGATTCATGATGGGCGGGGCCGCCGCCATCAACGAGGCTGAGGGTGAGTTGCAGCGCATCATGCTGAAGATTCGCTACGCATCGGTTCCAGTCATTGCCGCCGTGCGCGGCCTGGCCCTGGGCGGCGGCTGCGAGCTGGCCGTGCACAGCGCCCGCCGCGTGCTGCACATGGAAAGCTACGTGGGCCTGGTCGAAGTGGGCGTGGGCCTGGTGCCCGGTGCCGGTGGCCTGACCTACATCGCCCGCCGCGCTGCCGAAAACGCCACGGCCAGCACCAACAAAGACCTGATCCCCTTCCTGACCGAAGGCTTCAAGGCCGCCGCCATGGCCAGCGTGGGCACCAGCGCGCTGGAAAGCCGTGGCCTGGGCTACGTGCTGGACAGTGACGTGGTGGTGCCGCACAAAGACGAACTGCTGTTCACCGCCATCAACGAGGCCAAGGCCCTGTTTGCCGGTGGCTACCGCGCCCCGCACAAGCGCCTGTTCCCGGTGGCGGGCCGTTCTGGCAAGGCCACCATTCTGGGCAGCCTGGTCAACATGCGCGACGGCGGTTTCATCAGCCAGCACGACTTCCACATTGCCTGGCTGATTGCCGGTGTGTTGACCGGCGGCGAAGTGGACGCAGGCACGCTGGTGAGCGAGGAATACCTGATGACGCTGGAGCGCCAGGCTTTCTGCAGCCTGCTGGAGCACCCCAAGACGCAGGAACGCATCATGGGCATGTTGAGCACCGGCAAGCCTTTGCGCAACTGATGTAAATACATAGCTGATAACGCTTATCTAGCAAGCGCCAAGGCCACTTTTATGTCAATAACCGGCAACGCAGCCTGGCACGCCTGTCCGAGGCGCCCGGCTTCATGCAGGGCTGGGTGCGCAACCTCGTGCTGCACCGCGCCGTGCCCTTCACCGGCACGGCCAAGATCAACTTCGTGCACATGAGCCCGGCGCGTGTGGAGGTGCATCTGGCCAACCAGCGCCCGGTGCAAAACCACATTGGCGGTGTGCACGCCTCGGCCATGAACCTGCTGGCCGAAACGGCCACCGGCATGGTGGTGGGCATGAACGTGCGCGACGACTGCCTGCCCCTGGCCAAAGAGCTGACCAGCGCGCTGAAGGCCGTGGCCACCCTCAGCCCTGAGCAACAACACGCCCTGCACAGCACCGACAAAGGTGAAGTCACCGTGAAAGTGGTGGTGACCGACGAAGCCGGTATCGAGCCGGTGGAATGCACATTTGTATGGGCCTGGATCCCCGCCCGCCCACGCCAGCCAATGCCTGTAACCACGCCCCAAGGCAACAAGGAACAATCATGAGCAAACAACTTCAAGACGCCTACATCGTCGCCGCCACGCGCACGCCCATTGGCAAATCGCACCGGGGCTTTTTCAAACACACCCGCCCCGACGACCTGCTGGCCCACGCCCTGCGTGCTGCGCTGGCACAGGTGCCGGGCCTGGACCCCGCCAGCATTGAAGACGTGATCTGCGGCTGCGCCATCCCCGAAGGCCAGCAGGGCCTGAACGTGGCGCGCATCGGCGCGGTACTGGCCGGGTTGCCCAACAGCGTGGGCGGCATCACCGTCAACCGCTTTTGCGCGTCGGGCCTGAGCGCCATTCAGATGGCTGCCGACCGCATCCGCGTGGGTGAGGCCGATGTGATGATTGCCGCCGGTGCCGAGAGCATGAGCATGGTGCCCATGATGGGCAACAGCCCTAGCCTGTCCCCCAGCATCTTTGCCGACACCCAGAACGTCGAGAAATACGGTATTGCCTACGGCATGGGCCTGACCGCCGAAAAAGTGGCGCAGCAGTGGAAGGTGAGCCGCGCCGACCAGGACGCGTTCGCCCTGCAATCGCACCAGCGCGCACTGGCCGCACAGGCCAAAGGCGAGTTTGCCGACGAAACCTGCCCCGTGGAAGTGACCGAGCGCAGCGTCAACCTGGACACAGCCGAAGTCACCACCACCACCCGCACCGTGAGCCAGGACGAAGGCGCCCGCCCCGACACCAGCCTGGAAGGCCTGGGCAAGCTCAAACCCGCCTTCGCCACCCCACGCCGCGCTGACATGAGCCCCACCGGCCTGGGCACCGTGACCGCAGGCAACAGCAGCCAGACCAGCGATGGTGCAGGTGCGCTCATTCTGGCCAGCGAGGCCGCCATCAAACGCTTTGGCCTCACGCCACTGGCGCGCTTTGTCAGCTACGCCTCACGCGGCGTGCCCCCGCATTTGATGGGCATCGGCCCGGTGGAAGCCATTCCTGCTGCGCTGAAAAACGGTGGCATCAGCCAGAACGACATCGACTGGTTTGAACTGAACGAAGCTTTTGCCGCCCAAAGCCTGGCCGTGATGAACACCCTTGGCCTGGACCCGGCAAAGGTCAACCCCAACGGCGGTGCCATCGCCCTGGGCCACCCGCTGGGTGCCACGGGCGCCATCCGTGCCGCAACAGTCATCCACGCCCTGCGCCGCCACAACCAGCGCTACGGCATGGTGACCATGTGCGTGGGCATGGGGCAGGGCGCTGCGGGGATTTTCGAGCGGGTGTGACGCCTGCGTGGCGCGCTTGGGTGCGGCGTGCTTCGCCCAGCGATAAGGACCTTCTCGCGTGAAAACATGCTCTTGCGCTTAATGGGTGAGAAAAGTCAGCTATCAAATTTAATTTATAGCTGATTTTTTTTTGGGGGCGAGCGCTGCAACCTGTTTTGCCTTTGAATTTCGCCAGATCATCTTGATTCGGTGCGTGCCTTTTGCAGCAGTTCAAGCCCGCGCTCATCGCGTGAGGCACCACGGGCCGCGCGGACGTTGAAGCGGGTTTCTGCGTCAAACTCCGCCAGCATCAGGGTGGTCATTTCTTCCAGCAGCCGGTTGATGGGCGTGCCCCGGCTTTGCGCCAAGGCTTTCAGACGGCGGTGCTTTTCATCGGGCAGGCGCAAGGTCAGTGCGGTCATGGCAACTCCTTCAAAAAGTCCTCGGGCAACAGGATGTGAAGCCCCGGAAAACGCAATTCCATGCGCTGTAAATCGCGCAGGTTTTTGGTGACCACGTGGCTGGCACCGCCCGCCACGGCCAATTCGATCAAGTGGTTGTCGCCTTCATCTGGCAGGTTGGGTCGCCACAGGTAGTACACCCGTGTCCAGCTGCAATGCGACATGAAAATGTCCAGCAACTCATCGCGCTCGGTGGTACTCAGGCGGCAGCCTTCAAACAATGTGGCTCGCTGGAGCACATCCTCGTACTCGGCAAACAAGGCCGCACTCATCAGGGGCGTGTATTGACCGTTCAGGCAGGCGGCCACGACTGCGTTGGCAGCGCCAATGCCCAGGCAGGCCCCCACAAAAACGTTGGTGTCAATCACTGCGAGCATGGGTAAATGGTAGCAAATTTGCCACCTGATGGGCATCGGCCCCGTGGAGGCCATTCCTGCGGCGCTGAAAAACGGTGGCATCAGCCAGAACGACATCGACTGGTTTGAACTGAACGAAGCCTTTGCCGCCCAAAGCCTGGCCGTGATGAACACGCTGGGCCTGGACCCGTCCAAGGTCAACCCCAATGGCGGCGCCATCGCCCTGGGCCACCCGCTGGGCGCCACCGGTGCCATCCGCGCCGCCACCGTCATCCACGCCCTGCGCCGCCACAATCAGCGCTACGGCATGGTGACGATGTGCGTGGGCATGGGGCAGGGCGCTGCGGGGATTTTCGAGCGGGTGTGACGTTGTTGGTAGGAGTCTCCTCGTTGAGGCTCCTAGAAATGTTTGAGCAGTTGCGTAACCGTGCAGTTACCTTCTACTGCTCTGATGTCGGCCAGTAATTTCAGGCTGCCAACACTGCCCGTGTTACGTATGTTTGCACTTTGAACTGTAGCTCCCGAGTTCGACACCAACTGCGCTAAGTTGTTGATTTGTATAGGCTCGGCCTCTCGGCTGCCACTACAACAGGCTCAATTGGGCGTCGT
>JAIFMP010000014.1 GCA_020048405.1 Hydrogenophaga sp.
AGATGGGCTCCACACCCATGGTTTTGAACCAGGGCGCGCCCCACAGGGCGGCCGCAATCATGCAGAGGTTCAGCAGCACCGGCGTGGCGGCGGGCACGGCAAAACGCTTCCACGTGTTCAGAATGCCGGCTGCCAACGCCACCAGCGACATGAAGCCGATGTACGGGAACATCCAGCGCGTCATGACCACCGCAGCATCAAAGCCTTCAGGGCTTTGTTTCAGGCCGCTGGCCATGGCCCACACCAGCCATGGTGCGGCCAGCACGCCCGCCACGCAGGTGGCGGTCAGCGCCCAGGCCAGCACGGTGGCAATCTGGTCGATCAGCACCTTGGTGGCATCGTCGCCCTCTTTTTGCCTGAGGCCAGCCAACACGGGCACAAACGCCTGGCTGAAAGCGCCCTCGGCAAACAGGCGACGGAACATGTTCGGAATTCGAAACGCCACGTTGAATGCATCGGTCAGCGGGCTGGCCCCGAACACAGCCCGGTGATGCGCGAGGCCAGGGTGAGCAGTGAAATAACGGAGGCGGCTTTGAACAGGTTCACAGCAGGCAGTGTACGGGAGGGTGAACAGTTATAATCGCGGGCTTTGCTGGCAACATCCCAAACCATCTAGGACACTGAAACATGGCAACCAAGCCCAAGAAAAAGAACCCCCGTCTGGCATCCGGCCGCAAACGCGCCCGCCAGGACGTGAAACTGAACGCCGCCAACACCTCGCTGCGTTCCAAGTACCGCACGTTCGTGAAGAACGTTGAAAAAGCCCTGCTGACCGGCGACAAAGCCAAGGCCACCGAAGCCTTCGCCAAGATGCAATCCGTGGTAGACGCTGTGTCCGACAAGGGCATCTTCCACAAAAACAAGGCCGCTCGCGACAAGAGCCGTCTGAGCGCTCAGGTCAAAGCCCTGAACACCGCAGCCGCCGCTGCTTAAACAGGCACACCCGGCACACAGGCATTGTTGCCTGGTGCCACCCAGCCCGGTGTGTGCGGCAAAAGCCCCTCACACCGCCGTTTGAAACGGTGCGCTGCCAGCAAATAAAAGGAAAACCGCCCGGTGCAAACCGGGCGGTTTTTTCTTTGGGTCAACGGATTGATATAGCGTGGGATTCAGGCCTTGGCCGGGGGATCGGGCAGCAAACACGCCTCCACCACCTGCAGGTCGTTGTCACGGGCAAAGTTCATGCAGAAGTCCCAGGCCATGGGTTCAGCGTCGCGCATGTCGTGATGGACGATGACGCATTTGACAGACCCGAGGGTGGTGGGAATGCACCATGGCGAATAGCTCAGGTGACTGCCGGGCTTTGCGCCGCCTGGGCGAAAGGGACTCATGACGCCGGCCAGGCGCTCTGCCCAGTCGCTGGGTCTGAAAGTGCGGCCACTGTGCGTGACGCCCTGTATGAACACCTGCTTTGATGTGCTGGAGACCATGGGTGCTTGGCTCTCTGTTTTTGGAGTCGTTGTGACCGTCGGCTGGCAGGGGGATCGCCCGTTGCTGCACCGCACAAGTATTCTATCTTATATAAGACTTGAGCACCCGGCGCAGCGTCCGCAAGACCATGCAAACGGCTGTCACAAAAGCCAAGCAATCTCTGGGCCTAAAATTCGCGTTCAGCGGCTCAACACCACGTTGAGCCGTTTTATTTTTTGAGCCCCTTGACCCACTGACTGGAGTTTTGCCATGACCGCCGCGACCCCGATTGCCGCCGCTACGGGCGTCTGCCCCTGGCGCTCTCCCATGGCCGAGGCTGCCGAGTCTGGGACGTGAATGGCAAGGAGTACCTGGATGGGCTGGGCGGCATTGCCGTCAACACCCTGGGCCACGGCCACCCGCAGCTCGTGGCTGCCCTGCAAGACCAGGTTAGCAAACTCATCCACAGCAGCAACTACTACCACGTGACGCTGCAGGAAACCCTGGCGGCCAAACTGGTGGAGCTGTCGGGCATGACCAACGTGTTTTTCTGCTCCACCGGACTGGAAGCCAACGAGGCCGCCCTGAAGCTGGCGCGCAAGTTCGGCCACGACAAAGGCATTGACCGCCCTGAGGTTGTGGTGTTTGAAGGCGCGTTCCATGGCCGCAGCATTGCCACGCTGAGCGCCACGGCCAACCCCAAAATCCACGCGGGCTTTGGCCCGCTGGTCGAAGGCTTTGTGCGCGTGCCCCGCAACGACATTGCCACCGTGCGCAAACTGACCGAAGGCAATGCCAACATCACTGCGGTGTTCTTTGAAGCCATCCAAGGCGAAGGCGGCATCCACCCGATGACGGTGGAATTCATGCAGCAATTGCGTGCCCTGTGCGACGAACGCGACTGGTTGCTGATGATTGACGAAGTGCAGTGCGGCATTGGCCGCACCGGCAAGTGGTTTGCCCACCAGTGGGCGGGCATCGTCCCCGACGTGATGCCGCTGGCCAAGGGTCTGGGTTCGGGCGTGCCCATCGGCGCGGTGGTGGCAGGCCCCAAAGCCGCCAACATTTTCCAGCCTGGCAACCACGGCACCACGTTTGGCGGCAACCCGCTGGCCATGCGTGCGGGCGTGGAAACCCTGCGCATCATGGAAGAAACCGACCTGATGGCCCACGCTGCCAAAGTGGGCACGCACCTGAAAACCGCCCTGGCCACCCAACTGCTGGGCGTGCAAGGTGTGAAAGACGTGCGCGGCCAGGGCCTGATGCTGGGCGTGGAGCTGGACCGCCCCTGTGGCGTGCTGTTGCAACGCTGTGCCGATGCGGGGCTGATGCTCAGCGTGACCGCAGACAGCGTGGTGCGCCTGGTGCCACCGCTCATCCTCAGCGTGGCCGAGGCCGACGAAATCGTGTCGATCCTGGTGCCACAGATCAAACAGTTTCTGGCAGAGCAAGCATGAAACATTACCTGCAGTTCAAAGACCTGACCGCCGACGAATACGCCTACCTGCTGGGGCGGGCGGCATTCATCAAGGCCAAATTCAAGGCCGTGGAAAAGCACCAACCGTTTGCCGACCCCGATCGCACGCTGGCCATGATTTTTGAAAAGGCCAGCACCCGCACCCGCGTGAGCTTCGAGGCCGGTATGTACCAACTGGGCGGCAGCGTGGTGCACCTGACCACAGGCGACAGCCAGCTGGGCCGGGCCGAACCGATTGAAGACAGCGCCAAGGTCATCAGCCGCATGGTGGACCTGGTGATGATCCGCACCTATGAGCAAAGCAAGATCGAGCGTTTTGCTGCCCACTCACGCGTGCCCGTCATCAACGGCCTGACCAACGAGTTCCACCCCTGCCAGATATTGGCCGACCTGTTCACGCTGGTGGAATACCGACCCGCCGCCAGCAGCCAGCCGCTGGACGCCCTGAAGGGCAAGGTGGTGGCCTGGGTGGGCGACGGCAATAACATGGCCAACACCTGGCTGCAAGCAGCCGAGCTGTTGGGCTTCACCGTGCACATCAGCACGCCCAGGGGCTATGAAGTCAATGCCTCTACTGCAGGCATATCAAGCACTTCGTGCTACAAAGTTTTCGACAACCCGCTGGACGCGTGCCGCGGTGCCCACCTGGTCACCACCGATGTGTGGACCAGCATGGGCTACGAGGCTGAAAACGAGGTGCGCCGCGCCGCCTTTGCCGACTGGTGCGTCAACGCCGAGATGATGGCCGTGGCCCAGCCCGACGCCCTGTTCATGCACTGCCTGCCTGCCCACCGGGGTGAAGAAGTCACCGCCGACGTGATCGACGGCCCGCAAAGCGTGGTGTGGGACGAGGCTGAGAACCGCATGCATGTGCAAAAAGCCCTGATGGAATACCTGCTGCTGGGCCAGTTGGCCTGACCCCCAGCGTTTTTCACACCGGGTCAGTCAGCCGTGGCAAAGCAGTGGGTGTGCCTCCCGGAGCGCTTGGCGCTGTACATGGCCTGGTCGGCTTTGGCGATCAACTCGTCCACATCGGCAGCGTCGTCGGGGTACAAGGCGATGCCCACCGATGCACCCACCATCAAGGTGTGCCCGCGCACTTCGCACGGCTGAGCGACGGCCTCGATCAGCTTGGAGGCCACTGCAGCCACGTTGTCTCGATCGGGGATGTCGGTGAGCAGCACCACAAATTCGTCACCTCCCAGCCGGGCAACCGCGTCGACCTCGCGCACGGTTTGGGTGAGCCTTCGGGCGAGGTTTTGCAGCAGCAGGTCGCCCACGTCATGCCCCCACAGATCGTTGATGGGTTTGAAACCGTCTATATCCAAAAACAGCAAGGCCAATCCAGAACCCTGGCGCCGCGCCAGCGCCATGCCCTGTCGTGCCCTGTCCAGCAGCGCCCGCCGATTGGGCAAACCTGTCAGCAGGTCGTGGTGAGCCATGTGAGACAACCGGTTTTCGCTCTCGCGCAGGCGCAGCAACAGGTGGTTGAAGCCCTCAACCATCTCGCCCACTTCGTCGTGGCGCACCACAGGCAATGGGGTCAGTGGGGCACTGCCATCGCCCATTTCGCGCATGCGTCTGGCAGCCTCCTTCATGGGGCGAAAGAGCCAGCCCAGGGTCAGTGTCAGAGCAACGGCCAGCACAACCATCAGCGCCACCGCGTTGCGCACGATCATGGCGCGCAGAACAGACACTGTTTCAAACACCTCAGCTGTGGGCATACGCGCCACCACAAACCAATCGGCTTCCGCCACACCGGCCACCGCCACCAGTTCTTCCTGACCCAACGCATTCACCGTCTGGCCAGTGCCCCGCCAACCTGCCATGGCGCGGTCGTGCAAGACATTCACGCCCTGCATGGGGGTGGGTTGCAAACGCAATTCAGGCTTGGATGCGGCCACAAACACACCGTCGCGCCCCGACACCAGCAAAAAGCCCCCCGTGTGCCCTATGCCCTGGCTTTGAATGGCGTTCAAAAACCCGGTGGCATCGATCGCAGTCATGCCCGCCAGAATGGCCAACACGCCGCCATCTGGTCCCAACACAGGCACGGCCATTGGCACCTGCGCCACGCCACTGCTGGATTCCACCGTCGGCGCTCCCACAAAAAAAGGTGATCCATCTCGCACAGCCTTGAACCAGTCGGCCTGCGAAAAATCATGTCCCGCTCCGGATGTCCCCGGTGTACCGTTGGCCCAAACGCCCCGCCCTGCCGCTGACACCAGCGCCATACCCTGGGGAAACAAGGGAACCAGAGGGGGGTGCCGGGCCAATGCCGCAGACAACTGACCGGCGCGCGCTGCGGGGTCAAGCGACAGTTCGTCCGCCAGCACCTTCAGCAACTCACGCCGCTCACTGACTTTGGCCTGAATGTCTGTGGCCACGTACCGGGCCACAGACAGCAGTTGGGTAGACACCACGCTCTGAAGGCCATCTCGCACCGTTGAACTGACAAAAGTGATGCGCCCCACCGTACCCAGTGACATCAGCAGCACCCCAAACACGATGAGCCTGAACACAAGGCTGTCGGTGATTCTGCGAAGGTTGAGGGGCATGCGGAACATGGTCTCGATGGTGATGGGCAGGTAGTATCCCAGCCTTTTTCATGCAAGCCCTGCTCGATGCCATTGCCACCACACCGTTGCCTTCGGACGCTGGGCGCCTCTTCCATGGGCGCGGCGGCCTGCACCCCGGTTGCGAGCACCTGTCACTCGACGTCTACCCCCCTGTGTGGGTGCTCACCAGCTTTCAGCCCCTGACTGATGGCGAGCTGGCAACCGTGCACAGTGCGCTGGCCCAACGCTGGGGCACGCTTCAAAGCAGCCCAGGCACAAGCCAGCCGCTGACCTGGGTGTACCAATGCCGCCACAGCGGCGTACCGCACGGGCAAGACACCCGGCTGATGGCCGGCACTGTGCCAGACCCCCATGTGGTGACAGAAGCCGGTGCGCGCTACGCGGTGCACGTGCTGCGCGGCCAAAACCACGGCCTGTTTCTGGATATGGCCGAAGGACGCCGCTGGGTGCGCGAACACGCCGCCACCCACCGCGGCCTGACTGTGCTCAACCTGTTCTCCTACACCTGCGCGTTTTCGGTGGCCGCATTGCTGGGCGGAGCCCGGCGCGTGGTGAACGTGGATATGGCGCAAGGGGCCATTGCCATCGGCCAACACAACCACGGGCTCAACGGCGTGCAGATGAGTGCGCGCTTTCTGGCCCACGACATCTTCAGCACTTGGGGGAAAATCACCCGCAACGGTCCCTACGGGCTGGTGATACTGGACCCTCCCAGCCACCAGAAGGGCAGCTTCGTGGCCACCAAAGACTATGCGCGGCTCATGCGTCGCCTGCCCGACCTGCTGGCCCCGGGCGGCCATGCACTGCTGTGTCTGAACGCGCCTGAGTTGGGCGTGGCGTTCTTGCAAGACCAGATGCAAGCCCTGGCGCCCGAACTGGTGTTTGAGCAGCGCCTGCCCAACCCCCCTGTGTTTGCCGACGTGTCGGCAGATCGGTCACTGAAGGTGCTGGTGTACCGGCTTGTGAACTGATACCACGGAACACCCTGCGGTGGCCTCTGATGCACACCCACCGCACGACGCACCCGCACACGCCTTGGTGGCCCCGCCAGCGGGAGCACGCTTTGGCAAGGCCCACGCCCGGCGCGCACGAGACACTGCCAGCCAAATCGTGGCGACCAGGGCCGTCACCACCACACTTGCTACCGCCATGTACAACGTGGACATCGCATCCGCCACCTGATGGGTAAAAATTAGGGATTACCCTGATCTTGGCGAACAAACCTGACGGGGGATTGACCCGGTGGCAAGGCCGAAGGCTCCTGCCCCCGCCCGGCACAACCCGAAGCACCAGAGCACACCGATGCCGGGCATGACCCGCAAGCGGATGTGCCGTTTCGGATGCGCCGCCACAGGGCCACCAGCCTGACAACGGCATAGGCCAGCGCCGCCAATACGCACAAGCCCACCACCACGTGCTGCGCGCTCATGCGACACCCCACACCAGCACGGCCACGCGGTAGGTGAGCCATGAAGCACCGTAGGCCAGCGTAAACAGGTAGGCCGCCAACCCCAGAGCCGGCATCCAGCCGCCTGCCTCGCGACGCACTGCCGCAAGGGTGGCAATGCACTGCGGCGCAAACACAAACCAGGCCAACAGCGAGAGCGCCGTGGGCAGCGACCAGTCATGCGCAATCAGCGGTCCCAGTTGGTCAGCCACACCCTCGCCCGTGGCAGACAGCGCATACACCGTGCCCAAGGCCCCCACGGCCACCTCGCGTGCGGCCATGCCCGGCACCAGCGCCACCACGATCTGCCAGTTGAAGCCCAGCGGCGCAAACAGCGGTTGCAGCCAGATGCCCAACTGGCCCGCCAGGCTGTACTGAATGGCAGGCCCGGTGGCCCCATCGGGTGCACCTGGGAAGCTGGACAGAAACCACAGCAACACCATGAGCGACAAGATGATGGTGCCCACCCGCTTCACAAAAATGACGGCTCGCTCCCACAGGCCACGCGCCAGACTGCGAGGGCTGGGCCAGCGGTAGGCGGGCAGCTCCATCAGCAGCGGGGTGGGTCTGGCGTGCCCACGCCAAACCTTGATGACACCCGCCACAGCCATGGCTCCGGCGATCCCTGCCACATACAGCGCAAACAGCACCAGCCCCTGCAGGTTGAACCAGCCCCCGACCGTCCTGTCTGGAATAAAGGCCCCGATCAGCAGCGCGTAGACCGGCAGCCGGGCCGAGCAGGTCATCAGCGGGGCCACCAGAATGGTCAGCCAGCGGTCGCGCCAGTGGGTGATGGTGCGCGTGGCCATGATGCCCGGCACCGCACAGGCAAAACTCGACAACAAGGGAATGAATGAACGGCCCGACAGGCCCACCGTGCCCATCACCCGGTCCAGCAGAAACGCCGCGCGGGGCAAATAGCCCGAATCCTCCAGCGCCAGAATGAAGAGAAACAGGATCAGGATCTGCGGCAGAAACACCAGCACACCGCCCACACCGGCCAGCAGACCATCCAGCAGCAGGCTGCGCAAGGGTCCTTCGGCCAACTGTGCGCCCAACCCCTCGCCTGCCCATTCCATGAGGGCTTTGATGCCTTCCATGGGCCACGCTGCCCAGGTAAACACGGCCTGAAACATCAAAAACAGCGTGGCCGCCAGCAGCAACATGCCCCACAGCGGGTGCAGCACCACCCGGTCAATGGCATCGCCCAGGCGCAGGCTGTTAGCAGGCTGCGTCTGCACTGCCGCCAGGATGCGGCGCACCTCGTGCTGCGTGGCCATGACCTCTTGCAGGCTGGGTGCATGCCACGACATGGCCGCTGCGGTCGGGGCGGATGCGGCGGGGTCGATGCCATCGATGAACGCCACCACATCGGCCGCGCCGTGGGCCTGCACACTCACGGCCGCCACCACAGGCAGGCCCAGCTCGGCAGACAAAGCGGGCACGTCGATGTGCATGCCTTGGCGCTGCACCATGTCCATCATGTTCAGCACCAGCACCATGGGCAGGCCCAGCGCTTTGGCCTCCAGCACCAGGCGCAGGTTCAGGCGCAGGTTGGTGGCATCGGCCACACACACCAGCCAGTCGGGCCGGGGGTCGCCTGCACGGGCACCGGTGACCACATCGCGGGTGACGGCTTCATCTTGGCTCAGCGGATTCAGGCTGTAGGCACCGGGCAGGTCAAGCACCTGCACACGCCGTCCGCTGGGGGTGAGCAGCAGGCCTTCTTTGCGCTCCACCGTCACGCCTGCGTAGTTGGCCACCTTCTGGCGGCTGCCGGTCAGCAGATTGAACAGTGCGGTTTTGCCGCAATTGGGGTTGCCCAGCAAAGCCACCCGCAGGGGTGCGGGCATGGGAGACGCAGCTTGGAATGTGGTCATGCCACCGCCTGCTGCGCGGTCACCTGCACCAGTGCGGCCTCGTGCCGCCGCAGGGCGAATGTGCTCTGGCCCACGCGCACGGCCAAGGGGTCGCGCCCGGTGGGGCCGCAGGCCATCAGGCGAACCGGCTCGCCTGGCAGAAATCCGATCTCCAGCAGGCGCAACAAGGTGTGTTCCTCGTCGGCATTGGCCGGGGCTTGAAACCCCGTCACCCAGGCATCTGTGTGCAGCGGCCACGTGTCCAAGCCCCGCGACAGCGCCGGCGGCGCGGTTGCAGAGGGTTTGGTCGAAAGTGGTGTGGGCGCGCTCATGTCTGCAGGTAACCGGGAACAGCAGTGGTCAACAGCAAGGGGAGCGGGGAGTCTAGCCAATGAAAGTAATTCCCATTTGCCAATCTGGCTCGCCCTTGATCAGGGTCAAACGCATGTCACCGGGTCCACACAGAAGGGTTTTTGCACACTGTTGCAGGCAACCGACACCGCGCGGTTTTGCCCGATGCTAACTTCGCCGCCCATGACCCACTCAGCCGACCGAACCCGCCCCTCCCTGTGGGACATCTCGCCCCCGGTGGATGCCCTCACCCCCGCCTTTCCTGGCGACACGGCCTACAGCCAGAACTGGGTGGCCACGCTTGGCCCAGTTTGCCCGGTGAACGTGAGCGCCATCACCCTGTCGCCCCACCTCGGCGCACACGCCGACGCCCCGCTGCACTACGACCCCGAAGGCCTGGCCGTGGGCGCGCTGGACCTGACGCCGTTTCTGGGCCCCTGCCGCGTCATCCATGCCATACACCCCGGCCCATTGGTCATGCCCCACCACCTGGCCCACGCGCTGGGTGAACCAACCAGACCCCTGCCCCAGCGTGTGCTGGTGCGCACTTACCAGCACATGCCGCAACGTCAATGGGACGGGCATTTAAGTGCCTTTGCCCCCGAAACGGTGGAACTGCTGGCCGACCGGGGCGTGTTGCTGGTGGGCATTGACACCGCCAGCATCGACCCTGCCGACAGCAAAACGCTGGACAGCCACCAGGTGATTCGCAGCCGAGGCCTGCGCGTGCTGGAAAACCTGGTGCTCGATGACGTGCCCGAAGGCGACTATGAGCTGATCGCCCTGCCCCTGAAACTCACCACCGCCGACGCCAGCCCGGTGCGCGCCGTGCTGCGCGCCCTGTCCAGTTGAATTTCAAGCAAAAACAGGCCCTACCGCTTTATCCACGTAATTCTTTGCTACTTTTATGAACACGATGACTTTGACCGACTGCCAGGCCCTCGATGCTGCCGACCCGCTGCGTGAGCTGCGCCACCTGTACGACCTGCCCGCAGGCACCATTTACCTGGACGGCAATTCGCTGGGCGTGATGCCCCGCACCGCCCCCGCCCGCGTGGCTGAAGCGGTGACGGCCGAATGGGGCCGCGACCTGATTCAGAGCTGGAACAAAGCCGGCTGGTTTGCCCTGCCGCAGAAGGTGGGCGACAAAATTGCCAGCCTCATCGGCGCGGCTCCCGGCGAAGTGGTGGCCACCGACAGCACATCGGTCAACCTGTTCAAGGTGCTGAGTGCCGCTCTGAACATCGCAGCACTTGACGCACCCGGCCGCAAGGTGGTGCTGAGCGAGCGCAGCAACTTCCCCACAGACCTCTACATTGCAGAGGCCCTGTGCAAAGAACGCGGCTACACCCTGCGGCTGATGGACAACGACGGCAGCCAGCCCCAGGTGCTGGCCGAGTTGGCCCCCGACGTGGCCGTGCTGATGCTCACGCACGTCAATTACCGCACCGGGGCCATGCACGACATGGCCGCCATCACCGCTGCCGCGCACGCCGCCGGGGCCTTGACTGTGTGGGACTTGGCCCACAGCGCCGGAGCCGTGCCGGTGGACCTGAACGGCGCGCAGGCCGACTTTGCCGTGGGCTGCGGCTACAAGTACCTGAACGGTGGCCCTGGCGCACCTGCTTTTGTATGGGCAAACGCCCGCCATGTGGACCGCTTCTGGCAACCACTGTCAGGCTGGTGGGGCCACGCAGCACCGTTCGAATTCACGCCATTGCCCGCTACCAGTGCGGCACGCAACCCATCCTCAGCCTGACGGCACTGGAATGTGGTGTGGACACCCTCCTGGCGGCCGGTCCGCTGGGTGGCATGGGCGCGCTGCGCACCAAAAGCCTGGCGCTGACCGACCTGTTCATCCATCTGGTGGAGCAACACTGCGCCGGGCATGGCCTGAGCCTGGTGACACCGCGTGACCACGCGGCCAGAGGCTCACAGGTGTGTCTAAGCCGAACCGACGCAGCCGGAGCCACCGTGGGCACCGGGGCCTACGCCATCGTGCAGGCACTGATCGCTCGCGGCGTGGTGGGTGATTTCCGAGCCGGCGACACCCGCCACCCCGACATCCTCCGTTTTGGCTTCACGCCCATGTATTTGGGCTACGAAGACGTGTGGCACGCCGCCGACCACCTGCTGCAGGTACTGCAAACAGCCGAATGGCAGCCCGTGACCTGAGGTTTGCCCATGTGCCCACACCACACCCCGTCGGCTGAGTCGGCGGCAGCGTCGCTGCCCGAATCCATCGTCCACGCAGAAAAAGCCCAGCTTGACTTCAGCCGCAGCATGAGCTATGGCGACTATTTGCAACTCGACGGCATTTTGAGTGCGCAAAAGCCGCTCAGCCCCAACCACAACGAGATGCTGTTCATCGTGCAGCACCAGACCAGCGAGCTGTGGATGAAGCTGCTGTTGCACGAACTGTCAGCCGCCATGCAGCACCTGGCCCATGACGACCTGCCCCCCGCCTTCAAGATGTTAGCGCGGGTCAGCAAAATCATGGAACAACTGGTGCACGCATGGGATGTGCTGGCCACCATGACGCCGCCCGAGTACAGCGCCATACGGCCGTACCTGGACAACTCCAGCGGGTTTCAGAGCTATCAGTACCGCTGCATCGAGTTCAGCCTGGGCAACAAAAACGCTGCCATGCTGAAACCCCACGCCCACCGACCCGATCTGCTGGCCCCCGTGCAGGCCGCGTTCGAGACCCCGTCGCTGTACGACCTGAGCCTGCAGCTGTTGGCCCGCCACGGACTGCCTGTGCCTGCCAGCCACCTGCTGCGCGACTGGACCCAGCCCTACCCCGCCAGCGACGCGGTGAAAGACGCCTGGCTGGCGGTGTACCGCGACCCACTGACGCACTGGAACCTGTACCAATTGGGTGAAAAGCTGACCGACCTGGAAGACGCATTTCGCCTGTGGCGCTTCAGGCACGTGACCACGGTGGAGCGGGTGATCGGCTTCAAACGCGGCAGCGGTGGCACAGGCGGTGTGAGTTACCTGCGCAAGATGCTCGACGTGGTGTTGTTCCCCGAGCTGTGGCAGCTGCGCACCGACCTGTGACGCCTTGACTCACCAACCGCCGCCAGCTCAACGCAGCAGTAAGCCCAGCGCCAACACCAACGCGACAGCGGCCACTCCTGCCAGCCAGCGCAAGGCGCGGCGGTTGGCCTCGATTTGCGCCAGCATGCGGGCCTGCTGTTCCGCCATGTCCCGAATCAGCGCGTTGCTGTCGGACAGGCGGGCCTGCAAGTCCAAGAGTTGCTGCTCGGCGTTCACCACGCTGGCGCGCAAGTCGGCCACCTGAGCAGACAAACTTTGTCCCGCGTCTGCCACGGCGGGGGTGATAACTGGCGGCGCCGAAGGCGCTGCTTGCCCCCTGCCGGGCAGGCGCTGCCACAGCTTTTGGGCACCGCTGAGCACGGTGGGCGCATGTTCGATCACATCGGTCCAGGGTACGGCTTTGATGAGGGCGAGCCAAGGAAGGGCCATGTGCTGTGTGTCCTGTGTGGTTGCGCTCATTGCGCCTGTATGCCTTGGACCCGGATGATGTCCGAGAGTTGCGCGGTGTCAGCCTGAATGCGCCGCGCCAACCCCTCAGGTGCAGTGCCCACCACCTGCCAGCCCTGATTGAACAGCTTCTGGCGCATGTCGGGACGCCGGACGATGTCCGTCAGCGCATTGGCGACCGCTTGAATGTGGACAGCTGGCATGGCCTTTGGGGCAGCCACGGCGTTCCAGATTTCCAGTTGAAAAGGCCCGATGCCAGCCTCTGACAGACTGGGCACATCAGGCACGAGGCTGCTGCGACCGGACGCCGTGATGCCGATGGCGCTCAGTTTGCCTGCACGCACCTGTGGCATGGCCAGGCCCGGCGGCAACAAGGCCATCTGGGTTTGTTCGCCCAGCAAACCGTTGATGACTTGCGGGTTGCCGGCATAAGGCACATGTACAGCGGCCATGCCGGTTCGGGCTTTCAGGAGTTCCATGCCCAGATGGGCCACGGTGCCCACCCCGGGAGTGCCGTAATTCCACACACGGCCAGCCTGGCGTGCGGCAGCAAAAAAGGCCCGTCCCTCGTCAGGTGGGCCCTTGGCTGCCACCAGGACCAATGGGGCAGTGGCCAGCAATGACACGGGTGCCAGATCGGTGAGCGGGTCGTAGGGCGTCTTGGGATTCAGAATCTTGGCAATCGTGAGGTTGCCGTTGATCATCAGCCCCAGGGTGTGCCCATCGGCGGCGTGGGCCACGGACGCAGCGGCGATATTGCCACCGGCGCCGGGTTTGTTTTCCACCACCACGGGTTGTCCCAGTGCTTGGGCCAGCGGTTCGGCCAAGGTACGGGCGGTGATGTCAGGCGACGACCCAGCCGGGAAACCCACCACGAGCTTGAGCGGCTGCGTGGGCCAGGCGGCACGGCCGGGCACACCGGCGGCATGGCCCACTGGCGCAAGCCCCGCACCCGCCGCAAACAAGCACAACAAGGCGGCCAAGCCATGCCGCCGCAAAGGCTCAGGTACTTGTGGCAGTGGCACAGAAAAACGGGACTGGGTGCGTGGTTGGTTCATGAATTAACTCCGCCAAAATTTATAAGAAAAAAGACTATAGCGTTTAATGTGATTGAGTTTTTAGCTATGGAAAACTGAAGGCATGGGTGGCCCACTGTACAGCCAGGGATTGTCCAGCAGCCATTCACCACCCAGGGCCATGGCCCAATCACGTCCTCTGCGCACCAGTCCTTCGGCATGAAAAATCCGCCCGTTGCGTGCGGAGTGCGCTTGTACTCGGGCATTGCGCTTCCAACGCACCTCGGCATAGCGCTGGAACAATCCCTCCCAGGGCGTGACGGGCTGGCTTCTGGCAGAGCACAACAGTTGGCCCAGAGTCCACGCATCTTCCAGAGCCATGGCCGCGCCCTGCGCAAGGTACGGGCGCATCGGGTGCGCGGCATCCCCCAACAGGGCCACGCGGCCCCGGGCCTGGGCATAGGCACCCGTCATGGGAGGGCGGTCGTTGAGGGGCCACAGCCGCCACTGCGGCACCGCGTCGAGCATGCCTTGCAAATCGCGATGAACGGGGCCAAGTGCTGCCATCAGGTCGTCGCTGTGAGCCTGGTGCGTCCAACTGGTGGGGTTGCCGCTGGGCTGGCCGTGAACCACCGCCACGATATTCACCTTCTGACCCGCACACACGGGGTAATGCACCACGTGCAGGCGCGGGCCCAGCCAAGCGGTCACGTTGCGGTTGCGCAAAGCGGCAGGCAAATCGGATTGGCTGACCATGCCCCGGTAAGCCAGGTGGCCCGAGAAACGGGGCGGCGCTTCTTGCGCGGCGGCGAGGCTGTCGTGCACGCGCGCCGGGCCATCCATCACGTGCGGGCGCACCACACTCCACAGGCCATCAGCCCCTACCAAGGCACCGCCCTCACACAACAGGCCGGATTCGGCCCTCGCAACCACACCGCCAAGGCTCTCGTCAAGGGTGTACAGGCGTTCGTTCAGGTGCAGTTCGGGCACGGGGTGGCCCCCAGCACCCAGCGCCTGCACAGCGGTGAGCAGCATCTGGTGCGCGTCGGCCCGGTGGATGGTGGCGTAGGGCTGGCCATAGGTGTCTGCGGCGCGCTGGCCCAGACGCAACTCGCCCAGCGTGCCACCGCTGTGGGCATCGCGCACGCGCAATTGCTCGGGGAAAGCGGCCACCGCTTCGAGTGCATCGGTCAGGCCCCAGTCGGCCAGCACGCGCACGGCGTTGGGCCCCAGTTGAATGCCTGCGCCCACTTCGGCGAATTCTGCGGCCTGCTCCAGCAAGGTGACGGGGGTGCCCGCTCGGGCGCATGCCAACGCTGCGGCCATACCCCCAATGCCGCCGCCCGCAATCAACAAGGTTTGGTTCATGGGCCGCCATTGTGCTGATGGGCCGAGCACAGCCTTTGATGGCGATCAGAAACACGCGAACCAACCTCTTGACCTTTGGGTTTGGGTGTCGCGGAAAATACCGACCCATGAACGCCTCCACCTCCCTGAAAGCGCCTGAACTGCTGCTGCCCGCCGGTTCGCTGGCCAAAATGCGCGCTGCCTACGACTTTGGTGCCGACGCCGTGTATGCCGGGCAACCGCGTTACAGCCTGCGGGCCCGCAACAACGAGTTCCGTCTGGAACAGATTGACCAGGGCATAGCCGAAGCCCACCAACGCGGCAAAAAGTTCTTCCTGACCAGCAACCTGTTGCCGCACAACGACAAGGTGCGCACCTACCTGCGCGACATCGAGCCCATCATCGCCATGAAGCCCGACGGCATCATCATGGCCGACCCCGGCCTGATCATGATGGTGCTCGACAAAATGCACAGTGGCGCGTGGAACCACGTGCCCATTCACCTCTCGGTACAGGCCAACACCACCAACCATGCCACCGTGAAGTTCTGGCAAAAGGTCGGGGTGACGCGCATCATTCTGTCGCGCGAACTGAGCCTGGACGAAATCGAAGCCATTCGGAACGAATGCCCCGACATGGAGCTGGAGGTGTTTGTCCACGGCGCGTTGTGCATTGCATATTCAGGCCGCTGCCTGCTGAGCGGCTACTTCAACCGCCGCGACGCCAACCAGGGCACCTGCACCAATGCATGTCGCTGGGAATACAAACACAGCGCGGCGCAGGAAACCGACAGCGGTGACGTGGCCCCGATCAAGCTGGAGGGTGACTTCAACTTTGCCAACGAGCAGCAACAGGCCGAAAGCGCCTTTGCCGCCTGCGGTGGCAGCCCCCGCCACCCCGCTGCCGAGCAGGTGTACCTGCTGGAAGAAGCCGGCCGACCCGGCCAGCACATGCCTGTGATGGAAGACGAGCACGGCACCTACATCATGAACAGCAAAGACCTGCGCGCCGTGGAGCACGTGGCCAGGTTGGCACAGATTGGCGTGGACTCGCTCAAAGTGGAAGGCCGCACCAAGAGCCAGTACTACGTGACCCGCACCGCCCAGATTTACCGCCGCGCGATTGACGACGCGGTGGCGGGCAAACCGTTCAACCCCGAGCTGATCGCCCAACTCGACAGCCTGTCCAACCGGGGCTACACCAGCGGTTTCCTGGAGCGCCGCCCCGTGCAGGACTACCAGAGCTACGAAACCGGCGGTTCGCACGCGCAACACAGCCAGTACGTGGGCGAGGTGCTCCAAGTGTCCGACGGCTGGGCCCAGATCGAGACCAAGAACAAGTTTTCAGTGGGCGACACCATTGAAGTGATTCACCCCAGCGGCAACCGCCTGGTCAAACTGGAGCAAATGAAAAACGACAAAGGGCAACCCATTGACGTGGCGCTGGGCAACCCCATCAAAGTGTGGATACCCGTGCCGGGGCAGGAAGACGCCACGCGCGGCGCACTGGTTGCCCGGCTGCTCTGAATTAGCAACC
This sequence comes from Hydrogenophaga sp., assembly GCA_020048405.1. GTDB lineage: Bacteria > Pseudomonadota > Gammaproteobacteria > Burkholderiales > Burkholderiaceae_C > UBA2334. Next base: position 16,533 of record JAIFMP010000014.1, read on the forward strand.
AAATATGCCTCCAGCGCTTGATAGGTTTTGGTTGGTAGCTACTTTATTCAACGCCACCCACACGCCCGCGCAGGGCCTTGACCTGGCCTCGGGTGGCTTTGCCCTGCAGCCGCCGCTGCTGTGAACCGTAAGTGGGCCGAGTGGCTTTGCGGGCTTTGGGTGGCACGGACACGCTGTGCACCAGGGCATGCAGCCGGGCGATGGCATCGACCCGGTTGGCCTCCAGGCTGCGGCTGGTCTGTGCCTTGATGACCACCACACCGTCGGCGGTGATGCGCTGGTCGCTCAGGGCCAACAAGCGGGCCTTGATGCCGTCGGGCAGCGACGACGCGGGCACGTCAAACCGCAGGTGCACAGCGTTGGACACCTTGTTCACGTTTTGCCCGCCCGAACCTTGTGCACGGATGGCGGTGAACGTCATCTCGTCTTCGTGCAGGGTGAACAGCGGCGGCTTCATGGTGCAAGTATGGCCGCTGCCATGGCGACAATACGTGCCATGATTTACGGCATCACCGACTTGACCACCTTTGTGCTGGGCACCATCTTCATCGTGCTGTTGCCCGGGCCCAATTCCCTGTACGTGATGTCGATTGCCTCGCGCTGGGGCGTTGCGGCGGGTTACCGGGGAGCCATGGGCGTGTTTGCAGGCGACACAGTGCTGATGGCCCTCTCGGTGATGGGCGCGGCCTCGTTGTTGAAAACAACCCCCGCACTGTTCACGGTGGTGAAGTACGCGGGTGCGGGCTACTTGGCGTGGATGGGCCTGGGCCTGCTGCGCGCAGGTCTTGCGGGGTGGCGGAACAGAGGCACACCACAAGCGGAGATCACAGCGGCCCCACCCAGCGGGCAACGCCCGTTTCGCGCGGCGTTTGTCATCAGCCTGATGAACCCCAAGGCGATTCTGTTCTTCGTCTCGTTTTTCATCCAGTTTGTGCACCCAGGTTACGAGCACCCTGCCCTGTCATTCCTGTTGCTGGGCCTGGTGGTGCAGGTGTCCAGCGCGGCCTACCTGTCAGTGCTCATTTTTGCGGGCGCGCGGCTCTCGGCACAGTTCAGGCACCACCGGCGGAGTTCGGCAGTGGCCACGGCGGCAGTGGGGGCGCTATTTGTGGGCTTCGGCGCCAAACTGGCCGGTGCAACCCTGGCGTGAAAAGGGCAGCCCGGGGAGCCCTTCAAGTGAGGCATTGACAAAACGCAAGCCTTGCCCAAAAAGTACCCCCGTGCCGCACGTCCAGCGCCAATAATCAGATATGTGGGGTCGCCGCCCCCCCACCCAAGGACACCACACATGCACGCCACGAAGTACAAAATCTGGGTTCAATTCCTGGTGACGATCGCCATTGCACTGACCGTGGTGTGGTCAGGCGTGATCGTGTGCAGCCATCAAGCAGGCACAGGACTACTCACTCAGCATGCACAACGCCACCATGGCAGGCCTGACGGGCATGATGGTGACGGGCACCGTGGGGGAGCGCCATGTGTTCCTCGACCAGATCAAACAGTTGGGCACCATCCGCGACGTGCGTGTGCTGCGTTCGCCTGAACTCATCAAAACCTTTGGCGCCGGTGATGCCAAAGACGACACCAACCCCGACGCCATGGAACAACAGGTCATGGCCAGCGGCAAGGAAGCGTTCCGCGTGGACACCGATGCCGAAGGTGCGCCCCACACTGGCCATGCGCAACTCCCTGGGCAAAGACTGCCTGGCCTGTCACCAGGTGCCGGAGAACAGCGTGCTGGGCGTGGTCAGCATGAAGGTTTCGCTGAAGCAGGTGAACGAGGAACAGGCCGCGCAACGCTGGAAATCCATTCTGGTGGCCATCATCACGGCGATCCCCGTGCTGATGCTGATTTACCCGTTCATCCGCCGCGTGGTGACACAGCCCTTGGAACTGGGCGTGAAAGCAGCGAGCGACATCGCATCGGGCGACCTGACCCAGCACATCGCGGTCACGTCGGACAACGAAATCGGGCAGTTGCAACACTCGCTGGCCAACATGAAAGACAGCCTGGCGCAGATCGTCGGAAAGGTGCGTGCAGGCACATTGCCAGCGGCAACATGGACCTGTCGTCCCGCACCGAGCAACAGGCGGAAAGCCTGGAAAAAACTGCTGCGGCCATGCAGCAGATCACCGAAGGGGTGAACCTCAGCGCCCACAACGCGGCGCAGGCGAGCACACTGGCCGTGACCGCATCCGAGGTGGCAGCGCGTGGTGGTGCGGTGGTGGCGCAGGTGGTGGACACCATGGATTCCATCAACGCCTCGTCGCGCAAGATCAACGACATCATTGGCGTGATCGACAGCATTGCCTTCCAGACCAACATCCTGGCCCTGAATGCGGCGTGCTGGTGAGCAGGGCCGGGGTTTTGCCGTGGTCGCCTCAGAGGTGCGCAGCCTGGCGCAGCGCTCGGCTGCCGCTGCTCAGGAAATCAAAACGCTCATCGGCGACTCGGTGAACAAGGTCAGCGCCGGAACCCAGTTGGTGCACCAGGCCGGCAGCACGATGAATGAAGTGGTCGAAAGCATTCGCAGCGTGTCGGCCATCGTGACAGACATTGCCACGGCCAGCGCGGAACAGACCACCGGCATCGAGCGGGTGAACGGTGCCATCTCGGAAATGAACCACGTCACCCAGCAAAACGCTGCATTGGTTGAAGAGGCTGCGGCAGAGGCCCAGTCCCTGCAAGACCAGGCAGCCCACCTGGAGCAACTGGTCCGCGCCTTCAAGCTGAGCGGGACCGCTCAGGGCTGAGCCCCGCGCTCAGGTGTCGCTGAAATTCAGCGCTGGCAGGTTCAGCCGGCGCTCAGCGCCACACTCGGGCGTTCGGCCACGCGGTCACGCCATGCCTGCAGCGCGTGCAAGCCCTGGGCTGCCGCGTTGAATTTCATCAGCCGTGCGAATTCCAGGGCGCAAAAGGCCGTGATGTCAGCAATGGTGAATCGGTCCCCTGCCATCCATGGCTGCGTCTGCAGCAAATGGTCAAACCGGGCGGCGTAGTCCAGCGCCTTGGTCTTCTGGGCCTGTCCGTAGTCGGCAAACTGGGGCTGCTCCAGGGTGGCCAAGCCTGGGTGCGTGTGGCGAATGACCTGCGCCATCGGCACCAGCAGGT
>JAIFMP010000162.1 GCA_020048405.1 Hydrogenophaga sp.
GACTTCGTCGTCTCCAAAATCACACGACCTTTGCCACCTTGGGTGCTTCAAAGTCAGCTCGCGGCGCCTGGGTAACTGCTGTTTTTAGGTTGATTGGTTTTAAGCCATACCGAGTCGCCAACATCGTTGCACAAGGCAATAGGCCACCAGAGTTGGCCAGCGGGTTCCATACAAATTTTCGTATGGAGAAACTCGATGCCCACCAAAAATTGCGCCTGCTGCGGCGAGCCGTTTACACCCCGACCTCAGGTCCCCGATCAAGCCTACTGTTCGGCACCCGCCTGTCAACGCGAGAGACGACTTCGGTGGCAAAGCGTCGCCATCAATGTCGATCAATTCGGCGTGGTGCACCAAGCGATCAATCAAAGAGACCACGCACGCAGCATTCGGAAACACCGTGTTCCACTGTCGTCACCATCGTGCTTTTGGACTCGTAGCGACGGTTGCCTTGGTGGTGGGTGCGCTTGGCTTTTGGGCCTTCAGCCAGTCGGTGATATCGCCAGCACGCCAGCGGGTGCAGCGTGTGCCCATGCGCACGGCTTGGGGGAAGCGGCCCTCAGCTTCAAGTGCATAAATCTTTGAACGTCCAAACCCAGCCAGTGCCTTGACGGTATCGACGTTAAGCAGAGCATCGGGGTTGGTGGCTGCGTCAATCGGCTGGGGTGCGCGTTGACGATTGGGGCTGTTGCTTGTGTCGGTGTGTGTGTTTGCGGGTGTTTCCATACCCACAATTTCGCCGCCACGGCCTCGTTTTTTGTGCCGTGTTCAATGTGGCACAAAACCCCCGGTCAGTCGGGGATGTATGGCACCTCGGGGTCTTTCCAGATTTCGCCTGGAAACCAGTCGGACAACATGCGCCGCACTCTGTCGCGTGAAACGTGCAACTGTCCAGCAATGACAAGCGCCGCCGCATCGCGGGTGGTCTTGCGGTTTTTCCTGAGTGCCAGCGCCCGCAACAAAACCCGGTTGCGGGTGGCCCTGGCTTGCTTGGCCTTGCCCATCATGGCCGGTGTGGGCCTCGCCGCTTGGGCCTGTGCGGTGGCCTCCTGCCGCTTGATTTCGTCCCACACGGCGCACATAAACCGCCACGTCGCGGCCTCTCGCATGGCCTCGGTGTCTGCCGCTGCGTGGTTGCGCATGGCGGCCATGCATATCATGCACCCCGTCCGCGCTTTTGGCGAAGTCTGCGGCCATGTCCAACATGGCACGGTTGATCTTTTCCCGGTGTGGGTGCCTCACTGCGTCGGGCAATGCGCCGCCGTCTGTTGTTCCATCGCATACCCCATGCGCCCCGAAGTAAAGGCCAGCCCCTGCGCTCGGGGTCAATCGCTTTTCCGCCGGGTAATTAGGCCGGTGGTGGGGCTGGTGGATCTATTGTGCCGTGTCAGTGTGCCGCCGCATGGCCGGTGCCCAATGACAGCCCAGCCGCCCGAACCACGGCCAACACGGTTTTGATGGTCGGGTTTCCGGTGGGTGACAGCGCCCGGTAAAGGGTTTCGCGCTTGACCCCGGCCCGCTCTGCAATGGCGGTCATTCCTTGGGCCTCGGCTATGTGGCGCAGTGCCAGCAGCAAAGCGGCCTGCCCGCCTGGTTCCTCGGCTTCGTTCAATGCGGTGTGCAGGTACTCGCGTGCAAATTCGGGGTAATCCCGAAGCATCGCCGCAATCACATCATCATGTGCTTGGTGGCGTGGTGCAGTCATGGTCAATCAACCAGCGCCGCAACCCTTGCCCGCGCTTCCTCGGTCACGTCATCGGGTGCCCGCTCAATCAGCCGCGCCGCCCTGGCTGCGGTGTCGATCATGCGGAACTGTTGCACCAACACAATGCCCTGTGTCTGTGTGCCCGTGCCCATCAACGAGACGGCCATGCCAACTTCGCGTGCCTGGTTGCCACCTTGGGTAATGGGGCACACGCCCACAAAACCCATGCGGTTGATGGCCTTTGTGGTCAGCACCAGCGCTGGACGTGTGCCCTGTTGCTCCCGGCCCTTGGTCGGGTCAAAGCTCACGGCAATGATGTCGCCACGGTCGAACGCCCTCACGGTCACAGCGCCGCCTCTCTGCCCATGGCGGGCATGGTGTCCCATTCGGCATCAACGATCAGCGGTGCAGCGCCTTGCAGGGCTACCAGATCAGCCACGGTGTACCGCTTACGCCTCTGGGGTGCCACAACCAGCCTATCGCCGTCCGCCTCAAGCGTCACGGCCTCGCCAGCGTGCAAGGACAGCAGACGCGCCAAAGGCTGCGGAATGGTCAGCGCAATGGAACCGCCCGCCGCCCTGAGTGTTGATGTGTGCATGGGTCTGCCTTTGTTTGCTTGTGTGTAGCACAAAGTATAACAAGCTCGTTGCAAGCCATCACGAAACCGTCGTAGTGCCCCGCAACGTGTCCAAGTAATCCGCCCACGCTTGCATCATGTCCCGCCGGTGCGCTGCCCAGGTGGTGCGGTTGTAGGCACTGCCCAGCGCATCGCGTGGCCCGTGGGCTAGCTGCCGCTCGATCACTTCCATGTCCAGCCCCAGCCGCTCTGCAAGCATCGTGCGCGCCGTGGCCCTGAATCCGTGGCCTGTGTGTTCTGTCCTGGTGTCTATGCCCATGCTTCGCAGCGCGGCCCCCACGGTGTTTTCACTGATGTGCCGCCCGCCGCCTCGCTCGCTTGGGAAAACGTGGGCACGGTGGCCGGTCAGGGGTTGCAGGTCTTTCAGCACGGCCACGGCCTGCCGTGACAATGGGATGGTGTGCGCCGCATTGGTGGCCTTTTTCTTCCTGGTGGCTTTCATGCGCTCAGGTGGCACAGTCCAAACGGCCCCGTCAAAGTCGATCTCCGCCCATGCCATGCCCTGAATCTCGCCGGGTCGCTGAAACGTCAGGGCATGTATCAGCAGCGCGGCCCGAACCGGTGGGCTTCCCCGGTATCCGTCGATCATGCGCAGCAGCTCGCCCAATCGCGCCGGGTCTGTGATGGCCGGGTGGTGCCGCTCGGTGGGTGTTGCCAGTGCCCTGCCCAGCGCCGCCGCTGGGTTGCTGGTGGCTGCGCCCACGGTCACTGCATGGTCAAACACCTGTTTACAAATCATCTTGCAGCGGTGGGCAGTCTCCACGGCCCCGCGTGCCTCTATGCGCCTCAGCACGGCCAGCAGCTCAGGCGCTGCCAGCTCTGAAATGGGCCGGGTACTCAGGTAGGGCAGAAGGTCATTGTTCAGCCTGGCCTGAATGGTGACGGTGTGCCCCTCCGTCCAGTCTGTGGCCTTCACTTTGACCCATGCCGCCGCCATCGCCCCAAAGGTGTTTTCGGCCACGGATGCCGCGCCGATCTTTGCGGCCTTGCGGGCTTGGCTTGGGTCTGTGCCCTGCCTGAGTGTGTCGCGGCCTTCCTGGTGGGCCTTGCGTGCCTGTAGCAGCGTCGTGTCTGGGTATGTGCCCAAGCTCAGGCGGTTTTCTTTGCCCAGGTGGCGGAACTTCCAGCGCCAGTAGCCCGCGCCGCTCGCCGTTGTTTCAAGGTACAGCCCGCCGCCATCGGAATGCTTGCGGCCTGTGCCCGTGGCTTTGGCCTCTGCCATCGCCGCTTTGATGGCCTTGTCGGTCAGTTTGCCCATGTTGCCCCCGCCGTGTATCGCCCCGGCCTGCGCTGTTGCCCCCGTGTTTTCGCCGTTGCCCCCAGGGTGTGGGGCAGTTTTCGCCGCTGCGGTGGGTGGTTTTGGAACCTTTCACCGTTTTAGGTTCCACCAAGGTTCCACGCCTTTTAGGGGTGTCTCCCCTATGAAGAATGAAGAAATGGAACCTTGGAACCTCACACAAATACAAGTCGCGTGAGAGTTTTTCAGCTTGGGGGCAACTCTACCCCCATTTTTCGGCGTTGCCCCCTCTTACCCCCAATCTTGCCCCCTCGTTTTCTGGCTTCACATGGCTAACTCTGGACGCAAGCAGACAAAAAAAACCCCTAAGTTGTTGATTCCTTAGGGGTTTTTGGATGCATACGGACGGTGCCGGATGCTTATGTGGTGGTGGAGTACGGAACCGAACCCGCGTCCGCATCCCGAACAGGAAAGCAAGGTTTTGATCTTGAGGGCGTGGATTCTGGCATTTGGCCATTTTGGATTCAGTCTCCGCACACTCATGCCAGCGCGACTTCCATGCTCAAGCATCATCCGGCCTTCCCGCCCCCAACACCATCGCACCAACCACCAGCGGCGCATAGGCCAACAGCACCCAACCAAATGCCCACTGTGGCCACGCGGCGCAAGCCCCTGCCAATGGGGCCAGCCATAGCATGTTGACGGCGACAGCGCACAACGTGACGGGCCGGTGCCCACCCCAACGGCGTGCGAGTTTCTGATAGGCATGGATTCGGTGTGCTTCGTACCAACGTTCCCCGCGTAGCAGTCGGGTGAGTAGCGTCACGGTTGCATCGGTCACAAAAATGGCGGCCAGCACCAGCCAGGTGGCGTAGCTCAACCAACCAGCCTGAACAAACAGCAGCGCCAGCGCGAATACCATGAACGCCAGCCAGGTGCTACCCACATCGCCCATGAAGATTTTGGCGGGCGGCCAGTTGAGCAGAAGAAAGCCCACCGTTGCCGCTGCAACGCACAACATCAACATCCAAGCTGGGCTGGAGATCACATTTGCATTTGCCCACGCCGCTAAAGCAGCACCACCCAGCAACATGAATACCGCCTGCGCCCCGGCAATACCGTCGAGGCCATCCATGAAGTTGAACAGGTTGATCCACCACACGCCCGCCAGCAGCAATAGTCCAGAAAGAACCCAGCCACCCAACTCGAATTCCAATCCCACTCTGAAGGAAATGCTCGGCAAATCGCCCAGTGCGAACAAGAGCCCCGCACAAACCGCCACCTGCACACCGAATCGCACACGAGCAGGCAGATGCTGAATATCGTCGAACAGCCCCACCGTCGCCAGCAATGCAGAAAGCCCAAAAACAACCCAACCGAACGTCCAGCCGGAGAACAGCAGCAAGGCGATACCAGCAAGGATGCCCGCAACCACAATACCCAGCCCGCCGCCATTCGGCGTCGGCAGCACATGTGAAGATCGGTGATTGGGCGCTTGCACCAGGCGCAGCGCCTCGGCACGGTGGCGTACCCATGCAGCAACGCCCCAAGCAACCAGGGCGCTCAAGACCATCACAGTCGCCATCAGGCTCATCAAGGCAAATCCTCAGCCTTTAGCGAAAAACCCCTGGGCTTGAAACTCAAGTCACGCGCCGCATCTGAGTAATCAAACACCAAATCCCGGTTCATTCGCTCTGCCATGGCCGCTGACCATTGCCGATAACGTGGCAAGCAGCGCAGCACGCTCACCGCCAGGCGAAAGGCCCAGAGCGGCACGGTCAACAAGCGCGGTTGGCGACCAAGGGCTGCAAACACACGGGCAACCATGTCACGGTAAGTGAGCGTCTCGCCACCAGAGATGTTGTAGGCGCGGTTTGCCGCGTCAGGTGCTTGCAAAGCAGAAAAACATGCTGCCGCCACATCCTCGGCATGAATGGGCTGGCGCAAACCTTGGGCCCGACCGAGGACAGGAAAAAAACTAAAGCGGCGGATGAAACGGGCGATCTCGCTGATGTTCTTATCCCGGCCCAAGCCATAGATCAGCGTAGGCCGCAGAATCACCCACTCAATGCCACGGCTTTTCGCCCACGCCACAAAACGGTCTTCAGCTTCAATCAGGCGCGTCGCCACAGCAGTTTCCGCCGTGTCGCCAGAGCCGACTTTTGTGAAACGGCTGGTAGAAGACAGCACCACAACACGACGCGCGCCAGAGGCTTCGAGCAAGGGGAAATGCTCTGGCAGAACCCAAATAGGCGCGACACTAATCCAGTGATCCAGTTGATCTGTATTCGCGGAGCTTGAATCTGACAGATTACGCCAAGCAACACCATCGCCAACGGGTTCAATTGGCTGCCTGGAAAACGCAATAACCCGAGCGCCACTGTTGATCAGCAGCGGAATCAAACATTTGCCAACAAGGCTAGTCGCACCGAGCAGGCCAACCCTGGGGTCAGTCACGGACCACCCCCAACACATTACCTATACGGCGAGCTGAGTGATAGGTCGCAACTAGGAGAAATCGAAGCCAGACCCCAACAGATACCAACCACATGAGAACACCTGGGTACTGATGCCGGAAAAGCTTCCGGTAAAACCGCATCATTCCCTTATGTTTGTGCCACTCCACAAAAATCGGCCGTGCGCGGCTGCACACCCCCTTGTGATGAAGCATTCTGGCGTCGGGGACGAAAAGAATTTTCCACTCGCCGCGACGAAACCGTATGCACCAGTCCAAGTCTTCACAGTGCATGAAATATTCTTCATCTAACAAGCCAATCACTTGCATTGCATCGCGTTTCACCAGCATGCACGCACCGGAAATCGCCTCCACCTCGATGGGTGATTTCGGCAAAGGTTCTTTATGCAGATGAAAATCGAAAAACAACTTGGGCCATCGCTTGGAAAACCGCGCCAGACCAAATGCCCTGACAAACGACCGCCATGGCGTCGGTATGGCGCGTCGGCCTCCAGCCTGTTCGCTTCCATCGGGATTGAGTAGCAAACCACCAACCATGCCTACTTCATCATCTGCCTGAATCGCTCCGAGCAAGCATGCCATGGCCCCTTCTTCCAGCTCGCAATCTGGATTTAGGAAGAAAACAAATTCGCCCGTCGCTAAAGCTACGCCACGATTACAGGCCTTGGCAAAACCCTCGTTAGATAGTCCTCGAACAATACGCAACTTGGGGGCACTACCAAAAGCGACCCCCAATAACTCAAGACTTCCGTCCGACGATGCGTTATCAACAACGATGACTTCATATGCATCGGCAATCGCAGCCCTTGCCGAATCAACCAGGCCAGGCCCTGCGTTGAAATTGACAATAACAACGGATATTTTTTCTTTTATTTCCATAGTGAGTTCATTGCCCGTCCAAGGCCCGGCACAGGGCGTTTATCGAGCACCTTTAAAATTTCCGTGAGACTAGCCCGTCGTGTCTTTTGAATTTCCCGGCGTTTTTTCCAAATCTTGGGGAGCGCATGAATAGCATCGTATTTGGCATGCCAGACCACCTGAAACTGACCACTCAGCGCATAGCGCAGCACGCCAGCAATATTCAATGCCACATGCAGCGGCAAAAACAGCCAGAACAGTACCCCGGGCATATTTTTGACATACGTCCACACAAGGTTGCGCTGCCCGTAGTAAACATAAAATGGACTACGCTTTCCTGTGGTTGCAGAGCCTACATGCAGCACCTCTGCGTCCGGCACAGACATGCAGCGAAAGCCGGCAAGACGGAGGCGAAAGCCTAGATCAACGTCTTCCATGTAACAGAAGAAATCTTCATCAAATCCACCCACCCGCCTCAAAGCATCCACCTTGTATAGCGCCGCAGCAGCACAGGGCGAGAAAACTTCCCAAGGTTCGTTGGGCTTGCTTCCTGCTAAAAGCCCCATTCCGCTCCGCCAAGCCATCCCGCTGACGTGGTAGCAATCGCCCTCTCCGTCAAGCACAGTTGGGCTAGCTGCTTGCAGCAACTTCGAACCAAAGACAGCGAAATCAGGATAACTAACCGCAGCCTCGATCATTTTCTCAAACCAATCAACAGCAGGAAGCGTATCGGGGTTGAGCAAGATGATCCAACACGCGCCTTTAACCAATTCCATACCTCGATTGTTGCCTGCCGCAAATCCAAGGTTAGAGGGGCTTTTTACGTAAGAGACATTGGGGTAGCCACCTGCGCGCTCAATTTGTTGATCCTCGGCATCACCATTGTCAATAATTACGACACGAAAGCCAGGAGCGGTCTGGGCGGCTAACGCATCTAAACACCTGTACAGATGTTCCCAACAATTCCAGGCAACGATAATAATCGCGCACTCACTGGGTAAAATTGCATAAGCTTTTGAAAGCGAAGGTTTTTGAATTCGCGTCATGCACCATCACCAGAAGATGTCAGGTGATCAAACAAATTCAGCAAGCGCTCACCAGCTTTCCCATCAACAAGGCACAAATCACTCGCTGTCGCCATTTGCGCTTCATGAATTTTTGAATAAAACAACTGATCGTTGATCAATGCTCCTAGTACGCTTTCGTAATCAAGCATGGATTTAACTTCGCACACGCCTGCTAGGCATTTGTAGTCGTCATAATCATATTGATATGCGTCATAGTTAACTACGGGGATTCCGCAAGAAATGCCCAGCCTAATCGTTGCAGAAGCAACGGCAACATAGACGTTAGCCAAGGGAACCAGGCGCTCAATCGGTTCATCAATAATCGTCGCACCCAAGGCCGATAAACAGACAACATCCGCATGTTTAATTCTCGGATGCAGGTTAATTAGCACAGTGGCTTGGTTACCGCTCAAAGATGCGACTACACCCACCATGAAGCGAATTAAATCTTCATAACTATCGAACTCGCACCCTCGGCGCTTACCGCCTCCAAATTGGTCAGGTGGCAAGCCAATCAAGATAACTTTTTCTCTAATCAGCATGCCAAAACGCTCCCCTAATGCCCTGAGATGCAAATCTCGTTCCTTGAGCAATGCGAAAAGCCTGTCATCAGAAAGCGCGCCTGTGAAGCGAACCTTTTCTTTCTCAATTCCGGCACGGATGTAATAGTCAGACATGAAATGACTTTCAGCTGCAATCGCATCTGAATCCCCGCTATTGATCAGCCACGGAATGGCCGGAACCATATCAAAATGCTCGCAACCCAATATATGAGCTGGAGGCAATATCAGGCGACGGCCTTTATGCTCCAAAACCCAGTGCGGAAAAGCCCTTGCGAACAGTCGATTCCAGCCTTTGTTTGCTTGATAGGGCGGAATATCAAAAAACGCTTCAGCCCATTCGAGGGTATTGACAATCGTGAACGGAACGATAACTGCGGGAGTGGCGCTTAAGTGAGCAGCCCGAATAACAAATTGGCTGTTGTAAAACAAATTGGCTTCCGGCAATACGATCAATACTGGCTTTTGACCTTGGATCAGCTTAGATGATTCTTCAAAAAACCTTTTCTGATCACTCAACCCACTAAACAGGCCATCACTAAAAAGACGAATCAACCGTTGACGAAAACCAATTTCAGACGGCAACACCCGCCTAGTCGAGGAGTCCCATTCAGTCGCAAATGTGTGAAGTAAAAATCTCTGCAACCAGTTTCGATTGACAAGTGCGCTCTGACTCCCCTGTTGCACAGTTGGCTTGAAAGTAGCTTTCAAACTAAACAATGCTGAGCGTACTATCCCGTAAGCCCCAGCAACAAATCGCACGACAGAAACCGCCATAGAAATCACATGACGGATTGCCGATACTAAGTCTGCTGGTGTTGGGAGAAACGGGAAAGTCCTTGCCAACCTGGTGTCAAGCCCCTTGTTCGGTAGCCAACGTGAGAGCCCCTTGTTCGGTAGCCAACGAGCAGTCGAGTCAGTACGCCAAGTACCTGTCAGATATTCGACCTTCGACAAGAAACGGTTCCCCGTCCAAATAAATGCCTCATGAGGCATTTGCTGGCAGTTGGCGTGGTTTTGATCGAAAACTGCGGATGGGTAGTAAACCATTACCGGCAGGTACCGGCCAGACGATTGAAGCAGATCTGCCGCATCCATCATTACACGCAGATGGGTGGGTATGGTTATAAAAAGAAAAACTTCGGACACGTTCGACATCAGCTTGAAACTACAGAGGCATCATCAATGCATTGGCTTAAACACACTGCAAGTCGTTTAGTGCCGTGGTCGGTTAAGTGACAGATATCTGAAAAGAGTGTCTCGGCATTATTAAAGGAATCAAAATGGCTGTTAGCATCAGCAAACGTTAACTGATTCCGTAAGCATGATTCCTGAACAACAGCGCGCACCCGTTTGTGAACAGCCTGGTTCGCGTATAGCGGAATAGCGGAGATTCGCTCTATATCCGTTTGGACGCACTGATGTTCAACGGGCGAGAGAGGCTTGACTGTCCAACCGAGAACAGGTTGCAATACAACCTGCACATTAATATCGGCAGATTTCCTAATCCAGCCCCAAGTTTGCAAAACATTTCTCATTAGAGGAAAAATTCGATCCAAATTCTTATTGAACTCAACCGGAGAAATAAGACTTGCATCTTCACCTTTTTGCACACGGCGCTCAAAAACTCTCTGGAGCCACTTAGTCCGGTGATAACGATCTTCCGCCCAATCAAGGAATGCTCTTTTTGCTTTTTCAGGCACACCGCCAATCACCTCGGCCCGATAACAATGCTGCTTGTAAAACGTTTCAACGGAGTGCATGCCACCAGTTTCACCTGACCACAAATCCTCGGGTTGTGTGGCCAATGAGATATCGCATACGCCAGTAAGGATAATTATTTTTTTTGGCGGCGGGAGCAAGTGTTTGTGCGTGAGATAGACTGCCAGTTCCTGCTGCATCGTCGCCCCTCTGACAGAAAGGTTAATGCAGGGACTGTCTTCTGAGCCCAAAAAATGACCTAGGCTCTTACGATCTCCAGTCAACGACACACCAAAAGCCGAGCTGTTGCCCAGCAGCAAGGTACACTCGTTGTACATCGCACGTGCAGTTTTAAGATCGATCAAGCGGCCAGATAAATCATACTGGTAACGGAACCCAAGCGAGTCTATATTCAATGATTTTGAATGGTACCCTGGCTGCCCAACTGATACTGCATATGGCGAATACAGATTCGGCTGAGCCGAATAGTCGGCTTGCCAAGGGAAATGCACGTACCGGGGATGAGGAGAACTCATTTTCCGCCCTACAGCTAAATTTTCTTGGCTATCAATTGCAGCATATATAGATCGTGACCAGTTTTTGGTCACGCAACCGAGTAGTACTGTATTTCAAAACCAGCGGCCTCCAACATTGCCTTGTAGTTATGTATTAGGCAAAGATGGCTTTGCATTTTTGATAAGGTGGATGGTATCTTTTGCAAATAGACTGGAAGAGAACGATCAGCAGCCAACACATCCGGATTGTTATAAAAGCCGTAGGGGTCTGCGAATATTGGTTCGTTAAATACTACATAACGAGCCTTCTGAGCAAAGATCGAGATATAGTGTCTTAACTCCGGATTTGTGATTGTTGTGGCCGCAGAAGACATGAAATAAACATCAGAAACTAATTTTCCACTCTCAATAAGATCCAAAGCGTAGCCAGAAACAAACTGAAGATTCTTTTCATCAAAGTCTGAATTAACTTCAGCAAGATCGGGTTGGAAATCGACTCCAATAAATTTAACATCGGGAAACCGCTCGGCCATCACATGATCAGCAAAAGCGTAGTTAACCCCAATGTTTGCAACGGTTCGAACACTTTGATCTGCATTTAGCAAACGCTCGATAAGCGGAATGACCTGTCCTTGCAAAGTCATGTGGATCGGTGTGTCAGCGAAGTATTTGCGACGATAATCAAGATCCCATACTTCACACATGTATTTAGTTATGTGCTGAATGTCTTCGTCACTTAACCTTGTTCTATGAACTCTCTCGGCATAAATTTTTTCATTCTCCATCTGTGCCAGATGTGGTTGATAAACTACATTATCTACATAGTTAAACAACGAGCCGATTAGCAGCTTAATATGGCGCACAAAACCTCTCGCAGTATTTGCAAGACTTGATAAAGAGTTATTTTTTAACATTGATATTTCCTGAATTATTGATTTGCAAAATTGCCGCCATGTGGTTTATCTATCGGAGAAACTACTTTATTTTCGTCACTTCCCAATTTAGCTTCGGCCTAATTGCACTTTCAAACCATGGCCTCGTCCAGTTACCGCGAACACCAGAAGAACTCATATCATCGGTTATATAAAATCTAAGTGCATTGCTGACTGAAACGTAATGCGCCGATGAGGGACCGTTGCAAAGTAGAACCTCAACGTTATAAACACCCTCGTTCAACAAAGGGCTATGTATCTCGCAGCGCTCTATATAACAGCCTGCTTTTCGAACACTGTTAGAAACAACCAAATTATCCATTGAAAAGAAAATTCGATGCCCCGTCAGGGAATCAATATAAATGTGTGCATTAATTGGCCATTTTTCTTCTGTGACCTCAAATTCAATCTCTATGTACACTGCTTCTTTGACGTCAAATCTGTCGCGCTTGTCCCCTAGAGAATCGGCAACCGTAGCTCTCAATAATTTCGCACAGGTATCTAGTAAAGGTTGCTCGCCATCTCTCCAAATCACTTCGCACTTATCTGCATCCCCATCAGTTAAATACTCAGTAGTTACATCTAGAGTATTCCCAAGATCGGAAAATGAAATACTTGACTTGGCATCATCCTCTTCGTAACCAGTTGGTTTCTCTAATGCATGGCGATGTGATCCAATTTGCTTTCCGGAAAGTTGTCCGTGATTGAGCAGCAATCCGTGCGAACAAAGTTTTCTAACAGCATCCATGTCGTGACTTACGAAAAGCAAAGTACGCCCACGGCCGGATACTTCCAACATTTTATCTAGACACTTTTTCTGAAAACCAGCATCACCAACGGCCAAGACTTCATCGACAATTAATATTTCTGATTCAAGATGTGCAGCAACTGAAAAAGCGAGTCGCATATACATACCGGATGAGTAGCGCTTGATTGGTGTATCAATTTGCGACCCCAATTCCGAAAAATCGACAATTTCATCGTATATTTGACGTATTGCCTTGGAAGACATGCCATTAATCTTGGCATTGAGAATAATATTCTCTCTACCAGACAAATCTGGATGAAAGCCTGTGCCCACTTCCAGTAAACTGACCAGACGTCCACGAAAACGGAACTGCCCCGCACTAGGAGTGGTAATGCGCGACAAGATTTTTAATAGCGTGCTTTTGCCAGAACCATTCTTGCCTACTATGCCGACCCGTTCGCCTTCTTTGATCTCAAAAGACACGTCCCGCAATGCCCAGAAGTGCCCCTCAGGGCAGCCTTCTTGCTGCTCTGGTGTTAAGACCAGATGCGCACTCGGGTTGCTTGGTTCGTGATGTATGGGTAGGGCAATAGGTGTATTAGCACCACTGATTCGACGAGCCAGTGAGGCAAACTTTTGCTCTACGATTTGATACACGCTGTCAAACGCAGGCTTAACAGCTGTCCCCATACGGTACTGCTTTGACAGGTTTTCAACCTGAATGGCCCAACTCATAATACGTCCACCATGTCTTGGCCCTTACGCATAAAGAGGAATGCGCCTGCTGCAAGAAAAGCAATAGACACCAGTAGCGCATAAATCACCAATATCCAGTCGGGCCCGTGCCCGTTTAGCAGTGACCGGTAGGTTGTGATCACAATGGCAAAAGGATTAACTTTGAACAGCCAGAGTGCCCAGCTTGGCGCAACAGAAACCGGGTACATGATTGGATTTGCAAAGTAGTAGAGCTGAATCACCAGAGGAATGATGTGCTTCACATCTCGATAACGAGCGTTGTAGGGTGCTAGCAGCAAACCAAGCCCTAGCGCCCACGCCATCTGGATAAAGAGAAGAAGCGGCATGACCAAGATGAACTCGACTGTAAGCAGCGAGAAGTACATGGCGAATATTACCGCCACGACATATCCAACCAGGAAGTCAACCGTGCCATTTAGCGCGTAGGACGCACCAATGACTAGTCGGGGAAAGTAGATTTTACTGATCAGACCCGAATGCGCTTCAAGTGATGAAATAGTCTGGTTTAGCACAGCAATAAAGGCATACCAAGGAACAATCGCGACTAGATAGAACATTAAATAAGGCAGACCATCCGAAGGCACTTTGATCATGAGGCCAAAAACAAAGGTCATCACGCCGACAGTAATCAATGGCGTCATCACCACCCACAGTGGCCCGAAAATTGTCTGAAAATATTTAACCTTAAGGTCTCGCGCGGAAAACGCCCAAATGAGCCCACGATAATGCCAAAGCTCCGTTAGAAGCTGAATTACTGAGAGTGGCTTACCAGCCGCTATTGTTGTTATTTTTGACATATCAATGCCTCCGACTGCTTTCCACTTAAACGCCTTGCGATATCAATTTGTTGCAAGTACAGCGCATTACTTTCACGCATCCATAAGCGTGTCTCTTCAGGAAAAAACATATTAATCAAGGTGTCATTCATCGCGTGAAGAACGGCACTTCCATAAAGGTATAGCAATGAAACCGATGAGTATGAAAAAGAGATGATTTTGTAGTTTTTCGCCAACGATGGCATAGTCTCTATCGGGATCTCATCATTTGTGACAACTACCGTGTCGTAGTGGGCAGATAGTGCTTGCTTAATAAGTTCAATCTTTTCGGGTTGGGATACAGGGTGCGCTTTGAGAATAACTTTGCTTCCCGGCAAAATATGTAGACGTGCAGCTTCAACATACAAGGCGCATTCTTTGATCTCAGAAGTCAGGCGCGATTCAGAGTACGACCCCAAAAGCATGACCACACTCGAGTTTGCCTCTCCCTCGCCACAACACTTCAGCTTGATCAGATATCGTTCCGCCGATCTGGACAGACAATCGAGCACATGAATCAGGGATTCGTGATCAACGGTCTGCACCTTCTTGCCAGCAAGAAAGTCACCGCCCGGATCACATGGCAGGACAAGCGCTGCGTATTCGGCATCCAGACGAAGCCTGCGCATGGGCAGTGTCCAGGTTCTTTTTATCCGAAACAGCAGATTGCGAATAGTCTGTATTGGTCGACTGAATGCTTCAACAGCACCAACTGGGTAGGTTTGGTCTGTAAAGTAATCGTTGCTATAGACCACGCCGAGCGCATCACCAAAACAAACGCGTGAGGCGTTTGGATATGCTTGCATCGCCGACTGCGCAATGAAATCGGCACTGATGTCATGCGCGTAATACACCGCAGCAAAGGCGCTTTGCCCAAACTTGCCCC
Source organism: Hydrogenophaga sp. (assembly GCA_020048405.1). Lineage (GTDB taxonomy): Bacteria > Pseudomonadota > Gammaproteobacteria > Burkholderiales > Burkholderiaceae_C > UBA2334. Next base: position 14,891 of record JAIFMP010000162.1, read on the forward strand.
GTAGATAGTCGGCTTTTCTCATTACTCGCGAGTTGTGCGAGAGGTGAGACTTGACTTCGTCTTGCTCAGGGAAGAAAAGCGTTGCCCATGGGAAACCTACAAGCAACACCTTGAATGCTTGCAAACGTCTCTCTCGCGTCTTATGTTCAGTCGCCGGATGACTCCATACGAGAACTGTTAAGGGTGCTTTCGCATCCGTCCCACAATGACGCCTGAAGCTCACCACTGCTGCCAGTCCTGGCAACAGCTGCTGAGGGTAGTAGAGACAAAGCAAAGAGCTATCGCTGTCTCGTTGAGATTCAGATCCGTTCAACAGTTACTTCCCGTCACCACGAATTCTGAGATACCAATCAAGCATCTCCACCTGGTCTGAAATTGTCGGCAGCAGATCAGTGCGTTCACCAACTAAAGCCTCTACCTGCTTGTAAAGGCCGGGTTTGAAATCTTTATCTAGACTGTCGTCAATTTCCACCGCCTCGACTGCCACGCTGCCGATCTTTTGAATTTGGAGTTTTTCGAGGGGGCGAAATATGAGTCGGTGCTTACGCGTCAGAATCTCAACACTAAAGCGTCCGGGAGCTTCCCAATTGGCCTGATATGAAAAAATAGCACCGTCAGTAGTCCGCCCCGCGCCTGCAAAAACAGATGCAATCGGGTGCCAGTCAAGCCGCCCCGTCGAATACGCTGACAATTCTTTTGGCAGGCCGCCGAGGTAGAAGGCCAAATCAATTACGTGTGTCGAGTTGGATAGGAACCACTGCTCTTTAACGCCTTCCTCTTTCTCGATGGCGGAAATAACATGGCCCCACTCCGTGAACTCGAAGTTGAAGGATGTAACACCACCATCTTCTTGGATTATTTTTCTGGCCGCTTCAACGGCGGCGTAAAAGCGCCGGTTATAGCCAACATAAACCGCAGCGCCAGTCTCCTTTGCTTTCGCATGCACTGAACGAATGTCGGCGGCATCATGGCCGCCGGGTTTTTCAAGGAGCAAATGACGGACACCGCGGTCCATCAGCGTTTTTGCAGTAGCACCAATCCATTTTTCACCAACAGCTACGACAGCACGCTCGGGCAACTTATTCGATGTGTCGGCCAACCATGCATCGATCCCACCAATTGAGACGGGCAGGCCGGTTTCTGCAGTGAACTTTTCAGCAGAAGACTTTCCTCTCCCCACGACAACCGAGGTAATTCCAAGTGATTTGAATACCTTTGCATATTCAACGGCCATCGGGCCGGAGCCGACAAGCAGTATGGTGGATTGACTCATTATTCTTCTCTCTTGATTTCAATTTCAAAGTACGTCACGGAACGGCGGCTCATTCGTCCAGGTCAGGTAAAAGGATACCCAGCCGTTTCTGGAGACTGTGAGCGAACAAGCTCCAGCAATGGGTCTAATAGCTGCAAGTGAATTCGCACAGAGGTCGCATAAGGCGTCAGGCCGCAATCACCCGTACTGAGGAGTGATTCAATTACTTCAGTGGTGATTTGGCTTTGATAGGGGATAGGTGCAGCCTGCTCAAGCCAAGCCCATTTCGAGCTTTCGCCAGAGTGCCAAAGTTTCCCCTCTGACTCCCTAACTATGTAACGGATTTTTTCGTTAAAAATCTCGACCACAACAGGGGCCGTACCTGAGGGATAGCAAGTAATTTCGCAACGGCTACCGTCGGCAAAACGGGCAACCAGTGTTCCATTCAGTTCTAGAAATCCGGGGCGCTTGCTTGGGATTGGAGTGCGATCCAGTCCACTTGTGTCAAGCTCAAATTCCGTGCAACCGCAAAGGTGCGCTACATGATCAATATAGTGAATAGCGTTTGTCACTAGACCAAACTGACTTCCTGTGACGCGATAAGAGATCGGGGTTGCCGCAATATTTGCCCGGATTTGTTCATATACCGGCATGACGCGCATAGGGCAATTAACCCATGCTTTAGCCCCTGTCTCCGCCAACTTATTCTCTACTACTGCAAAGTCAGCCCGTTGGTTGAAGAGCAATTTTTCAATCACCAGAAGCTTGGTTTTAGAAGCATCAAAAAGGCTTTCCAGTGCTGTCCTGCGAACATCGGAATTCGTCGCAACAATCGCAATATCGGTGGTATCGGTGCGATCAAAACTTGTGCTGAACGAAATTTGATGCGTCTGTCCGGACGGGACAGACTCATAACGTTCCTGGGCGACTCGAAGGGATGCTTCTGAAGGATCTATTACCTGAATATCCAAGGGTTGCTTAACCCCCTTGAGTGCCTGCAAGTGCCTACTGCCTAACTGCCCGGCACCAATAATTTTTATTCTGAACATGTCAAATCTCCAAGAAGCCATCAATAATTTTTAACCCGATAGCGCCACTTTTTTCCGGGTGGAACTGACATCCGTACACATTGCCCTTTGCCACTACCGCAGAGATTTTGCTGCTGCCGTAATAGGTGTCAGCCAAACGGTGACGCTCATCGTCCGGAAATGCTGTGAAGGAATGAACGAAATAGCAATGCGCATCGCCGTTCAAATGTTTCAGAATCGACGACCCCCAGTCGGAACCATTATTTGGCGGCATTAGTTCGCTCCATCCTATGTGGGGAACTTTTAGGGGTAAGCCATCAACCCCTTTGGGCTCGATCGGGATTATTCTTCCCTCAATAATATTCAAACCACTTTGCTCTCCGAACTCAGTGCTCCCAGAAAACAACATCTGCATTCCAAGACAAATGCCAAGCAGCGGCTTTCCACTTGCTGCATATTCTCGGAGCGGTTCAACTAAGCCGCGCTCGCGTAGCCCGTTCATGCCGTTTGAGAACGCGCCCACACCAGGCAACACCAAACTTGAGGCGGCCAGGATATCTTCTGGTTTATCAGTGAGCAGAACATCAGCCCCGCATCGCTGAAAGGCACGGGTTACGCTAAAGATATTGCCGATTCCATAGTCGACGATTGTTACCAGCTTTGTCATAAGATTAACTCACACACTTCACTTGACGGACAGGAATGCCTCGTTGCGAAGCCTGTTCTTTAATTTCCCCGAGTTCAAGTCGGCGATAGTGGAGGACATCTGCGATGGCTACGGCATCTGCATGACCTTGTTGGCAGACCTTGGCAAAATCGTCAACGGATCCCATTCCTCCGCTTGCAATCACTGGTATTGAACATGTATCTGACACAGCTCTGACCAACTCGATATCAAAGCCCTTCCGGGTGCCTTCCTGGTCAACCGATGTAAGCAGTATTTCACCAGCACCCAGAGAAACTGCTTGCTTGGCCCAGGCCACTACATCTAGTCCAGTGCGCTCTCGACCGTTATCGGTAAACACTTCCCAGCGACAATTGCCAATCCGTTTCGCCTCGATAGAGAGCACCATGCATTGCGAGCCAAACGCCCGGGATACCTCGGTGATTAACTCCGGACGTTTAACTGCAGCGGTATTGATGGCTACCTTATCTGCACCCGCCCGCAACAACTCGCGGACATCGTCAACGGAACGAATCCCCCCACCCACAGTGAGCGGGATAAATACATCCTGGGCAGTTCGGCTGACAATTTCTCGCAAACTGTTGCGTCCGTACAGGCTGGCCACAATGTCCATATAAATAAGCTCGTCCGCTCCCTGCTCGTAGTAACGACGAGCGTGCTCCTGCGGATCACCAACGACCCGCAACCCCTCAAGGTGTATTCCCTTGATGAGGTTGGGCCCCTTGATGTCAAGCCGGGGGATTAATCGAATACCAGCCATTTACTAAGCCCCAGGATGCCAGACTTGATGACGCAGTTTCCATTCGCCATCCTCATACTTCCACAAATGCGGTGAGCGGAAGGTGTCCGCCAAGTGCATGAAGTATTCGTAGTCCATATTCGGTTGTTCAAACATGCGGGAAGCTTCTGGAAACTCTTTGGCGGGAATGCTCAGGTACTGAAAAATTTCATCCGCAAAACGTTCCGGAAATTCACCGTCAAATCGCTTTGAAAGCGCAACACCTTCGTCTCGATTGATATCGCCGGAACGGATTTCCTGCGCGGCATCGTATGTAGCACGACCAATACCAAATTTGATGAACGTGGTGTAGTAATGGAAATCGTCGATACGATCGTCGATGCTGTTGTACTTGCTGTAGGTGCCAGGTGTTCGTTCCGGCGAGGCTTCAAAGCCACCGTGTTCGACTGAATAGTAGTAAGCGCTTTGGGGATGCCACTTGAGGTAATAGCCGAGGTAGTGCACCTCAATCTTTTGCTCTTGAATTTGGGCTGGGTTAGCCGGGAGATAGGGTTGAAGCTCGCTCTCATCGACGCCAAAATTGGTCTTCAGATCAGCAAGGGAAGTCCCGCCAAGATAAATCTTAGATTTGTCATCTGAGGTGAAGTAAGACCAATCGCGCTTTGCTGACTCTGTGTCTGCAATTGGATTTCCATATTCCGCTTCATTTTCACCATAAAACACGAGAGGTATCTTGTGCAGCAGCGCCATTTTTGGAGCGAGCGCTTTTTGCCCAAACATGAAAGGCTGAAAGGGATGAAAAAGGTTCTCCACAGCCAATCGGGTTATCAGGCGGTGAATTTTTCCATTGGGCGTGCATAGAAAGTTATCGAAACCTGCATGCAGCCAACTTTGAAAGTTTTTCCAACCCCATTCTGTATATACGTGGGGCGCCCAGGTAACGGTCAGGGGGTGCATGCCGTATTTGTACTTGAGCATATGTGCGGCATAAAAGCTGTCTTTGCCACCAGATCCCGGTACAACGCAATCGTATGAGCCGTCTTTGCTTCTATAGCGATCGCACAGGTCCATCAATTTGCGTTCGCGCTCAGCCCAGTCAATGGTGCCATGCTTCTGTTCCGCCAAGCGGCAGGCATCACAAACGCCATGCTCGTCGAAATGGATGGTTTTCTTCTTGCTGTCTTTGGTGTGGCCGTACTCAACAGCAGAATTGGGTCTTTGATTTGAAATAACGCACTTCTTGCAAAACGCAACATCATGCGGAAGACCATATCGGGTGTCATGCGTGCCTGTGTCACGTTTGAATGGTTCAATGTCAAAGTCACGGCGCTTGGGGTAGCGGAACATGGATCAGTCTCCCAATATAAATTGAAGTTGAAGAAAATCGGATTCGGTATCGATGTCAAGCGATCGCTCGACAGGCATTTCATAGGCAACGGTTTCTGATGTTAGAAACTTTCGCTCACGCTTTAACCACTCAGCGTTGGCCACATAGATTGCACCATTTAGAGAATACACAGGCGGAAGATCTTGTCTTCGAGTAACCGCCTGATTGGGTAGTAATGCAGCCAAATGGGCGTCTTGGTTCAAGGTAAACATCCAATATGGGCTTTCCTGCGCTAAACAAACCGATACGCATGAGGGAGCATTTAATTCCACGCACCGCTCAATAGCCTGATCAATATCTTGGCTTGTGCGCAAGGGAGATGTAGGTTGTAGCAACACCACCCATTCGTAAGCAGGGCAACGATTCAGAACATCAAGTACGACGTCAATCGTAGGAGTTGTATCTTCTGCAAGCTGCGGTTCACGAACAAAGGGTACATCGCAGTTGTGCTTTTGCGCGACAGAAATTATTTCAAGGTCATCTGAAGACAACACAACCCGGTCAATAATTTTGGATGCTTGACCCGCCTCGATTGTCCAAGCAATCAACGGTTTTCCACCCACATGACGAATGTTCTTTCCCGGAACACCCTTAGAGCCCCCTCTGGCGGGTATCACCCCCAGCACACGGTTTCCGTTAATCATGCAGCAACGCTCCCATTGCTCCACTCGTGCTGTGCCCGTTCGAACTCTTCGAGGCGACCTATATCTAGCCAATACTCCCTAAGTGGATAAGCGGACGTTGGATGGCCAGCAGCTAACATCCGATCAAACAACGTTGGCATATCAAAGAATGTCCCGTCGGGGATGTGCTCAAAAGCTTCTGGGGACAACGTGTAAATTCCTGCATTCACAAAGAATCGATGAACAGGCTTCTCCTCAATTGCAGCAATGTTGGAGCCATTCAATTGCACAACACCATAGGGAACCTGGAAGTCGTATTCACGCACAGCCATGGTGGCAACAGCACCATGCTCGGAATGGAAGTTCAGCATGTTGTCAAAGCGAACGCGCGTAAGCAGGTCGCCATTCATTACAACCAGGGGATCACTAGGCCGCTCGGGAAGTAGCGAGAGCGCACCAGCCGTACCCAGCCGCTTATCTTCGTGCAAATAGCTGATTTCTACGCCCCATTGGCTACCATCGCCGAAGTGGTCACGAACAGCATCAGCTAGGTAGTTAACGGATAGAAAGAACTTCCGGAAACCTTGCTCAGCGAAACTTTCTAAAATGCTTTCCAGGATTGGCTTTCCACCAACTTGCAACATGGGCTTGGGGCAATTTTCTGTTAAAGGCATGAGCCGAGAACCAAGGCCACCCGCCATCAAAACCACCCAATTGGGTCTCTCCGTTACACCAGTCAAGCCATCCAAGGTTGCAAGGCCAATAACCTGCATTTCGCCATTTAAAAGCGGTACGTGATGCAGGACTTTGCGGCGCATCAGCGCCAACAGTTCCTTACTTGCTGAAGCGGCCGGTGCTGTGGTGGGGCTGCAATTCATGAAGTCGGCAGTGGGTGCTGCAAGATCACATCCCTGCAGAATTGCTCTGCGGATATCACCATCACTCAATACGCCGGCCAAACGACCATCCCGATCCAAGACAAGGGCAAGTTGCAAACCGGAACCGTCGATGCGAGCGATTGCGTCTCTCAACGTTGTTTCCGGAGAAACAACGATTTGCTTCCAATCCTTCACGGAAGCCTCCTTGTTTTTGGAGTTGCGGGATTTCCAGCCACTAACTCGCCGCAGGGTACGTCGTGGGTTACTACCGCTCCCGCACCAACAATTGCGTTACTCCCTACCGTAACGCCGGGCAAGACAATTGCACCCGCACCGATGAACGCGTTGTCGCCAATGCACACGTCCCCGCACAATGTCACGCCGGGGCCAATGAATGCATGCGCCCCAATCTTGCAATCATGGTCTACGCTCGCTCGGGTATTGATTACGGCGTTGTCCGCAATATTGACTCTGCACTGCACGATTGAACCAGCCATGATTTGGCTACCTTCGGAAAGCACGGTTTCCCGGCCAACATCAGCAGATGGATGTTTCACTGAGAGAAAATTAAAACCACGCTGCTTCCATTTGCTGAAGAATTGGCCGCGCAAGTTTTTGAAGGGATTCGCGCCGATGCCGTTGACAAGCAAAACATCGTCTGGGTTTGCCTGATCAAGCAAATCATCGCCTCCAAGAACGGGCACATCAAATAATGCGCTGCCAACACGCATTCCTGGGTCAACAATGCCGGCTACGCGGGTGCCGCTCGCTAGTAAAGCGTCCAGCACAACGCCACCGTGCCCCCCTGCCGCCAGCAACATTACGCGACCTTTATTCATCCAAAACCTCATCAGCGGCATAGTTCCGCGTAGCGACCCGATCGGCCATCCGCCAATACTCAAAAGGCGACAAACCCGTGCCGGGTCGCTTGCATGAAAGCACTAGCTTTTCGCCGGGCACTAAGTCCCGTTCTATGACCAGGCTCTTACGAGCGACACTTCTATTTTTCGCCTCAGTCACAGTAGGACGCTTTATTCCGTCACCCAATGCTTGCTCCACATCTCGGATCGCCGACACCATGGCATTCAGTTCACTCGGCTCCAGCGACGCTTTGTGATCTGGGCCAGGAAGGCCGCGATCCAGCGTGAAATGTTTTTCTATGACGGTCGCACCTCGTGCAACGGCCGCCACAGAAATATGTATGCCTTGCGTGTGATCGGAATAGCCCACTGGGAGGCCGAAGGCAGTGGACATCGTATCCATAGCGCGGAGGTTTACCTCACAAATAGGTGCTGGGTATTCCGTTGTGCAATGCAGGAGAACGGCTCGATCGCGTAAGGCACGTTGGCCGGCATCAGATGAATAAGCCTCCTCAAACGAATTACGCGCAGGAGTGGCATTCGGCTCGATAAAACCAAACGCGAGCACTCCTAGTGCGGCTTCAATTTCCGCAAGGGTGCTCATGCCCGTAGACAGGATGACGCGTTGTGCTGCTCGAGCTATGTCCAATAGAAAGGGGGCGTTTGTGATATCTCCAGACGAAACCTTGATGGTTGTCAGGCCGAAGCGATTCGTGAGCAAATGCAGGCTTGCAGTATCAAATGGGGTAGACAGGAATTCAATACCCCTCGCCTTTGCATGCGCAATCAGCACTACGTGATCAGCATCTGTCAATTCGAGTTTCCGGATCATCTCGAACTGACTTTCCTTCGCGTCCGTGGTGCGCGTCTGGTATTCAGCCTTCGGGGCATGGCGAGCAACTAGTTGTTCAGCACGAAAGGTTTGAAACTTCACAGCGTCTGCACCGGCATCTACAGCGGCATCGATCAGTTGCTTGGCCAACTCCAAAGAGCCGTTATGGTTGACGCCGGCTTCGGCAATGATGAAAGTTGACATGTCAGTTTCCATGCTCAATGTCGAAGAACGGTTTGCGAACACAAAGGGGCACTGTTTTCAAGGTTGCTTTGATTTTTTGGCTGACACTGCCTTGTCCATAAAGCGAAACTGTTTCTGGCAAGCTTGCGCAAAACTCGCTTGATAGCGCGAGTTGAATGGCTCTCATGATGTCTGGGCAGTTCTCGGCAGCGTCAATGACTGAGGCGGCTTTAAGTCGTCCTTTTTGCCGGTCGCCAATATTGACGGTCGCTTTTTTGAGAGCAGGAGCTTCAGTTAAACCGCTTGAAGAATTGCCAACAATGACGTCTGCCTCACGCATCAGGCTGAGGTATCGTTGTTGCCCAAGGGATACAAAGGCGCGTGAGGTTTTGCGATGCTGTGCAACGAAACTATCAATGCATTCGATTAGAGCTCGGCCGCCGGCATCGGCATTCGGATAGGTAAAAATGACTGTCGCGTCGGGGAATACCTTTAGCGCATTCAGTAGCTCCGTCATCGACTCCACCGGATCGCCACCAGCCAAGGTAACTGGGTGATACGTCACCAGGAAAACTGGGGCTCTCAGCTCAATTTCCAAGGTTGATTCGAGTTCATGTCGCGTCAGCCAACCGAGCTTGGAAAGCTGGTCCAATCCAGGGGCGCCATAGTTGAATACACGATCTGGCGATTCCCCCATCTGGACAACACGTTTTCGATAAGGCTCGGCCGCAACAAAATGCCATTGCGCCATTTTGCTAATTGCGTGCCGAATACCCTCATCAAATGCGCCTTCTGAGGTCTCTCCGCCGTGAATGTGTGCTATCGGTATCTGCGCTACCAGCGCAGCTTGTGTTGCTGCCAATATCTCGAAGCGATCACCAATCACGACGAGTATGTCTGGATTCAGGTCATCCAGCGCATCCGCAAAACCAATAACGCCTAAGCCCATGGACTTGGCAATACCTACCGACGTATCGGATGACAGCAGCATTTCCACCTTGGCGTCGATGACGAAGCCATCTGCTTCAACTTGACGATAGGTCAGGCCAAATTCCGGGGAAAGATGCATTCCCGTTGCGATAATTTGAAGTTGTAGTTCAGGGTCATCGGCAATCTCTTTCATCAGCCAATAGAGCAAACCGTATTCGGCCCTGGTGCCCGTTACGATGCATATTTTTCTTGGCGAGTTCATGTCAGTAACTCAGCCAGCTTAGGACTGCTTGGCAGGTTGATGAGACTTGCTTCCAATGCCTCTGCCACAGGCAACTCTGCTCGTGGGCAATCCTGGTACATCGGGAGTTTATTCAGGAGCGTCCAAGCGGGGCGGCACTGGTAGCCGGCATCGTTTGCTACGGCAAGCAACGCGTCTCTGACGGACATACTGGACCCGCTAAGGCGCACTGCATTCAACCAGAAATTGCTGTGACAGCCTTCCGGCTCGTCGATAAAATGAATGCCCGGAATGTGCGCGAATGTCTTACGATAGTTTTCAGCGAGTTGCCGCTTACGGGTGAGAAAGTCTGGCAGCCTTTCGAGCTGAGCACAGCCCAAGGCTGCATTCAGGTTTGGCAAACGATAGTTGTACGCCACGGCATCATGAACAAACTCCCAGCGATGTGGTTGTTTTGCAGTGGTTGTCAGATGCTTGGCTTGACGCGCAGTATCTGGATCGTTGGTGAGAATCGCCCCGCCGCCGCCCGTCGTGATGATCTTGTTGCCATTGAAGCTCAAGACCCCCATGCATCCGAATGTGCCTGTATGGCGGTCGTGATAGGTACTTCCCAAAGACTCGGCAGCGTCTTCTACTACAGGCAATGAAAAACGGGCAGCAACGTCCATGAGGCCAACCATGTCCACTGGATGACCGAAGGTATGCATTGGAACGATGGCGGCTATTCTGCGACCAGTATTTTTATTGCGTAAGCCGTCGACAGTGCATTCAGCAACAAACTCCAAATGGGACGCTAGTGCCTCTGCATCCAACCCGAGAGTTGATTCGTTACTGTCTACAAAGTGCGGAACAGCACCACAATGAGAAACAGCATTGGCAGTGGCGACGAAAGACAAAGCAGGAACAAGAACTTCATCCCCCGCTTTTACGCCTGCAATTTGCAACGCAATATGAAGTGCAGCGGTGCCATTTACCACCGCCACCGCGTGTCGCGCGCCCGTAAATTCGGCCAGTTTCAGCTCAAATTCGTCTACGTATTTTCCGACCGAGGATACCCAACCAGTATCAATGCACTCTTTGACGTAAGCCCATTCGTTACCACTGAACTCAGGCTCATGGAGCGACAGCGAAGAAGTCGCCTCGCCTAGAACTTGGCGCAAACCGGAAAGAAAATTTTCCGAAAGGGGGGATGTGTTCGCAGCCATGTCAGATGTTGTACCGGTCTGCTTTGTAGGCGGCAAGATTGGCAGGATTGAGGAACCACTCAGCAGTTTCCGCAAGTCCACACTTGAAGCCTTCACGCCCGCCATAGGCAGGTTGCCAATTGAGCAATTGTTTTGCTTTACTGTTGTCGGCCCATAGACGCTCCACCTCGGAGTTTTCCGGCCTCAAGCGAGCCTCATCAGTAACAATCTCAATCTCTTTGTTCATCACCTCGGCAATCAGTTGTACCGTATCGCCAATCGATATCTCAAAATTGCTACCGAAGTTGATTACTTCACCCAAACCACCATTACCCTCGAGGGCAGCAATGAATCCCGCCACAGTGTCTTTTACAAAATTAAAGTCACGCGTAGGAGACACCGCGCCAAGCTTGATCTGCCTTTGTCCATTGGCAACCTGCGTAATGATGGTTGGGATAACCGCTCTCGCAGACTGACGCGGGCCATATGTGTTGAAAGGTCGAGCGATAACTACGGGAAGATTGAATGAGGCATAAAACGAATAGGCCAACTGATCTGCGCCAATCTTTGATGCCGAGTAAGGTGATTGCCCCTGCAAAGGGTGCTCCTCGGTAATCGGCACAAAGCGTGCCGTACCGTAGACCTCACTTGTTGAAGTATGGATTACACGCTTGACACCCAAATCGCGAGCAGCCTGGAGCACATTTAATGTGCCTTTGACGTTGGTATCGATATAGGTATCTGGCGAATGATATGAGTATGGAATAGCTATCAAGGCTGCAAGGTGTAGCACTGCATCGCAGTCCTTCATTGCAGTACGCACACCGTTTGGATCGCGAATATCACCAGCAAAAACATCCAGATTTTCGCGAACGGATTTCGACGCGTGATCCAGCCACCCCCACGAATTAAAGGAGTTGTAAAGGACAAACGCACGGACATCATGCCCATTCTTGACCAAAGCTTCAGTTAGATGAGATCCGATGAAACCATCTGCACCAGTAATTAGAACTTTCACTAAACACTCCGCTGTCTGTAATTGTTTTCCCAAACCGGCACGTTGGCGCGGAATGAAAATCCACGCCAACGACAAGCAAGAACGGACCGATCTTGGAGCGCAGATTTTATTTTGATGTCTTGCCGGGCGAGGTACGACCGAAGGTCATAGCCTGAAATGGCTGCCAGCAAGTTGCCTTGCGCGTGATCTTGACTGCTCATAAAACCACCTCTACTGAAAACGAGACGTGGTTATGACCAATAACAGAACTGGGGTTGCTTGGTCCAAACATAGCTACCGCGCCCTGTGCATTCGTTTCCGAACCAGAGCTATCACTTGCCAAGCAAGTCGTATCTACGCCAATCGCGACCTTTTTGAGTTGATTTTTCAACCCGCCTCCTCCAGTAAAAACCCCCGCTACAAACGCACAGATACTGACCTGTGGCGCCCAAACTCGGGGGGGGGGGGGGGAGAAGCTACTGACACCCTGCACAAATTTGAAATTATTATGCCAAGTGTAACATTTGGCGATGCCTTTCAGCAATGGCAAACACTCAAACAGAAACGCAAAAAAGCCCCCAGCCCTTCCCGACATGGCTGGATGTCGAGAAAGGCTGGGGGCTGGCGGGTTGGATACGGTCAAAAGTGCGCTATCGGTCGGCACCTCGCCACTTGTCGAAGCTGCGTGCGCCGGTGTAGCCAAGGTAGCCTGCGCCGAACAGCCACCAAAGGTTTTCCGGGATTGCGCCGAGCAATTTACTCAGGTTTTCGGCTGCCTGAAACGTTTGCTGTGGCCACCAAATGCCGATGATGGCTCCGACCACGCACAACAAAAGGATGCTGTAAATCACGTAGAGGAAGGTCGGGCGGGCGCGGCTCGTCCACGGGTCTGCAGAATTGGCCTCGGCCAGGATGGCCGACAAGCTCACCTGCATTTCCTGCAGGGCTTGCTGACCTTCGGCCTGGAACAAGGCGAGCTTGGCCTGCTCGCGCTGGGCCGGGTCGGGAATCAGCCGGTCGATGAGTTTGGCACCAGCTTCGAAGAGGCCAGGAGCGAGTGTGGTGAAGATTGGGCTCATTGCGGGCCTCCGAACAGTTTGATTTTGACGATGGTGCCGGCCAGCAGCGCCATCACCAGGCCCGTGACCAGCATTTTGATGAGCGTGAGGCCAGTTGTCTGTGCTGGAGCCAGTGACGGACACGGTGACTTCATCCGGCTTCCAGGTGCGGCTGCTGAAAAATTCCACCGTGACAGCATCTGCCGTTTCTTCGCCCGGCATGATGTATTGAATTTTGAGGCTGTTCTTGACGATGTTGCGGGTGGAGAACAACGCCACTGGCAGGCTACGGTGCTCGTCACGGACGATACGCACAATGCCGCCCTGCAGGAATGGCACGGCGCGGCCGCAACGGGCAACGCGGGTTAGCGCTTCCCACACGGTCACCTGCTGGTCAAAGATGGCATCAAAAACATCGCCACGCGCCGCCCAGGTTTGCTCCAGTTGATAGAGTGCCGCGAGATCAATTCGTGTATCGGCTAGCTTTGCGCCGTAGCTGGCACGCAAGATGTCGGCATAGGCCCAGGTGATGGAGCGTGTGGGTGATGATGCTGTCCAGCCTGTCTCTGGCGCCCAGCGAGGCAACTTGCGGGTGACGATGCAGTTGATCAAGCGGCTGGAGCGTTGCGACAGGTTATCGGTGGCGCGCATGCGGATGGCCAGCAAGGTCACTGCGGGTAACTGAACTGCCGTATCGGCCAAATAAGCACGCGCCTCCCCCCAACGCACCTCATGCCCGGCACGGGAACTGCCGTCTTTGGCATCCACGCGCGTCGCGCGCACCTCAAACCGCCCGGGCGTAACCGGGTAGCTGAAGGTCAGGCGTTGGGGCGTGCTGGTGGCCAGGGTCAGGCTTTCTGTGCCCAGACTGGCCCAGTCGCCTTGTGGGTCGCCTTCGTCGTCGATGCGACGGGCGGCAATAGTCCAGGTGGCAGTGCGGGCATCCAGCCCGCCGGCATCATTGGCGAAGTAAAGACCGCGCGGCAGCAGGATGTCGATACCAATATGAGTGGCTTGGGTTTCTTGCGGGTTGAGCGCAAAGCCGCCGATCCAGACCCCGGCGAGCAGTTCCTGCCCGGCCACTTCAGCGGCGGTAACCACATCCGGATTGAACAGCGCATTGCGGCTCCCGGGTGGGATGACTTGTATCTCCACTTCTTCGAAGGCTGAAATTGGCGTGTCTTCGATGCGAATTTGCTCGATATCGTATTCACCAAGGCCTATGCAGTGGAGTTGGTGCAAGTACTGCTCGTTGTTGCGGTATTCGCCATAAGGCGTGCTGGCCAAGTCGGGATAGACCAGATGCCGACCATAGATGACCGGGATGGGCTGCGCCAAGCGTGCGTAGTTACCCTGACCTTGCAGGCTGTAAGTGGGTGAAGGCTGCGCCATACTGCCACCACCCGTTGCAAAGGATGGCATATTGGGCGTGGGCAAGGGCACCATGGCGCTGACCAAAGCGGAGCCAGCCGTCATGATGATGGCCGATCCAACGGCAGTGGCCAGATTGCCTGAGAAGCCCAGACTGGCGCCCAGCGGCCCGCCATAGACGGTAGCGACCACCATGACTGCAATCATCAGCACGGTGCGAAGTGGATTTTTTCCGCCGCCACCTCCACCACCGCCGCCCTGGGGTAGGGTGACAAATACGAGAATGCCGTCGATGCGGGTTGTCGCCCAATCGGAACGCAACACCGGTAAGCCATCCTTGATGCAGAGAGTGGGCACTTCGAATTCTGTAATGCCCTGCGACTGCAGCCATTGGCGAATGCTGAGATGGGGGTTGGACGGTAAAACCTCATGCACCTCGCGCTGGTTCGGCTGGAAGGGGTTGCGCAGCATGATGACGGCGCTGCTTGCGTGGCTGTTCATCGGGAATCTCCCGCAAAGCGGTAGAACCCCTCGACCCGCCAGCCATGTAAAAGCAGTTCCGGCAGTTTTTGATAAACGACACCCGCGTCTTTGACGGCATGCAGCACGCCGCCACCATCGACATCAAGCCAGACGCCAACATGCACAGGGTGGCGGGACTGGCGTAACAGCACAGCATCGCCCTCTTGGGGGCGATTTTTGGTGCATTCCACGTTTTGCCAACGCTGCCGCTCGGGGTGGTCGCGGAATGCGCCCAGCACCGCACGCAGATCGTCCGCATTGACCGGAATCTCCGGCAAATCGCGGGCAAAGTGGCAACGTTGTACGGCAAGAAACAACCCCCAGCAGTCGTAGCCATCTGGTCCGCGCGCGCCAGCAAGCCAAGGTAGGCCGATGTACTGGTTGGCCCAGTGCTGCGGGGAGGCTTTAGAGCATAAGTCTTGATTTGACATGGAATCACTTAATGGCTAATATAAGATCATGAAATCGAACTACAAACGCCCCTTCGCGCAGTACATCAAGAAGGCACACAAGCCCTTGCAACTGGCGATTGAAGACGTTGTGGAGTTGGTTTGTGACTCACCGGAAATCGGTGAACTCAAGGTGGGCGATCTGGCGGGGATACGGGTTTACAAGTTCCGCTTCAATCGCCAGGAATATCTGGTGGCGTACCGCCCTCCGAGCAAGGATTTGCCCCTTGAGTTTTTGATCATCGATTTCTATCAGGTGGGGTCACACGAGAACTTTTACGAAGAGCTGAAGCACTACTTGCGTCAGGAGAGCAGCAAAGGAGAAACGAAATGAGCCACGCCATGAACCAGTCCCTCACAGCAGAAGACCTGTTTTCTGAAATGAAGCGCATGCCTGCGGTGGAGCGCACCCGGTTTTTTTCACTGCTGACCGGCAACGCTTTCCGCGACGATGATTTCAGCCACGAACAGGTGTTCGGCCATCTGCAGCAGGAACCATTTTCTGCATGGGAGGCAGCGGAGTACCTTGAGGTCTCTGTACCCACCCTGCGTCGCTACGTTCAATCCGGCAAACTGGTGCCGAGTCACGTTGTTGGCCGCAACCAGATGTTCTCTGCCCAGACGTTGCGGGCATTCAAACGCACCAGAAACTGAGGGCGCAGTCCGCGTCGCTGTTATCGCGTGAGCCCCGGAAATGTCTTGGCGGTGTAGCTGATACCAGGAAATGATTTGTTGCCGACATCCAGCATTCGCGCCCGCCCGGTGATGCGAAAGATGTCAGCTTCAACCTCAGTGAGCACCAGGTGGATGGGCGGGTCCATTTGCGGGCCTTCCAAATCGGTCGACAGGTACGGGCGGTATGTGACCTCGATCACCGCCTGCGATTCGGCGGCAGCATCAAGATGACGGACAATTTCACGCGAGACGTTGTCGAGGGTGACGGTGATCTCGGGCACCGGCAGGGTGTCCACCGGCGGCAGATCAAGCTCGAAACCCATCGCGACAAAGCGCACCATCTCGCCACCGTTGAGCACCGCCGAGGCTTCCAGACGTGCATCCAGATTGGCGGTGTCGCGCACTACACGAATGGCGGTGGTTTGGCCGAGTTCATCCAAAAAGGCAGGGTGACGTAGCTCCAGCGTGTGCAGAATGATCTGATTGGATGGCGCGCTGGCGTAGGCCTCCTTGATGGCCTCGGACAAAGCTGCATTGGGCATTACAGGATCACCGGATACGGGGTGCCGATCCAGTTGCTGTTGTTGTCTGTATTGGCGTAGCTACCGCCATAACCGGCCACACAAAGCTGTCCATCGTCGAGCAAAAAAGCCGAGCATTGCTCTGAGCTTGTGCCATAAGCAGCAATGTCGGTCACGGTACGCAAAGCAATCGGCACTAGGGCAGGTGTCGTGCGATTGGTGTTGTCGCCCACTGCCAAAGCACCATTACCGTTGTAGCCCCATGCATACACAGTGCCGTTTTGTAGCAAGGCCAGGCAGTAGTTGTAGCTACCAGTTCCCCCGATGGCGGCCTTGACCACGGTGTTGCCAATTGGAATTTGTGCAAAGTCTGCCGCATGGTTGCCAGCCACATTGCCATTGGCTGAATAGTTGCCGGCCCCGGCCCCCCACAAACTGCCATCCGTTTTACGGATGAGCACCATGGGATAGTCGTAGCTGTTCGTGTAAACCTCAGAAACACCGATGGCCACTTGGACAGGCGTAAATTGGTTGGCAAAGTTACCGCACCCCAGGTTGCCGTAAGTGGTGTTGGTCCCCCATGCATGCAATCGGCCGGTGTTATCCAGCGCGTACGCGGCCGTGTGGCCGCAATACACATTGACGATGGGCTTGCCCGCGAGCGTGCCACCGGTACGTTGAACCGGGATGTTGGCCTGCGCCGTGGTGCCGTCTCCCAGTTGTCCATCTCCGTTATATCCCCAAGCGTAGAACTTGCCATCTGCCTGGACGGCATAGGCGGCGGTGTAACGTTCACGCCCAAGGCGGGCAGCAACCACATTATTCAGAACCGGCACCTGTACGAACTGGTTACGCTGCGTCGTGTCACCCAAACCCAGTTGGCCATAACCGTTGTAGCCCGTGGCGTGGAGCGTGCCATCTGCGCACAACGCCATGACGCTGCAATATCCGTTCCCAAGCCTCGACAGTAGGGAACGACCATCACAACCGTCACAACCATCACAGCGGTGACCTTGGTGATGGTCGTGATGGTGAAACTCCACTGGTGGACGTTGACCAGACAGTCCCACCCGCTGATCAACCAACTCTCACGCCGCCGCAAAACCCGATTGAGGTGATCGAGGCTGCGCTGATCCGACTCAAAGATGATGTCGGTGTCCTGGCTGAAGAGGCTGTGGTGCAGGCGTTTTCTGTTTTGCGCGCCACCGACATGTCGGCCTATCTGCGCCTTCGCCACCAAGCCAAGGGTGCCAACCGCGATTGCTCGGTAACCATGCTTGACAAGCTGGTGCAGCAGGAATTGCCCGGTGGTGGCGAGGAACGCTCGGCCATGGACGCGCTGGTTGAAATGGCCCGCGCCCAGTGCCATTTGCACCACGATGCTGACCGCACTGCGGTGGCCATCATCCCCATGCCCGGTTGCCAAGAGGTCTGGCGGGTGCAGTCATCCGGCTATGAAGCGTGGTTGCGTGCAGCCTACTGGCGTGCGACTGAGACAGGCATACCGGACATGACCATGCGCGCCGCCCTGGCCACTTTGTGCGCCGCCGGTGTCAATGATGGCCGCGAGGTCGAGATATATCTGCGCGCCGCTGTCCATGACAACGGCTATCTGATTGATGTGTGTGATGCGCAATGGCGTGCCATCCACGTCACTTGCAACGGCTGGCACGTTCTGGATGCATCGCCGCTGCTGTTCACCCGCAACCAGTCGATGCGGCCATTGCCCATGCCGCAGCGTGGCGGTCAGATCGACACCCTTTGGCAGCACGTCAATGTCCCGGCCGACCGGCGCTTGATGGTGCTCACTTGGCTGCTGGACTGTTTTCGGCCCGAAACACCATTCCCGGTGCTGGAACTGGTGGGTGAGCAAGGGTCAGCCAAGTCAACCACCCAGTCGGTGCTGCGCAGCTTGATTGACCCCAACAAGGTGATGTTGCGCGGCAGGCCTAAGACCGTGGAAGACATCTTTGTCGCAGCCGCCAACAACTGGCTGGTCTCCTACGAAAACCTCTCGGGTCTGACCGCTGAGCAACAGGATGCTTTTTGCACCCTGGCTACTGGCGGTGGGTTTGCAGCGCGCCAGTTGTACACCAACGGTGAAGAGCATGTCATGGAAACCAAGCGGCCTGTGGTGCTCAACGGTATCGCCGTGGTGGCCAGTCGCCCAGACCTGATCGACCGGGTGATTCACGTTGACATGCCTGTGATCAGCGCCGGTGCCCGAAAAGATGATGCCGACACCCATGCCCAGTGGGAGCGTGACCGACCTGTGGTGTTTGGTGCGTTGCTGGATTTGTTCGCCCGCGCCTTGCTGATTCTGCCCAGTGTGCGCCTGACCCACAAGCAGCGCATGGCCGATTACGAACGCTTTGGCGAAGCCGTTGCGCGTGCCCAAGGCTATGACGCCGGTGTGTTTCAGCAGCAATACGCCGAACTGATCAGTGCGGGGATCGACCGTGCCCTGGAAGGCAATGCGGTGGCGCAGGCGCTGGACAAGGCATTGGGCCACGGAGGTTTTCCATGGCGCTGGAATGGCACCGCCGGTCAACTTTACGACTTTCTGAGCATGCACAGCAATGGCGACCGCA
>JAIFMP010000173.1 GCA_020048405.1 Hydrogenophaga sp.
AGTGATGAAGCGCCAGACACTGCCGCCTGGGTGCCCATAACTGCCAGGGCTGGCAGTTGTGGGCACCCGCCGGTGCGTGGGCGTCAGGCTGTTTTGCGCATGAAGCCCAGATCGGGCGTCGCAAAGCGGCGGAGGTTGGGCAACACCACGGGCATGTTGCTGTCAGACACACCAAACCAGCGCGCGAGGGTGGAACCGTATTCGTCCACAGAGGTGGTGGGAATCAGCCTTCCCTGCCCCGCGTCCTGGCTACCGCCCAGCGCTGTCTGGGGAAAACTGCCGTACACCCGGTTGCCCGCCACCGCGCCGCCCATGATGAAGTGGTGCCCGCCCCAGCCATGGTCGGAGCCACGTCCGTTGCTCTGAAGGGCGCGGCCAAAGTCCGACGCGGTGAACGTCGTCACGCTGTCCTGAACACCCAGGCTCTGTGTGGCCTGGTAGAACGCTGCCAGCGCATCACCCAGTTCCCGCATGCGGTTGGCGTGGTCGGTGGGCAGGTTGTCATGGAAGTCGTAGCCACCCTGCTGCACGAAGAAAATCTGCCTCTGCTGGCCCAGTGCCCCACGTGCGGCAATCATGCGGGCCACCATGCTCAGCTGTTTGCCCAGAGATGTGTCCGGAAATGCAGTCAAGGCGGGTGTACCGGCCAAGGCATTGCTGACCAACGCCTCGGTGCTGATGGAGCGGCTGGACACCTTGTTGAGCTCGTTTTCCAGCAAGGTGTTGCGCGTGTCGGTCATCAGACGCCGAGCGGCAGTGGCTCCTGCGGCCGATCCGTACAGGCCTGATGTCACGGCCGACACTTTCACTGCACCCTGTGTCGTCAGCTGGTACTGGATGGTGCTGTTGCCCGCCTGCATGATGTTGTTGCCCGCCACCGACATGGCAATGGACACACCACTGCCCGGATTGAAGGCGCTGGCGGTCAGGTCGCCCATGCGGCCCAACCACCCGGTTTCAGACGGTTGGTCGGGCAAGCCGGTTTGCCAGGCACCCTGCTGGTCAGAGTGCGAAAACAGCTGCGCCGGTGTGGGCACGGTCGCATTGCCCCGGTTCCATTGCGCTTTGGTGATGGGTGGCCAGCAACGCCACCCGCTGTTGGTCAAACAGCGGTTTGAGTGCGCTCAGAGAACCATGCAACCCGAGCGGCTCGCCGTTGTAGTCGGTCGGGTTGATGGAGAGCAACTGTGCCGCCGGTATGGCCAGCGTGGGCCGTGCCTGAGAGTACGCGGCCCAGCCCGCCGAGCTGGTGGGTACCACCGTGTTTGACTGGTCGTTGCCGCCCGACAGAAACACGCACACCAGCGCCTTGTGCCCACCGCCGGTTTGTGCGCTGGCGGCACCCATGGCCAGCAAATTGAGTGCAAAGGGTGACCCTCGACGCAGAAACTCGCGCCGACCGGCCCGCATGGGCCCTGAGGTATTGAAAGTGTTCATTCGAATGCTCCTTATTTCTGCACGATGAAGTCAGGCGACAGCATGGTCAGCGCCACAGCGGTGTGCACCCGGGCTTCGGGCTTGGTGGCAGGCATGGCTGTCACGGCATCCAGAATGGTTTGGCGGGTGGTGGTACTCATGCGGCCTGCCGTCAGCAGCAGGTTGAGCCTGTCCATCAGTGCGGCCGGGTTGTTGGCCAGCGCCACTTCGGGTGCGTAGTTAGCTTTGATGGCACTGCTGTTCCAGCCGTGCCCGCGCTCCACTGTGTGGGTCACAAAGTTGGCGTAGCCCGTGGTGGTGGTTTCGTGGGTGATCTGGAACTCCGGTGCCACCAGGCCTTTGCGCAAAATTTCGCCGGGAGGTGCATAGCCGGGGCGGAACCAGTTGAACACGCTGGGTGCCCGCAAGGGATTCTGGCCAATGCTGGACACGGGGTCTTCCAGATTCCAGATGCTGTAGTACCCGTTGGCGGCACTGGCATTGAAGGCGCGCATCCAGTTTCCAAAGCGCACCAGCGGCTCGCGCAGCTTGCCCCAGTTGGGGTCGGCCAGTTGCGCGGCACTGCGGGCTTCAGGGTCCAGCAGCACAGCGCGCAGCACAGCCTTCATGTCGCCCCGCACACCTCCTCCGTTGTTGTTGAAGGCTGCGCTCACTCTGCCCACGTAGGCGGGGCTTGGGTTGCTGGTGACAAAGCGTTTGATCAACTGGCTGCCGATGAACGGGCCGACGTTGGGGTGGTTGAACAGCGTGTCCATGGCCAATTTCATGGACTGCTCACCTGAGGTGCCCGCAGGTACCACTGTGCCGAGGAAGCGTTTTTCACTTTGCGAGTGGTGGTCAGGGTAGTTCTGCAACTGGTCTTTCCAGTTCTTGCCGATCCAACCCTCCCAGCGACTGCCGCTCTTGTCCGGGCCGTTCCAGCTCCAGCCGGTGAAGACCTTCGCCAGTCCCATCACGTCGTCCTGTCCGTAGGTCGGAATGGGGCGTCCGCTGCCGTCGAGCTTGCGTGTGCCGTCAGCGTTCAGTTGCCACAAGCCGATGCTGAAGAGCTGCATCACCTCCCTTGCATAGTTCTTCCTTTTGGTTTCTCATGTGCGACAGGTAGTGCGCCATGGTCGGGTGGGTGCTGACCTGTTCCAGCAGGGTGCGGAAGTTGCCGAATGCATTGCGAGACAGCATGTCCAGGTAACTGGCATGGGCATCGGCATGGATATCGACCGGACTGTTGACGGTGGACACCACAAACAGTTCGCTCAGGGCCAGCACCGTGCGCTGGCGCAGCTGGTCAGGTCCGCGCACGGCCTGTGTCCAGAAACTTTCCATGGTGGCGTTGATGTATTGCGCGTTGCAAACAGTGCAGCCGATGGGGCCTTTGCGCTCCATCACGTAAGCCCAGTGGGTGTCCATGGGCGGCGTGGCGAACTGCTGTGTCACCCACGCCTCTGCCCCCGACGCAGCAACGCTGTCGATCTCGGTCATGGTGGGGCCGTATGTGGCCTGTATCAACAGGCGTGCGGCGTCTGCCTTGGCAGTGGGCACTGGAGCAGGAGCTCCCAGTACCTTGCTGGCCACATACGATGAAGTCAGGTCGTTGAAGCCCAGGGCCACCAGGTTGGGGTTGTTGCCTTCGAGCGCAAGCATTCGCCCTCGTTTGTTGTTGTGCTCGTACAGCTCAAGCTTGAACCCGCTGGCCAGCTTGACCGAGGACACGCGGTCATTCCAACCCGCTGGCATGGCATTGGCTTGGCTGGCTGATACGCAAAGGCTGGCGCCGCCGTAGTTGATGTGCTCATAGAAGCACACATCCGTTGCGGGCGCTTGCGCAGGTAAAAAACACTGTTTGAACGTACCCACTATGGGGTCTTTGCCGAATGTGCTGTTATTGCAGTCCACGGGGCTGGTGCTGAATGTCTTCAGCACAAACTTCCCCTTGGCTCCATAGGCCAACTCCTGGCTGCCGGTAAAGCTGCACCGGCCCCTCTCCTGGGCACAGGCGGTGCTTTGAAAGACCTTGCCTTGTATGGTTTGAGTGGTGGCTGCAGCGGCCCACATGGGGCTGAGGGCGAGTGCTGACGCTCCTAACCAGGACAGCCTGGCGTGGAGGGGTGTGGCTCGGAAAACGGTCATCGCGGTACTCCTTGAAAAGGGTTGACTGCGATCGACGACCAGCCCCAACGCGCATGGGGCTACCGCGCACTGTGAGGCGCGCGGCAGTGTGCATTTTGGGAACCCCGCTGTCGTGGCCACACCGAGGTGTAGCTTTAGACCGGAAGCTTTGCGACGCCGCCTTTCAGCGGGTGTGCCAGTGTCAATTGCCCATTCAGTATAACGGGGCTTCGATGAAAAGTTCCTCTCTCCTTGGGATTGGAGGGGATTTTCTCTGCAACTGCTAACGGCATGCGCGCCATGATCGATGCTTCAAAACGCCACAGTGCCTATCACCATACAAAGTGTTTCATGAAGACCAATAAGGACGGTTGCATGATCGGCTGACGGTTCCGATTGCAATAACCAACCCCCGGCAAAGCCGGAGGCTTTCAAAGCTAGTGCTAACCGATTGGCCCTTGTCAGGCTTCGACCTGTCTTTGGTATACCCCCGCACATCACGTGGGGCGCACAAGTTACGCCTATTCATCGAAGTACTTACTGCAAGTTTCTCAGCCTTGTCCCGCCGTTTAATCTGCCAGTTCGTCTGACCGCTGATGGCCGACAACGGGCACCTGTAGCTGCGAGGACAACATCCTCGCGCCCAAATCCGATTCCACCTTCGCTGTCACAACAGCCCTGTCGCGCAGTTCAAGTACCACCTTCGCGCACCCAAAAACCACAACTTTCGTAGCTGTCAGCGCTTACAAATAAAGCGACAGAGCCACTTTTTATATTAAATCCAGCCAACTCACACCACCACAGGCTCAATCTCCAGCCACAGCCCAAACCGCTCGTACACGCTGGTCTGAATGGCTTTGGCCAGCGTCATCACCTCGCCACCCGTGGCCGGGTTGGCGGCACCGCCTTTGTTGATGAGCACCAGCGCCTGCTTGTCGTACACACCGGCATTGCCGACGGTCTTGCCCTTCCAGCCGCAGGCGTCAATCAGCCAACCGGCTGCCAGCTTCACCGTGCCATCGGGCATCGGGTAGTGCACCACCTTGGGGTCGCGGGCGATGATGTCTGTGCACTGCTCGGCACTCACTGTGGGGTTTTTGAAGAAGCTGCCAGCGTTCCCCAACACAGCGGGGTCAGGCAGCTTTGCACGCCGTATGGCACACACCCAGTCAAACACCTGGCGGGGGCTGGGAGCGCTGCCCAGCTCCTGCACCTTGCGGGCCAACTCCAGGTAACTGGTTTCGGGCGACCAGCGTTTGGGCAAGGCAAATCGCACATGAGTGATCAAGGCCCTGCCCGCCAGGCCCAAATGGCGGCTGTCGGCCGCTCCGTGTCTGAACACAGAGTCGCGGTAACCAAAACCACACTGGGCGGCATTGAGGGTGAACACATCGCCAGTATGCAAGTCCACCGCGTCCAGTGAATGGAAGCGGTCTTGCAACTCCACCCCATACGCGCCGATGTTCTGAACCGGGGAGGCCCCCACAGTGCCAGGGATCATCGCCAGGTTCTCAAGTCCGGGCCAGCCTTGTTCCAGTGTCCAGTCCACAAAGTTGTGCCAGTGCTCACCCGCACCGGCCTCTACCACCCAATGACTGGCGGTGTCGGTCAACAGCCTGCGCCCGACGATATCGACCTTCACGACCAGCGTTTTCACATCACCCGTCAGCACCAGATTGCTGCCACCACCGAGCACCAGCGGCCAGTGCTGACAGGCTTCTGGCCACCCACGGCACAACCGTTGCACATCAGACACGCTGCTCACCCGCACCAATTGTTGTGCACGGGCCTGTATGCCAAAGGTGTTGAGGGGCTGAAGAGGCACCGAGTTCTCGACTAACATGACAAGATTGTCTCACCCCTGTTTTCACTCACAAATTGCGCCTGCCATGCCCTCCTTTGACACCATCCTCGAAGCAAATCTCGTTGAAGTGAAAAACGCCGTCGAGCAAGCTTCACGCGAAGTGGGCACTCGCTTCGACTTCAAAGGCACTTCTGCCCACTTGGAACTCAAAGACAAAGTGATCACCCTGTTTGGCGACAGCGATTTCCAGATTACACAGGTGGACGAAGTGTTGCGGGGCAAACTGGCCAAACGCAGCGTCGATGTGCGGTTCCTCGAGGCAGCCAAAATCGAAAAAATCGGTGGCGACAAAGTCAAGCAGGTCATCACCGTGCGCAACGGCATTGAGGCAGATGTGGGCAAGAAAATTCAGCAGGCCATTAAGGGCAGCAAGCTCAAGGTACAGGCAGCCATTCAAGGCGATGCGGTCCGAGTCACCGGTGCCAAACGCGATGACCTGCAGGCGGCCATGGCCGTGATCCGCAAAGATGTGCCTGACCTGCCATTGAGCTTCAACAATTTCCGAGACTGATCGTCCTACACACCTATGGCCGACCGTCGAAACGCAGGTGCCAATCGGGTTCAGTTTTCGCCCCACTTGCTCAAGCTGGGCATGCTGCTGGACTTCACGCTCTACGACGAGCACGGGCGCATGTTGCTTGCGCGACGCCAGCGCATCGACAGCCAGCACCTGCTCGACATGCTGCACGCCCGGCAAGCCCTGTTTGCTGATCAGGATGAATCCCGCGAGCCCGTGAAGGTGGTCATGGCCAGCCTGGAACAGGCCATGTTCCGCAATGCTCCCCTGAAAGACATCGACAAGTTCCACACGCTGACCAGCGTGCAGCGGGCCGAGCCAGTGGATGTGCCCCTGCCGCAAGCGTGGTCAGACCTGGAAGACCGCCTGCGCACGGCGCAAGGCAACATCGCCGGCGATGCTCCCGTGGCACATGACGCGCTGAAGCGAATTGACCAGGTCATTGCGGGCATCCACAAACTGATGCGGCGAGACGAAGCAGGCTCTTTGTTTTTATTGGTCAACCGGGCCATCACGGGCTTCACGGGTTACAGCACCATGCACAGCCTGCTCTGTGCCGGCCTGGCAGATTCCATAGGGAAGTCCACCGGCTTGAACAATGCCGAGCTGGAGGCACTGGAGCGCGCAGCTCTCACGATGAATGTGGCGGTCAAGTCTTTGCAAGACACCATGGCAGCGCAAAAGTCCCCTCCCACCAACGAACAACTGGCGCTGATCGATCGGCACCCCACTGCAAGCGCCAACCTGTTGCGTGCTGCGGGCGTGAAGGATCGTTTGTGGCTAGATGCCGTGACCCTGCACCATGACCCACTTCCCAGCGGTGTTCCATTGGCCCGGATAGGAAGCACCGAGCGAGTGGCCCGCGTGCTGCAGGTCATAGACCGCTATACCGCGTCAATCAGCCCGCGTGGCAGCCGCGCAGGGCGGGAGGCCCGCGAAGCGACCAAGTCTGTGGTGCGCCTGCCAGGATCCGCCGCTCACGATGAAGTAGGCCTGATTCTGCTGCAAACCATGGGTTTGTATCCGGTGGGCTCTTACGTCAAACTGGTGACAGGCGAAGCGGCAGTGGTGTTGCGCCAGGGCGAACGGCCCAATACCCCACAAGTGTCCACCGTGGTCAATAAACGTGGGGAACCTATCGGTACGCCAAGGCTGGTAGACACTGCCGTTACGGAGCATGCCGTGGCAGAGGGCCTGTCGGGCTCTGACATCCGTGTGCGCCTGAGCGAACAACTCATACTTCGCCAGATCGGCGCTTTGCGCACCCCTGGCGAGCGCGGCACCCAGCCACGCTGAACGAATTAAGAGCCAGACATGAGCGCAGATGACAAGCAGGAACTGGTGGCGGTCTCACCTTCGTCGTTGCACATGGGGGCTGCTCTGCGCTTTACCCTGCGCGACGAACATGGCCGGGTGCTGCTGGCCAAAGGCCTGCGCATTGAAAACCTGGAAGCCCTCGAATCATTGCAGCGGCGCAAATTGGTTTACGTGCACTACGACGAGTCAGACGAGGCCGTGAAAGTCATGATGAGTGGCCTCAATGAAGCCACCCGCCGCGATGCACCGATCAAAGACATCGACAAATACGTATCCCTCAAAGGGACGGACGCAACACTTGCCCTTCCCGCATCGTTGTCACAAGCCTGGGAAGAAGTTGAAACACGCCTCAAAGTGTTGCTGGGCCAGTTGGCCCAGGGAGGTGCCAACGGGCAAGATGCGGTACAGCGGCTCAATACCCAGGTGGCCGTGCCGCAAGACGCACTGCTCCACCGCGACAGCGATGCTGCGCTGTTTTTACTCATCCACCGGGCTGTCACCGGCTTCAGTGGGTACAGCGCCCTGCACTCGCTGCTCACCGCGACCGTGGCACACATGCTGGCCCCGCCGCTCAAGCTGACACAGGAGGAAGACGCTTGCCTGGTGCGGGCCGCGCTGACCATGAACGTGGCCATGACCCAGTTGCAAGACATGCTGGCAGCCCAAAAGCACCCCCCCTCCCCCCAGCAGCGAGCGCTGATCGACCGCCACACCACCGACGGCACGCGCCTTCTGATGGCCTCCGGAGTGACAGACCCGATGTGGCTGGCGGTGGTGCAGGCACACCACAACGACTTGCCACCTGGCACAGCGCTGGCCCAACGAAGCAGCACCGACCGGCTGACCAAAATTTTGCAGGTAGTTGATCGCTACACCGCAGCCATGAGTCCACGGGTATCCCGCGCGGGACGCGATGCCAAAGACGCGGCCCGCTCGGCCATTGTGCAGGCAGGCGCAGCTGGCGGACACGACGAGGTGGGCCTGGTGCTGATGCAGGTGCTGGGGTTGCACCCGGCCGGCACGTTCGTGAAGCTGGCCAACGGCGAAACCGCCGTCGTGCTGCGCCGGGGCACGAAACCCAACGAGCCCTGGGTGGCAAGCGTGCTCAACCGGCGCGACGAACCCATTTCGGAGCCGCGCCTCTACAACACCGCCAAACCCGAACTGGCGGTGACACAGGGCATATCGGGTTCCATCGTCAGGGTTCGGCTCAACCCCGACGCCATGCTGCGGCAACTGGCCTTTTCCAAAACCGGGGCAGAGCGTGGCGTGCGCCCCGGCTGAACGCTGGCTGGCTGGCATCTGCCTGGCTGCCAGCCTGTGCACCGGGCAAGCTCAGACGCATGCGGTGGACGTGCAACTCGCAGGCATTTCCGGCAACAAAGCGCTGCTGGTGATCGGTGGCCAGCCACCTCGTTTCATGTCTGTGGGTGACATCCATGCCGGGGTGAAGCTGTTACAAATCGCCGGGGCAAGCGCGAAAGTATCCATCCAAGGCACCAGCAGCACCCTCGTGCTGGGGGAATCGCCGGTGAGCGTTGGGCCACGCACTGCCAGCACACCCATGGACAACCAACGCGTGGTACTGACCGCTGACAGCCGGGGCCACTTCATGGCGGCGGGAAGTATCAACGGCAAAAG
This sequence comes from Hydrogenophaga sp., assembly GCA_020048405.1. GTDB lineage: Bacteria > Pseudomonadota > Gammaproteobacteria > Burkholderiales > Burkholderiaceae_C > UBA2334. The sequence continues at coordinate 8,883 of JAIFMP010000173.1, forward strand.
CGTGCAGTTCATGGTGGACACGGGTGCCACCGCGGTCGTTCTGGGCGAGGCCGACGCGCAGCGTATGGGGCTAAAGCCCACGCAACAGCAACGCATGTCCATGCAAACCGCCAATGGAACAGTGGTGGGCCGCCAACTCACCTTGCAACGCGTACGTTTGGGCGATGCAGAAGTCACTGACGTGACCGCCGTCATCCTGCCGCAACCCATGCCCTATGTGTTGCTGGGCAACAGCTTTCTCAACCGCTTTCAGATGCAGCGAGACAACGACCAGATGACGCTGCAGCGGCGGTACTGAATCAAACCTGTGCCGCTGTCACCACCACCTCGATGCGCCAGCCGGGGTCGGCCAAAGCGGCCTGCACCGTGGCACGCGGAGGCGCATGGCCTGCAGGCACCCAGGCATCCCACACCGCGTTCATGGCGCCAATGTCGCGGATGTCGGTGAGGTAAATCTGCACGCGCAACAGATGGGTTTTGTTGCTGCCGCACTCGGCCAGGCGGCGGTCAATCTGTGCCAGCACATCCGCAGTCTGGCTGGCAATGTCGGTCGCTTCGCACTCGGGCACCATGCCCGCCAGGTACACCACGCCGTTGAAAACCGCTGCCTCGCTGTAGCGGGCTGACACGTGCCAGCGCTGGAGGGTGTTGGGTGTGTTGCTCATTTCTTCTTCGCTCCCAGTTTGGACTCGGTGCCCTTGACCAGTCGGTCCACGTTCTCGCGATGCCGCCAGATCAGCAAGACCGCCATCACCACCAGCGCGCCAACCATCGGCGGCGACGCTTCCCACGCCACATCACCGCCAAACATGAAATACACAGGGGCAAACACCGCCGCCACCATCGACGCCAGCGACACGAACCGAGTGAAAAACACCACGATGCCAAACGACGCAAGGCACGCCAGTGCCAGCAACCAGTCCACCCCAAACAGCACGCCCACTGCCGTTGCCACACCCTTGCCGCCTTTGAAATGGAAGAACACTGGGTACAAGTGGCCAACAAACGCCGCCAGCCCCACCAGCGCCATGGTGATGGGCCCCAAGCCCAAGCCTGGCCCCCACACGCCCGCCACCCACAAGGGCAGCCAGCCCTTCACGGCATCGAGCACCAGCGTGGCAATGGCCGCCTTTTTGTTGCCCGAGCGCAGCACGTTCGTGGTGCCGGGGTTCTTGCTGCCGTAACTGCGGGGGTCAGCCAAACCCACAAAGCGGCTGACGATGACAGCAAACGACAACGAGCCCACGAGGTAAGCGGCCAACACGGCCAGACCAGAAAAGACAAAATCCACAGCGGTTTCCTTTTTTTATGAATGAAAAAGGCCTCTACCGCTTGACCCTGTTCATTTGTTAGCTATTCTTTATCAGGCCTGCAAACGGCCTGAACGCCGCTCATTCTGCCAGCGCACATTGCACCGGTTGGGCACCCAATGGGCCGCTGAGCACGTCAGGGCTCAAGCCCACCAGAAAGCCACGCCGCCCGCCGTTGATGCAAATGCGCGGCAGCGCCAGCACGGTGGACTCCACGTACACCGGCATGGCCTTGCGCAGCCCAAACGGCGACGTACCGCCCACCAGATAACCGCTGTGGCGGTTGGCCACTTCGGGTTTGCATGGCTCCACCGATTTGGCCCCGATCTGCCGCGCCAGGTTTTTGGTCGACACGGTGCGGTTGCCATGCATCAACACCGCCAGCGGCTTGGCATCCTGGTCTTGCATGATGAGCGTTTTGACCACGGTGAATGGGTCAAAACCCAACACCGCCGCGCTGTGCTGCGCCCCGCCGTGTTCCAGGTAATCGTAGGGGTGCTCGGTGTACGCCACACCGTGGCTTTTCAGCCAGGCAGTGGCGGGTGTTTCAGAGACGTGTGAAGTGGATGTGCCTTTTTTCGCCATTGCCGACACATGTCACTGCGCCAGATCGCGGTGCTCCCAGCGGATGGCGTCGATGGCCTTCAGCAGCTCGGGGCTCAATTGCACGCTCCAGGCGTCCAGGCATTCGTCCAGTTGGGCCACGCTGGTCACACCGACGATGGTGCTGGCCACGCGCCAGTTGCGGTAGCAGAAGGCCAGCGCCAGTTGGCTGGGGGTGAGGCCGTGGTCGCGGGCCAGGGCGTTGTACTGCTGGGCACTGGCCAGCGCTTCGGGGCGGCCCCAGCGCTGGGCTTTCATGCTGTCGTAAAGGGCCATGCGGCCTTGCTGGCCTTCGGCACTGGCGGGTTTGTGGATGCCGCCATCGTCGTATTTGCCGGTCAGCAACCCGAAGCCCAGGGGCGAATAGGCCAGCAGGCACACGCCCAGGCGGTGGCAGGTTTCGTCCAGGCCGTTTTCCCAACTACGGTTAATCAGGCAATACGGGTTTTGCACCGTGGCCACGCGCGGCAGGCCGTGTTGCTCGGCCAGGCGCACAAACTCGTGCACACCGTAAGGCGTTTCATTGGACAGGCCGATGGCGCGCACCTTGCCTGCTTTCACCAGCTCGGCCATGGTTTCCAACTGCTCGTGGATGCTGGCGCAGGGCTTGTCTTTTTTGGGGTCAAAGTAGACAGCACCAAACGCGGGCGTGTTGCGGGCCGGCCAGTGAATTTGGTACAGGTCGATCACATCGGTCTGCAGGCGGCGCAGGCTGTTGTCGCAGGCGGTGAGGATTTCAGCCTTGGTCAGGCCCGAGTTGTCGCCGCGAATCCACGGCATGCCGCGCGATGGCCCGGCCACCTTGGTGGCCAGCACCACCTTCTGGCGCACGCCGGGGTGGGCGGCAAACCAGTGGCCAATGATGGTTTCGGTGGCGCCGCAGGTTTCCGCCTTGGCAGGCACGGCGTACATCTCGGCCGTGTCCAGAAAGTTCACACCGCGCTCCAACGCGCGGTCGAGGATGGCGTGGGCGTTGGGCTGGTTGACCTGTTCACCAAAAGTCATGGTGCCCAGGCAGATGGGGGTCACCTGAAGGGAGGAAGCGCCGAGTTCAACAGTGTTCATGTGTGCGGACTGAAAGGTGGACAAAAGTGCTGCAAACCAGTTTACGGGTTTGCTGTGGCGCGCGCCCTCCGCAACCGCCGCCGCCATCGCTGCTGCCACCGTCGCCGTCCCCCGAACCCGACGATTCGCTGCCGCCGAACCCACCCGCATCCCCATCTGCCCCGCCGGAGCCGCCCTCGCCAAAACTGGTGCCGCAATACACGTCTGATCCGCTCTGCCGGTCAATGTCGCGGCAATCGGGCACGTAGCTGAAGCCCCCGGCAATGCCAAACTTTTTGTCCAGCGCAAACAGCAGCGGCAGGCGGCTGGGCTGGCGGGGGTTGATGCTTTCTTCCTTGCAAGCCCAGTACCAGGTGCGGCGCAGGCCGTCGTTTCGCTGGGGACTGCGGCCCAGCACTTCCGCCGGGGTGTGGTGCAGCAGCTTGCCAAAGGCCGCGTCGCACCACGCCTGGTAGCCCCGCGTGTGCAGGATGAATTCGTGCCATGCATCGTCCACCACCCGGGACGGCATGGCCACAAACTTGAAGCCGCTGCGCAGGTGCGCCAGAAAGAACTGCCGCAGGCCGTGCAGCACCAACTCGGCCTCCCGCCGGGTGAGCTGGGGGTGTTTGGCCATCAGCTTGTCGGCCAGGAAGCTGGGCAGGCGCGCTTCGCGCAGAAACTGGCGGCGCTGGCTGTGCTCCCAGGCGCGCAGGGCCACAGCGGCCAGAGCACAGGTGAGCACCGCCGCCACCATGGGCATTGGCCGCACCGGGGACATGCCCGCCCACGCGGCCACAGGCAACAACCACACACCGTATTTCGCCCACACCAGCAAGCTGATGCGCCGGCGAAAGGTCAGGCCTTGGGGGGAGTTCATGGCGATGCCCGGTTTATGTGCCCAACGCGTTGCGGGCGCGTTCTTCTTCCTGCAAACGCAGGATGCGGCGCTGCACTTTGCCGGTGGTGGTCATGGGCAGGGTGTCCACAAACTCCACTTCTTTGGGGTACTCGTAAGGCGCGAGTTGCGACTTGACGTGGGCCTGCAGTTCCGCAACCAGTGGCGCGGTGATTTCTTCATCAAAAATGCCGTTGGCGCTTATTCCATAAGGATTGTTTGCTATGTACTCAGCGGCCAGAACCACATAGGCCTTGACCACCGCTCCGCGCTCGGCGTCGGGCTTGGGCACCACGGCGGCGTTGAGCACGGCGGGGTGTTTGACCAGACAGTTTTCAATCTCACTGGGGCCAATGCGGTATCCCGCCACTTTGAACACGTCGTCGGCGCGGCCGTGGTACCACAGGTAACCGTCGGCATCGCGCACGGCCATGTCGCCGGTGCGGAACCAGCTGTCATCGGCAGAGCCGGTGAACTTGGCCAGCGTGGCCTCGGGCTTGCCCCAGTAGCCCAGCATGAAGATGGGGTCGGGTTCGCCGTTGGGGCTGCGGCGGTGGATGGGCATTCGTGGCCCTCGTCGTTGATGGTGGTGACGCGGTGGCCAGGGTAGCCCTTGCCCATGCTGCCGGGTTTGGCGGGCCAGCCCAAACCCAGGGTGGGTGGCCGTGATGAATCGGTGGCCGGCTCACCCCACACAGCCCCCAGGCAGAAGTTGCCCACGATGTAGTTCACCTCGGTCTGGCCAAACATTTCGTTCACCACCACGCCCAGTTGCTCGCGGCAGTAGGCAAACACCGCGTCGCCCACGGCCTCGCCCGCGCTCATCAGGCCTTGCAATTCAAACTGGAACTGCTCGCGCGGGCGGGGGCAGGCCTTCATCATGACCTTCAGCGCCGTGGGAAACAGGAAGCTGTGCGTCACCCCATGGCGCTGCAACAGCGTGAATGCCACTTCGGGGCTGAAGCGTCCGTGGTAGGCCACGATGGGGCGGCCAAAGTACAGCGTGGGCAGCAGCGCGTCCATGAGCCCGCCGGTCCAGGCCCAGTCGGCAGGCGACCAGAACACGGCCTGGCTGCCGGTGGGAAGGGGCACGTCGGTCGTGGCATCGGCACCCAGTGCAGACGGGAACGGCAACGCACCATCGGCCCCGAGCGGAAAGCCAAAACCGTTTTGGCTGCACACAAAGCCGCTCAGATTGCCGACCAGCGCGCGGTGGGGAATGAGGCCGCCCTTGGGATTGCCGGTGGTGCCGCTGGTGTAAATCAGCACCGCAGGTTCGTCGGCGGCGGTGTCGGCGCAGGTAAAGTGGTCGGGCGTGGCGGCCAGGGTGGTGTGCCAGTCGTGAACCTGCACACTGGCGGCCCCAGCGCTGGAAGCTGGCTGATCAAGGTCACCCACCACCACGATGTGGCGCAGCGCGGGGCAGTCGCCACTGACTTCCAGCAGATGGGGCAAAGCATCCGCGTCGCACAGGGCCACGGGGCGGTAGGCCAGCGCCTCGGGGCCAAACAGCATGGACAGCGGCATGCCCACACCGCCCGCTTGCATCACGCCCATGTAGGCCACGGCGGTTTCAAAGCGCTGCGGCATGACGATGGCCACCCGGTCGCCCCGCACCAGCCCCCAGCCACTCAACACCTGCGACAGGCGGTTGGCGTGTTGCTGCAACTCGGAATATGAATGAAAAGTGGCCTCATCGCTTGATCCATCTGCAATCACAGCTACGTTATTTGCATGTTCTGCGCTGGCGGCCCAGCGGCCACAGCACCAGTAGGCCATGTTCAAGCGCGGGGGCACCTGCCAGCCAAAGCGCTGCTGCATGGCGGTGTGGTGGTCCAGTGGGTTGGGCGTGGCGGGCGTAGTCATGGGTGTGCTGTGGCGTGTGTCGCGGCGAAGACGGGTTGACAAGGCTGGGCGAGGCCGTGCTGGATACAGTTGGTGGCATGTCTCTGCCCACCCCAACCACCCCCAGCACGGCTTCGGAACAGGCCGCTTTCGCCATGCGGTGCGGGTTTGAGCCCATTCGCGGTTTAAGTTACCACGTCAGGCAGTGGGGCCAGCCCCAGCCGGGCGTGCCGCCGCTGGTGATGGTGCACGGCTGGATGGACGTGGGCGCGTCGTTCCAGTTTGTGGTGGATGCATTGGCCGAGCTGGGCCAAGACCGCTGGGTGATTGCCCCCGACTGGCGCGGTTTTGGCCTGACCGCATCGGGCGGGGCCGACTGTTACTGGTTCCCCGACTACGTGGCCGACCTCGACGCTCTCATCGACCGCCTGTGCCCCGGTCAACCCATTGACCTGGTGGGCCACAGCATGGGCGGCAACGTGGTGATGCTGTATGCCGGGGTGCGCCCGCAGCGCGTGCGCCGCCTCGTCAACCTGGAGGGCTTTGGCATGCCCGCCACGCGCCCGCCACAAGCCCCCACCCGCCTGACCCAGTGGCTGGACGAACTGCAAGCCCTGCGCCAGGGCGACAAAGACCTGAAAACCTACGCCAGGCGCCTGATGAAAACCAACCCCCGCCTGCCCGCCGACAAAGCCTTGTGGCTGGCGGGCGAGTGGGCAGCGCCAGACGCAGATGGGCAGTGGCGCATCCTGGGCGAGGCGGGACACAAGCTGGTCAACCCCCAGCTGTACCGGTTGGAAGAGGTGCTGGCTGTGCACCAGCGCATCACCGCGCCCCTGCTGGCGGTGGAAGCCAGCCAGAACCAGATGGCCCAGTGGTGGCAGAACCGCTACACGCTGGACGAATACCACGAGCGACTGAAAAGCGTGGCCAACGTGCAAGTGGCCCAGATCGACGACGCAGGCCACATGCTCCACCACGACCAGCCTGCGCATCTGGCGGCGTTGTTGGCCCGTTTTTTGGCCGATTATTGATCAGGCCTCATAAAGATTGAACTATTGTGTGATCTTGGACTCGTATCCGGCATGGAAAAAGAAGACGCGAGATACCAAACACTGGAGCAGCTTCACGAGCGGCGCAAGCAAGTCATCCG
>JAIFMP010000057.1 GCA_020048405.1 Hydrogenophaga sp.
GGCCGCGTTGTACCGCGACATGCAAACCGACATCGTCCAGCAACTGCTGCGCCGCCTGGCGGCCGTGCGGTCTCTCTGACACCCGAACGGCTGTTCTCCATGCAACTGGCCGCCGCCCAGCTCGCTGCTCACCTGCACAAAGGGCTCAAGCCCCTGTACACCCTACACGGCGACGAGCCGCTGCTCATTCAAGAGGCAGCAGACGCCATTCGCGCGGTGGCCCGTGCCCAGGGTTACACCGAGCGCACTGTGTTCACTGTTGCGGGTGCCCACTTCGACTGGAGCGCCGTGCTTGCCAGCGGCGGTGAAATGAGCCTGTTTGGCGACCGCCAGTTGGTGGAAGTGCGCATTCCTTCGGGCAAACCGGGAAAAGAGGGTAGCGCGGCGTTGCAGCAACTGGCCGAACTGGCCTCGCGCAACGACAGCGTGCTGACACTGGTGCTGTTGCCCCGCCTCGACGGTGCCACGCTCAAAGGCGCCTGGTTTGGCGCGCTCGACAGCTTTGGCACCACCCTGCGCGTGGACCCAGTGGAGCGCCACGCCCTGCCTCAGTGGATTGCCCAGCGCCTGGCCCAGCAACAGCAGCGTGTGTAGCGCACCCTGCAGTTTTTTGCCGACCGGGTGGAAGGCAACTTGCTGGCTGCGCACCAGGAGGTGCAAAAGCTCGCATTGCTGCACCCGGCAGGCGAACTGAGTTTTGAGCAGGTGGAAGCAGCCGTGCTCAACGTCGCTCGCTACGACGCCTTCAAACTGGCCGAAACCGTGCTGGCCGGGCACACCGAACGCGTGCAGCGCATGCTCGACGGGTTGCAGGCCGAAGGCGAGGCCCCCGTGCTGGTTCACTGGGCGCTGAGCGAAGACATCCGCACCCTGGCCCGCGTGCGTCAGGCGCTGGACGCGGGCCGCCCCATGCCCATGGCCCTGCGCGAGCACCGCGTCTGGGGTGCCAAAGAAAAACTCATGGAGCGTGTGTTGCCCCGCCTGAGCAGTGCCACCGTGGCGCAGTGGCTGCAAGACGCCCATGTGGTGGATGGCATCGCCAAAGGCCTGAAAGTGCCCACCTGGCCCGCTGACCCGTGGGACGCCTTGCACCGCCTGGCCACGCAGGTGAGCCAAGCCTGTGCTGTGCGGGGCTGACCGATGCCGTTCAGGCCCGACGGTCGTCGGCTCAGGCCAGCTTGAACACCGCCACCGCCTGGACCAGTTCGCCCGCTTGCTGGTTGAGCTTTTCGGCCGCTGACGCCATTTCTTCGACCAGTGCGGCATTTTGCTGGGTGGCCTGGTCGAGTTGCGAAACCGCCTGCCCCACCTGTGAAACTCCCTCGCTCTGTTCGACGCTTGCACGGGTGATGTCGCCCACAATGGCATTGACCTGCTCGATGGATGTGACCACGTCCTGCATGGTCTGACCGGCCCGTTCGACCTGGACATTGCCCTGTTCGACACGCTCCAGGCTGGCTTGAATCAGGGTCTTGATTTCCCGTGCGGCTCCGGCGCTGCGGCCGGCCAGGCTGCGGACTTCTGAGGCCACCACCGCAAAGCCCCGCCCCGCTTCACCCGCTCTGGCGGCTTCCACCGCCGCATTCAGCGCGAGGATGTTGGTCTGGAAGGCGATGCTGTCGATCACGCCGATGATGTCCCCGATCTGCCGACTGCTGTCGCTGATGCCGCGCATCGTCTGGACCACCTCGCTCACCAGTTCGCCACCGTTGCGGGCGACTTCACTGGCGTTCTGGGCCATGCGGTGTGCTTCGTCGGCGCTCTGGGCATTTTGTCGGACCGTGGCGCTGAGTTGCTCCATCGAGGCAGCGGTCTGCTCCAGCGAACTCGCCTGCTCTTCGGTGCGCTGGCTCAGGTCGTGGTTGCCACCCGCGATCTGCTCGCTCGCCGCAGCCAGTTGGGATGCGTTGTCTCTGACTTGCGAGACGATGCCCGAAAGTGCTGTCTGCATGTCACGCAGGGCTTGGCGAAGGCGGGCCACTTCGTCACGGCCCTGCACGTCTGCCTGGTTGGTCAGGTCCCCCTGTGCCACCTGGTCGGCGAAGGCCACCGCTGCTTGCAGCGGCACCGTGGCGCTGCGGGTGATGACGAGTGCGATGCCCACCCCCAGCACCACCGACAGCGCGGTCAGCCCGATCAGGGTCCAGCGCGTGACGGCCATGGCTGCCTGGGTTTCGGCATAGGTCTGCTTCAGGCTCTGAGACTGCAGCGCGATGCTTTCGTCCAGCGCGTCCTGCCAACGCTGTGTGGCCGGCCCGGCCTCCTGCATCAGCACACGCACCGCCTGGTCCACCTGGAACGTATCCACCAATGCCAAGACCTTGTCGTTCAGCGGACGGGCCTCGGCTCTTGCTGCGTCGATTTTCTTGCGCTGAGCCAGGCCTCTTTCGCTCCCTGGCATCTGGCTCAGCGTGGCCCATGCCTGGTCGTAGCTTTGCCGGGCGGCCGTGATTTTTTTGGCCTCTGCGGCGCGCAGGTTGGGGTCTTCGAGCAACACCACGGTGCGGACGACCCGCGACACCACGTGCACGGCTTCGGACATCTGCTGGTTGAGTTCGACCTTGGCCATGTCGTCGGTGACCATGTAGTCCACGTCCTTTTCGACGATTCCCAGTTCTTTCACGGAAAAAGCGCTGCCGATGATGCACAGCGACAAAGTCAAGGCAAAGCCCACCAGCAGACGCGTGCGCAAACCCCAGTTCAGAAGAAAATCCATAGCAACTCTTCGCCTCAAATCCAATTGGTGTATTCTATGGTATCGGATCATCCACGCGGTGTCCGCTTCACCATTGAAGAATCGCGGTTAAGCGTTCCACACTTGCTGGCCTTCCAGCCTGGCGGCACCCGATCGGGCCAGATCGGCCAGCAAGTCATCCAGCCAAATCACCATCTCCGGCGAAGCGCTTTCGTTCTGCCGGTGCAGGCTCACCAGCAAAGGCGTGGCCAGGGCCCAAGCGACCAGGTCGCTGCGGTCCACCGCGCCCCACTCCAGCAGCTTGTACTTGACCAGCACCTTGGCGGCATGCTTCAAGTGGCGCTGTGGCGATCTCACAAACCCCTCCAGCCGGTGGCGGGCCACCTGCAGCGCAGCGGCCACGTCGGTGAACACGGGCCCGTGGCCAGGGATCACCACGGTGGGGGCGAGCCGCTCGATCAAATCCAGCGTGGCGGCCACGTCGTCAAAGGCGTGTTCGCCATCGAGTTCGGGAAACACCACGCCGAATCCGGTGGCCCAAAGTGCGTCGGCGCTGATCAGCGTGCGCGAATTGGGCTCGAACAGCATCACAGCATGCGCGTCATGGCCCGGTGCGGCATGGACTTGCCATGCGGGTGAATGCGAACCGTGGGCGTCAGAAAAAATCAGTCTTTTTCCTGTTTTAAGCACGTCGGAATGGCGCAGGGTGCAATCAAAACCATAGCGATCGATGGACTGGCCGGTGGCTTGGTAGCCCAGTCGGGATTCGTCCCACAGCGTCACCGCTTCGGCCATTCCGGCGGGGATGAAGGTTTGCAGGTTCGGGTAGCGGGCCTTCAGCGCGGCATTGCCGCCGCAATGGTCGCTGTGCAAATGGGTGTTGACGATGCGGTCCAGGGTCCGGCCGGTCATACCTTCCCGGGCCAGCGCATGGGCCACCAGCGCCAGCGTCTGATCGGCGTGTGTGCAGTAGCCGGTATCCACCAGCGTGACGTGGTCGTCGTCGATCAGCAGGATGTTGTTGCTCGACAACCATCCGCGCTCGAATACGGTGATGCCGCTGGGAAGGGGTGTGGACGTGGCGCTCATGCCAGCAGTGTGCCTGTGTGCGCTTTCGGGCGCAGTCACCGCCAGGTCCGTGTCAAGGGGCGGCCAAACCCCCACTCTGCTCTGGAGTGCGGCATCCAGATGGTATTGTCCTGCCCCATACAGAACACCACGGCCCCGATACGAATGACCGACTCTGCCCCCGCCGCCGTCACGCCTGATTCGCCCCTTGTTCACCGTGTGCCCATGGCTCAAGGCAACGTGATGTGGGCACTGGGGGTTTGGCTGCTCGGCCTGGCGATCACCGCCTGGCTGTCATTGACCCTGTATGACTACCAGCGCGAAAGACTCACTGCCCGGTTTGACCACGAAGTCAGCCGCGCCGCCGGTGACATCGAACGACGCTTGGGCTTGCCCACGTACGGACTGATGGGTGCGCGCGGGGTGTACGCAGCGGTTGAAAAGGTCAATCGCACCGAATTCAGCCGCTACGTGGCATCGCGACGGCTGGCACAAGAGTTCCCTGGCGTGCGGGGCATAGGCTTCATAGAGCGGGTGCCCCGTGCCAGCCTGGAGTCGTTTCTGACCGGGGTGCGTGCCGATGGTGCGCCCGATTTTTCCCTCAAAACACAGGGCAACGCCGAAGACCTGTATGTCATCAAATACATAGAACCGCTGGCGCGCAACCGTGCTGCTCTGGGTCTGGACGTGGGGTCGGAGCCCTTGCGCCGCGCCGCAGCCGAGCGCGCAGCCCGCACGGGCATGCCAGCCCTCACAGACGTCATCCCGCTGGTTCAGGACGAGCTGTCGCGCCCAGGCTTTTTGCTCTACGTGCCGGTGTACCATCCCGGCCGTCCGCTGGACACACCAGACGAGCGCCTGGCCGCACTGCACGGCCTGACCTACGCGCCCATGGTCCTGGAGGAGGTGTTGGAATCGGGTCAGGACCTCCTGGGCTCCAGCGGTCTGCGCCTGGAATTGACCGACAAGCCCCTCGCAGCAGGCGGCCGGGTTTTGTACAGTGCGGGGCCCCAGGCGGGCAGTGGCAAGGCGGCGCTGCAACGTGAACAGCCCTTGATGATCGCGGGCACCCTGATGGCGCTGCAAGCCCGCAGCACCCCCGCATTCGAGGCCAGTTCCAACCATTGGTTGGCAGGCACATTGGCTGCATCGGGCGTGGTGCTCAGCAGCCTGCTGGCCCTGATGATGTGGCTGCAGACCACCCGCCGCGCGCGCGCGGAAGCCCGCGCCCAGCGCATGACCGTCGACCTGCAAAAACTGGCGCTGGTGGCCGAGCGCACCGCCAACGTGGTGCTGATGACTGACGCGCAAATGCGCATCACCTGGGTCAACGAAGGTTTCACCCGCATCAGTGGGTACACCCCGGAAGACGCCCTGGGCAAAACACCTGGCGAACTGCTGGGCAGTGGCAAATCCGATGCTGCCACCCTGGAGACCCTGCGCCAGAGCACCGAGCAAGGCGTGGCTTGCCGCGTCGAAATCATCAACCGCGCCAAAGACGGGCGCGAGTATTGGGTGGACACCGAGGTGCAGCCCATCCGTGACGCGACAGGCGCGCTGACCGGCTTCATCGAAATCGGTTTGGACATCACCCAAGAACGCGAAACCAACGCACGCCTGGTGCAGGCTTTATCGGAGTCCGAGGCCCAGCAGCAGCAGCTGAGGATGCTGGCCCGTGTGGCGCGCGAGACCAGCAATGCCGTCATTCTGACCAACGTGCAAGGCCACATCGAGTGGGTCAACGAAGGCTTTACCCGCGTCAGCGGCTACACGCTGCAAGAGGCGCTGGGCCAACAGCCCGGCAAACTGCTGCAGTGCCCTGAAACCGATCCGGCCACGGTGGACACCATTCGCCAGGCGCTGGCCGCGATCCAGCCGTGTGAAGTGGAAATCCTCAACCACGCCAAGGACGGGCGGTTGTACTGGCTGGAGCTGCAAATCCAGCCACTGTTCGACACCGACGGCCGTCACAGCGGCTTCATGGCGATCGAATCCGACATCACCGAGCGCAAACAGGCAGAACTGGCGATCCGGGAAGGCCAACAGCGCTTCAAGGGGTTGCTGGACATCGCCTCCGACTGGTATTGGGAAGCAGACGAACACTACCGCTTCACCCATTTCGTGGCCACACACGATGCGAACTACCAAACCCTCAGCCAGCCCGCGATGGGCAAGGCCCGCTGGGAAATCGAAGGCATGACCCCGCTGAGCAGTGACTGGTCAGCACACATCGCCCAACAAATTTCGAGTACCAGCGCCGCTTGCCCAGTGGCGAATTGCGTTTCTATTCTGTCAGCGGCTTCCCGGTGTTCGACACCTTTGGGCATTTCAAAGGCTACCGCGGCACTTCGCGTGACACCACGGACGAAAAACACCGCGAACTGCGTCTGAGCCAGACCCTGCACGAAAACCAGGCGCTGATGAACGCCATCGACCAGGGCACCATTTATTCGGTGGCCGATCTGCAGGGTGTCATCACCGAAGTCAACGACGCCTTTGTCCGCATCAGCGGCTACACACGGGGGGAACTGATCGGGTCGAATCACCGCCTGTTGAAGTCGGGCGAGCAACCGGTGGGCTTGTGGCAAGAGGCCTGGGGCACCATCTCGGCGGGCCACGTGTGGCGCGGGGACGTCTGCAACCGCGCGAAGGACGGCACGATCTACTGGGTGGACTCCACCATCGTGCCCTTCATCGGGGCCGACGGACTGGCGGAGAAATACATTTCCATCCGCACCGACATCACTGCCAACAAAAACGCGCAGTCGCAAATGGAAGCCCAGCGCCAGCGGCTGGACAACATCATCAAAGGCACCCATGCCGGCACCTGGGAGTGGCACGTACCCACCGGGCGCACCCTCTTCAACGAACGCTGGGCGCAGATCGTGGGGCACACACTCGCGGAACTGGAGCCGGTGTCCATCGACACCTGGATGCGATTTGCCCACCCCGATGAGCTGCAAGTGTCTGGCGACGCCTTGCAGCGGCATTTTGCGGGCGAGCTGGATTACTACGAAGTCGAAAGCCGCATGCGCCACAAGGATGGGCATTGGGTCTGGGTGTTGGCCTGCGGGCAATTGGCAACACGCGAAGCCGATGGCTCGCCCGGGTGGATGTATGGCACGCACCAGGACATCACGGCGCAGAAGAACGCAGAAATCGCGCTGCGCCTGAGCGAGGGGCGGATGAAAGCCTTGTCCGAGCTGTCGGCCCAATGGTTCTGGGAAACCGACACCGAACTGCGGTTCACCCACTTCACCTGCGGCGACCCCCATTTGCTGCACCAGCTCAACAACGTGGCGCTGGGTCGGCGGCGTTGGGAAATGGCGGTTGAGCCGCTGCACAGCACCTGGGACGAACACCGGTCCGTCATGGAAAAACACGGTTCTTTCCTGGATTTCCAATACCGCCGTGCGGACGCCGATGGCACGGTGCACTACTGGTCAGCCAGTGGGACGCCCTGGTACAACGCAGACGGCGAATTCGTCGGCTACATCGGCACGGGAGCCGATATCAGCGAACGCAAAAACGCCGAAGTGCGCCTGGCGCGCAGCGAGGCCTTGCTGGAACGCACGGCCCACATTGCCCAGGTGGGCGCCTGGCGGGTGGACCTGGCAACCGGGCGGCCCGAATGGTCGGCGGAAACCTGCCGCATCCACGATGTGCCCGTGGGTTACCAGCCCACGATGGAAGAGGCGCTGAGTTTCTTCACCCCCAAGGCACGCCCGGTGATCACCGAGGCCGTGACCCGTGGCATGCAGACCGGCGATGGCTGGGACCTGGAGCTGCCGTTCATCACCGTCACGGGCCGTCGCATCTGGGTGCGGGCACTGGGGCAGGTGGAGCTGCAAGAGGGGCAAGCTGTGGCCCTGGTGGGTGCCCTCCAGGACATCACAGAACGAAAAGAAGCCGAAAACGACATTTTGGAAAGCCAAAAGCGTTTCAAGAATCTGCTCAGTGTGGCCGCCGACTGGTACTGGGAAACCGACGACCAGTACCGCTTCACCCAATTTGTGTCCACCAATGACTCCCTCAGCTCTTCGCTCAGCCAGCCGACGCTGGGCCCGCGGCGCTGGGAAATCCCGGGGGAAACGGCCCTCAGCTGGAATTTGGCCGAACACATTGCCAAGCAAGACCGCCGCGAGGTTTTCCGCAACTTTGAATACCAGCGCACCCTGCCCAATGGCGAAATCCGCTACTTTGCCATCAGCGGTTTTCCGTTCTATGACTCCTTTGGGCATTTCAAGGGCTATCGCGGCACCAGCCGCGACACCACCGAACAGAAGCGGCAGGAGACCGAACTGCAAACGGCACGGGATCGCATCGAACTGGCGACATCGTCTGCCGGCATCGGCGTGTGGGTGTTCGACGTGTTGAACAACACCCTGGAATGGGACGAGCGGATGTACATGCTCTACGGCCGCATCCCGACCGACCTGCTGGAGCCCTATGAACTGTGGACCAACAGCCTGCACCCTGATGACATGGCGGAGTCGGTCGAGGCGCTGGAAGACGCCATGGCGGGCAAACGCGCGTTCGACGTTGAGTTCCGCATTGTTTGGCCAGATGGCTCGGTACGCTACATACGCGGCACCGCACGGGTGCAACGCAACGACCAAGGCCAGGCGGTGCGCATGGTGGGTGTCAATTACGACATCACCGAGCAGCGTGAACGCGAACGGATCATCGCCTCTGAAAAGGTGCGGCTGAGTGCCATTTACGACATCCTGCCGGTGGGCATTTCCATCACCGATCCACAGGGTCGCATCATCGACTGCAACCCGGCCTCGGAGCAACTGCTGGGCATCACCAAGGCCGAACACCTGGCGCGCAACTACGACGGCAAGGAGTGGGCCATCAACCGCGAAGACGGCAGCCCCATGCCGGTGGAAGAATTTGCCAGCGTGCGTGCCTTGACCCAGGGCGTAGAGGTGCATGACGAGGTCATGCAGGTCATCACCGACCAGCGCAGTGCGTGGCTGTCGGTCAGTGCCATGCCCGTCCAGCATGCCGACTTTGGTGTCGTGATCGCTTATGTGGACATCACCCAACAAAAAGCCCAGGCCGACGCGCTGCTGGTCGCCAAGACCCAGGCCGAGCAGGCCAGCCTGTTCAAGAGTCAGTTTCTGGCCAACATGAGCCACGAGATCCGCACGCCCATGAACGCCATCCTGGGCATGCTGAAACTGCTGCACAACACCAACCTGCAACCGCGCCAGCTGGACTATGTGGAAAAGACCGAGGGCGCTGCCAAGTCGCTGCTGGGTCTGCTCAACGACATCCTCGACTTTTCCAAGGTCGAAGCGGGCAAGATGACGCTGGACCCGCAGCCTTTCGGCCTGGACCGGCTGCTGCGCGATCTGTCGGTGATTTTCTCGGCCAGTGTGGGCAACAAACCGGTGGAGGTGCTGTTCGACATCGACCCGCAGTTGCCACGCCAGTTGGTGGGCGACAACCTGCGGTTGCAGCAGATCCTGATCAACCTGGGTGGCAACGCGATCAAGTTCACCTCGCAGGGCGAGGTGGTGTTGCGCGTGCGGCTCGAAGCGATCGATACACCCGACGGCGATGGCGCCGCGCCGTCTGTGGCCCGGGTTCACTTTGCGGTGAAAGACAGCGGCATTGGCATCGCGCCTGAAAACCAGCACAAGATTTTCGCGGGCTTCACGCAGGCCGAGGCGTCCACCACCCGGCGTTTTGGCGGTACCGGGCTGGGCCTGTCGATTTGTCGTCGTCTGATCGAGGTGATGGGCGGCCAGCTCCAACTCGACAGCGCGCTGGGCCAGGGCAGCACTTTCTCGTTCACCGTACCGTTGCCCTTGGCTGAGGCGGCACATGTGCCGTCGCCTGCGCTGCCAGCCCCAGAGGCCGCCATGTCGGTGCTGGTGGTGGACGACAACCCGGTGGCCCGTGAACTGATGGCCGCCATGGGCGCTTCCATGGGCTGGTCGGTGGACGTGGCCGACAGCGGTGAAGCGGCCCTGGCCCTGGTGCAAGCGCGACACGAAGGCGGCGAGCCTTACCGCGCGGTGTTCGTGGACTTGCTGATGCCCGGGCTCGACGGCTGGCAGACCAGCGCGGGTATCCGCTCGCAGGTGGCCGATCGGGATGGCCCCCACGAGGTGCCCGTGATCATGATGGTGACCGCCCACGGCCGCGAGATGCTGGCCCAGCAAACCGCCGAGGTGCAGGCCCTGATCGATGGCTACCTGGTCAAGCCGGTCACCGCGTCGATGCTGTTCGATGCGATGCAAAACGCCTTGCATGCCGCTGACACCGCCCCCACCCAACGCTCCCACACCCAGGTGCTGCGCCCGCTGTCTGGCCTGCGCGTGCTGCTGGTGGAGGACAACGCCATCAACCAGCAAGTGGCCGAGGAACTGCTCAGTGGCCAGGGCGCGTTGGTGGACATCGCCGACAACGGCCTGCGCGGCGTCGAGGCGGTGCAAGCGGCGTTGACTGCAGGCAAGCCCTACCACGCGGTGCTGATGGACATGCAGATGCCTGTCATGGACGGCCTGACCGCCGCGCGCGAGATCCGCAGTCGGCTGGCCGTGGCGGATCTGCCCATCATCGCCATGACTGCCAACGCCATGGCGAGCGACCGCGACGCCTGCCTGGACGCGGGCATGAACGACCACGTGGGCAAGCCCTTTGACCTGGATCGTTTGGTGGCCACCCTGCTGCAATGGACCCGCGGCCAGGCCCCGTTGGAAGACCCAACGCATCATCCGCACTCAGGTGCAGATGCGGCAGACGGCGCAACCCCTGCGGAACCCTCCGCCGCGCCCGCTGCCGAGGCCATGGTGCTGAACCGCGCCGGCGCTTTGCAACGTGTGGGTGGCAGTGTCAGCCTGCTGGACCGCCTGAGCGCGCAATTCCTGGGTGACCTGCCCGCTCTGCTGCAAGCTTGCGAGGCCGCGCGCGACCCCCAGCGCCAAGCCGAGGCGCAACGCGCCTTGCACACCCTCAAAGGGGTGGCCGCGACCATTGGCGTCGATGCGCTCGCCCAAGCGGCCCGACAGGCCGAGCAGGCGTGCAAGGCGGGCGAGGCCATCGATCTGGGACCCCTGCAGCGAGTGGCCGCGTTGACACGCCAACAACTGCTTGACCTGGGCGTGCCCGAACCCGCTGGCACCCAAACCAGCGACGGCCCCGCCCCAGCGCCCACCGCCCTGCCCCCGCCAAGCGATGCACAGTGCCAGTTGCTGCAGCGTTTGCTCCCGTTGCTGGAGGCGTCAGACATGGAGGTGTTCGATGCGATGGACGAATTGCTGGCCCAGGGCGACGTCTCCCGTTGGGTTGCGCTGGACGGCGCTGTGCAGGCCATGGAGTTTGCCCAGGCGGCCACGCTGGTGCGTGAGGCTTTGCAGTCCGCTGGTTAAGCCTTCAAGCCCGCCTCACCCCAGTGCTGGCGGCTCAGACTGTGCCGCCTGATACCGATTGGCACCGGTGCCGGTGCGGTGTGCGGGTGCGACAATTCCATCCATGAATGCCGCCACCGACCTCCCCACCGCTGAACTGATGCAAACCATGGGTTTGCAGGCAAAACAGGCTTCTGCGCATGCTGCAAAAGCGTCAACAGCTATTAAAAACAAAGCTTTGCTGGCCTTGGCCCGCCTGCTGCGTGAGAACGTCGAGCCGCTGCAAACCGACAACGCCCGCGACCTGGACCGCGCCCGCGCCAACGGCCTGGCTGAGCCCATGGTGGACCGGCTCAAGCTCACCCCCAAGGTGCTGGAAACCTGCGCCCAGGGCTGCGAGCAACTGGCAGCCATGCCCGACATCATTGGTGAGATCGTGGGCATGAAGCAGGTGCCCAGCGGCATCCGCGTGGGGCAGATGCGTGTGCCCATCGGCGTGTTCGGCATGATCTTTGAGAGCCGCCCCAACGTCACCATCGAAGCGGCCAGCCTGGCCATCAAGAGTGGCAATGCCTGCATCTTGCGCGGAGGGTCTGAAGCCATTGAGTCGAACAAGGCCCTGGCCCGCCTGGTGCGCATGGCCTTGGCCGAGGCCGGCCTGCCCGAAGACGCCGTGCAACTGGTGCCCACCACCGACCGCGCTGCCGTGGGGCACCTCATTGCCATGCCGCAGTGTGTGGATGTGATCATTCCCCGTGGTGGCAAGGGCCTGATCGAGCGCATCAGCGCCGAAGCCAAGGTGCCCGTCATCAAACACCTGGACGGCAATTGCCACACCTATGTGGACGACCCGTGCGACCTTCAATTGGCCGTCAACGTGACCGACAACGCCAAAACCCAAAAGTACAGCCCCTGCAATGCCACCGAGAGCCTGCTGGTGGCGCGCGGCGTGGCGGCCGATTTTCTGCCCCGCATCGGCGCGGTGTTTGCCAGCAAAGGCGTGGAGATGCGGGGTTGCCCCGAGTCGCTGCGCCTGCTGGCCACCGTGGCCCCGGCTGCGTTGCTCAAACCCGCCACCGAGGCCGACTGGAGCGAGGAATACCTGGCCCCCATCATCAGCGTGAAGGTGGTGGGCGGTGTGGACGAGGCCATTGCCCACATCAACCGCTATTCCAGCCACCACACCGAGGCCATCCTCACCAACGATCACCGGCACGCCCAGCGCTTTTTGCGCGAGGTGGATTCGGCCAGTGTGATGGTCAACGCCAGTACGCGCTTTGCCGACGGTTTCGAGTACGGGCTGGGTGCCGAAATTGGCATCAGCACCGACAAGTTCCATGCCCGTGGCCCCGTGGGGGTGGAGGGGCTGACCTCGCTCAAGTACGTGGTGCTGGGCGAGGGCGAAGTGCGGGGGTGAATTTGACGCAGGTCAAACCACCTGTGGCTTGGCACACCCACACCGCACCGCAAGCCCTGGAGGCCTTGCAGTCCAGCGCCCAGGGCCTGAGCCAGGCTGAGGCTGAACAACGTCTGGCCGTGCACGGCCCCAACCGCCTGGCAGAACCACCCGCTCCCAGCGCGCTGATGCGCCTGCTGCGCCAGTTCAACAACGTGCTGCTGTATGTGCTGATGGCGGCCGCCACGGTCACCGCATTCATGGGCCACTGGGTGGACACCGGCGTCATTGCCGCTGTGGTGGTGCTCAACGCGGTGATCGGCTTTGTGCAGGAGGGCAAGGCCGAGGCAGCGCTGCAAGCCATCCGCCACATGCTCAGCCCCCATGCGGTGGTGCTGCGCAACGGCCACCCCACCGATCTCGATGCTGCCCAACTGGTGCCCGGTGATGTGGTGCAACTGGCCTCAGGCGACCGCCTGCCTGCCGATGTGCGGCTGCTGGAGGCCCACAACCTGCGGGTGGATGAGGCCGCGCTCACTGGCGAATCGGTGCCGGTGGACAAACACACCCATGCCGTGGCCGCCGATGCCGCGCTGGGCGACCGCCTGTGCCTGGGCTTTGCCGGCACGCTCGTGACGCAGGGGCAGGCCAGGGCCGTGGTGGTGGCCACCGGTGCCCACACCGAAATGGGCCGCATCGGTCACATGCTGACCGAGGTAGAGACCGGCACCACCCCCCTGCTGCGCAAGATGGAAGATGTGGGCCGCAGCCTGACCGGTGTCATTCTGGTGGCGGCCGCGCTGCTGTTTGGTTTTGGGGTGTGGGTGCGCGGCATGCCTGCGGGCGAGATGTTCATGGCCGCTGTGGGCCTGGCCGTGGCAGCCATTCCCGAGGGGCTGCCCGCCATCATGACCATCGCACTGGCCATGGGCGTGCAGCGCATGGCGCGGCGACACGCCGTCATACGCCGCCTGCCAGCGGTGGAAACGCTGGGCTCCGTCACGGTGATCTGTTCCGATAAAACCGGCACCCTCACGCGCAATGAAATGACCGTGCAGCAGGTGTTGCTAGACGGCCTGGTGCTGGATGTGGAAGGCGCTGGCTACGCGCCCGAGGGGCGCATCAGTGTGCAGGGCATGGAGGGTGAACAGGGTGAGCGGGGTGCGTTCCAGCACGCCGCGTTCATGCCGCTGGCACAAGCCGCCGCGCTGTGCAACGACGCCCACCTGGCCCCCGCTGAGAGCGCGCAATCGGGTGAGTGGGCGCTGGCCGGTGACCCCACCGAGGGCGCATTGCTCACCTTGGCCATGAAGGCCGGGCTGGACCCCAGCCACAGCCGGCTGGCCCGCCCACGGTTGGGGGTGGTGCCCTTCGAGTCTGACCACCGCTACATGGCCACCCTGCACGTGGCCAGCGACGAAGCCCATGCAGAGGCCAACAGCCGTGTGGCGCTGGTCAAAGGTGCGCCCGAGCGCGTGCTGGTCATGTGCAGCCACCAACGCGATGCCACCGGGCACGACGTGCCGCTGCAAACTGCGCACTGGCTGGCGTCGGTGGATGCCCAGGCCCGCCAGGGGCGGCGTGTGCTGGCGCTGGCCCAGCGTGTTTTGCCAGCCGATCACACCTCCCTCACGCATACCGATGTGGCCCGGGGCCTCACGCTGCTGGGGCTGGTCGCCATCATCGACCCACCGCGCGACGAGGCCATCCGCGCCGTGGCGCAATGTCAGCAGGCCGGCATCCGCGTGGTGATGATCACCGGCGACCACGGCGTGACCGCCAGCGCCATTGCCGGGCAACTCGGCATGGGGGTGGATATGGGCAACGGGCATGCACCATTGACCGCCATCACCGGCCCAGACATCGAGGCTATGAGCGATGCAGCCCTGCAAGATGCGGTGCGCACCACCCGCGTGTTTGCCCGTGCCAGCCCGGAACACAAAATCCGCCTGGTGCGCGCACTGCAAGCCAATGGCGAGGTGGTGGCCATGACCGGCGACGGCGTGAACGACGCGCCCGCCCTGAAACAGGCCGATGTGGGCGTGGCCATGGGCAAAAAAGGCACCGAAGCCGCCAAACAGGCCGGAGCCATCGTGCTGGCCGATGACAACTTTGCGTCCATTGCCCACGCGGTGGAAGAGGGGCGCACGGTTTACGACAACCTGAAGAAAACCATCACCTTCCTCCTGCCCATCAACGGGGGCGAGTCGTTGTCGCTGCTGCTGGCCATTCTGCTGGGCGTGGCCTTGCCCATTGCGCCTGCGCAAATCCTGTGGGTGAACATGGTCAGCTCCATCGCGCTGGCGCTGGTGCTGGCGTTTGAGCCGACCGAGGCCGATGTCATGCG
>JAIFMP010000103.1 GCA_020048405.1 Hydrogenophaga sp.
CCTTCTGGCAGGTTGGTACCCGCCGCCTCAATGCCCGCAACCCCGCGTGGATTGGGGATTTCAGGCAAAAGAAAAGGCCCGGAGATTTTCCGGGCCTTCTTATATGGTGGTGGAACACGGAACCGAACCCGCGTCCGCAATCAGAACCAGATAGTAACGCCTTGGCCTTGAGTCCGCAGATTCGACGAATCGGCCACAAGTGGTGGGGCATCGCGCAAGCCGTGGACGACCTTAACTTCAAGCCGTTGCAGGCAAAGCGACAGGAGTAGCCATTCGCATTACCAAGGAACGCAGCTTGGCCACTGCGTCAGCAGGGTTGTGGGGCAAAGTGGCGAAGCCGATCTTCTTCCGGTCGTCGAGGCTCCATGGGCTGTTCTGCTCGGCATTGGGCGTATCCGGTTTTGATGGGTCGAAGGGATACGCCAATAGGCCCCAGGTCTCTGTTCCGACGGGTGCTTGAAAGCGGCCCAAGTAGGCGGCCATCTGGTACAGGTCGTCGCGCTGCGCCCCATTTGGTGAGCTGGCAGATGGATGGAGGGACTTGTACTTGGCATCAACCACTCCCTTGATGGCGGCGCCTGAGAGCAGGATGGCATCGGGGATCAATGTGCCCAGACCTTGGCCCGAGACATCGCTGTGGAGCAGTTTCTTGGTGGCGGCCTTCTCTCGGGTACCGTGAGTCACGGTCAGCGGTGAGGCTGCCTTGCGCAACACGCTGAGCACGTACATCTCCCACAGCTCCGCAACGTCAAGCAGGACGCCCTTTGCCTCGCCACTGGCATCGATGTCCGCAGCTAGGCCTCTGCGGTTGGCGATCTGCCGCGAAAGCTCCGCGATTGGAGCGAAGCCCGCTGTGATCGGCGTGTAGCGAATCCGGTCCAGTTCGGCCTTCGTAGGTACGCGTGGTCGCGCACCGGTGACAGCCATCAGACGGGGAAGGAGCTCCTTGGCACGCGTAGGCAGCCATTTTCCATCTGGCACCCCGAGCCACCGTCGCAGAACCTCGTAGGCAGCGACGATGGCATCGGATGCTGCGTGATCCAGCGATCGCTCCGAACGGATGGAAACGATTTGTCCACCGCCAGTGGCGATCAAGCGCAGTGATGTGGGGACATCAAGCCGCCCCCTAACCGTCGCGCCTTTCGTCGCCACTTCGCGGCGAAGTGCAGGTAGCCCATGCCGAGCCGCCTCGACGAAGCCATGGGCCCAAACGGACGCGAGAAGTTGGGCAATAAACGATTCGTTCTCCCGGAGTTTTCCGGGCGCGTCGGTCAGCACGACCGACGTTGCTTCAAAGAGCCAATTTCGAAGCGCGGCCAGACCAAAACGTGGCTCAATGGTGAGGCTGTGCCCCTCGAAGGAGATCGAGCCGACGTACCGGCCAGCCCACCAGGTTCCGTCCCAGGCACAGTAGACGATGGGTTCATGCTCATCTCTCTCGCCTGAGATGGGGACGACAAGATCCGAGGCTTGGACATTGCTTGCGAGCCTACGTAGCCAGCTGGCTTCTGCCGCCGTCGGTTGCGGAACAAGCGGCGAGCAGTCACGCGCGACAAGTCTCACTCGGCCACCGATGGTTTGAGCAGTACCTTGGACAGTCGCTCGAGCTCGACATTGCGTGCGGTTGCGTCCAGACCAGCGAGGTACTGTTCCAGCAATGGGCGAAGGGACAGGTTCCACACCTGCACGACTGGCTCCAGCGCTTCACCCTTCTTGTTCCAAAGGTAGTTCTGCTTACGTGTAGGTCGAACACCGAGGAAATTGCGCAGGAACACGACCACGTCAAGCAGGTAGGTGTGCCCGATCTCATACTGCGAGCCAAGCAGCGGGCTGTCGTGGATATGCCTGTTCAAAGCGGCCGCCGCTGCTGCCAATTTGCGAAAGTCCGGTTCGATGCGGCCCCACTCCAGACCCGATTTCAGATCTTGCCACTTGGCTTGAGCGGCACCGACCAGCGCCTCGGAGTCAAACGGGCACAGTAGCCACAGGAACCGGCGGCGCAGCGCGAAGTCGATCTGCTCGATGGACTGATCAATCAGATTCATCGTGCCAATCACGAACAGATCGTCCGGAATGCGCAGCTTCATTGCTGCTCCATCACCGTCGAGAGCTGGAAGTTCAATGGTTTGGTTTCGGTCCTCAAGCAACGAGAAGCACTCACCAAGCATCCGACTCAAGTCGGTCCGGTTCATCTCGTCGAGGATCAGCACGTGCGGTAGTCGATCTGAGCGAGGCTTCTTCTCGATTTCCTCGATGAGCCGAGGCAAGTAGCCCGCCCGATACTCGGTACCCCCACCATTGGAAATGTGAAGCGCCCGGATGAAGTCCTCGTAGCTGTACGCCGGGTGTAGCTGCAGTCGATGGACGTTGTTCTGGATGGCCGCAGCAACAACTGACTGCGACTGGAAGTACCGAGCAGGTCCCATCTGCCTCAAGGCTGCCGATCGGATGACGCGCTCCGCCAGCTTCTTTGCACGGAATGTCTTGCCAGTGCCCGGAGGCCCGTAAAGAACGATCTGTTTCTTATGCTGGATTACTTCCAGCGGCGCGCCCTCAGATGCACCTTCGCTGTCGTCGTACCAGGCCTCGACGAGCGGTGACCAGTAGAAGTCCAGCTGCTTGTTCGGCAACAGCTTCTCGAGCTCCCGTCGAATGGCCAGGATTGCGCGATCTTCATCCTCCGGCTCGGACTCAACCAGCCCAGAGAACGCCTTGATGACCTGGCGCTTGTGATTCCCGCTCGCGATGCGCTCGAAGTGGTCCGGGAACAGCAAATAGAGCAGCATGTGCCGTAGCTGCTTGGACTCCGAGTCCTCGATGCTGTCGACGAGTTCCTGGAAGAGCCAGGGATCGGTCGCAACCAAGGCCTGTCGCTCTGCAGGCAACTTCTTCCAGGCAATGACGAGATCAATCAGGAACGCGATCTCGAACGGTCGACGAGTGTTGTAGCCCTGACCGCCGCTACCGATCCCGTTCGAGAAGGCGGTGGACACAACGTGGCCCTCTGGCAGATTGTCTCCAGCCCACCCAAGAACCTCGTTAACGACCTGCCGCTTGCGTGCACCTCCCACGCTGGACGGGAACAAGAAGTAGACGCACAGGATCTCTGCAGCCAGCCGAATTACCTCCGGCCCAGCTTGCCCGATCTGATCCTTGAACTTGACGGTGAAGGACCGGTCGCCCTCATCCGGGGTGGCGACGAATGCCTTGTGGATGCGGTCCAGCGTGTCAGCGCGCCAGATGGGCACCCCATCGAAGAGCAGCGATCCATCGACCAGGAGGCAGTTGGCACGGAAGCTGTCGGCAACCCGATAGATCTTGCTCGTGTCGTGTTCGGTGTAACGCGCCATCGTTCCTCAATCAGTTGATGACCAATGTGACGCTTGCACAGCGCGCGATCACGGGGTCGTTCATCCGTTACACAAAAAGAAGTGTGACGAACCCTCCGGATAGTATGGTACCTTATCCGGACACTTTACAATAGCAGCAAAGTCTATGATCCGTCGTCTTCGATCTGAGATGGGACTATCACTTCGCCAAACAGCGGAGCGACTATCCATTTCTGAGTCATTTCTCTCGCAAATTGAAAATGGAAAACGCAGACCATCCATGGATTTGCTAGGCGCGCTTGCCTCCCTACTTAACTGCGATTCTGACGAACTTTCAGTGTCAGTAGGGCTAATGCCGAGATGGATGGAACTGGCGTACCGAGAATGTCCAAAAGCTTCTGTAAGGGCAGCTCGTGACGGATTTAAAAAGTATGAGTGACAACAAGAAAACAAAACAGCGAACTCTTGGCCAATATATGACCACGGAGGAAGTGGCGCTTGATATGTGCCGATACTTCAAGACAGATAAAGCCTCGTGGCGGGTCTTCGATCCCACGTGTGGCGATGGAGTACTTCTCGAAGCAGCGGCACGAGTTCTATTGGAGCACGGGATACCGATCAACAAAATTCATCTAGTTGGATTCGACATCGATTTCGAGATGGTTGAAAAAGCGAAGGCACGCCTTAAGAAGCTAGGCAGCGACGAATCGCCATCTATAGAGCTACGACATTGCGACACTCTCCAGGTTCTAAATGGCGGGCTATTTGCAACCGATGAACTGGCCTTGTTGAGTAATATAAACATCGTTATCGGCAACCCTCCTTACGGGAAGAATCTCGAAGTCCGATTCTTCGAGGCGTGCGACAGATACTTTTCCGGGCGAGCTGAACTTGTCTTTCTGCTGCCGATCTCGTTTGCCGATGCCATCAGTGATACAGCGTTCACCCTACTAAAAGGGCGGCCTTTAGGGGTAACAACCGGCCACGTAATTGTTCACCACTACTGCGGAAAACCTTACACACAAAAGAGACAAAAAGAATCACTAGACCAAGTTGACGGGTTTCGTGTCTTGTCCGGAGTAAAGCTTTATGCCGTTGGGGATGGGATTCCGCCTCAAACAGGTGAAACTTTGAAAACCAAACCATATTCGTCTGAAGAATATTCTCCAGGATGGCTACCCTGCCTTCGAACGGGTGACATTAAAAAATATAGCTATGCAAAAGGCCGTCTATGGGTGAAATATGGAGACCATCTCGCTCACCCAAAAGAATTGGATCGATTTGACGGGCCGCGACTTTTTGTTAGGCGTGTCCCAATATGGGCAGACAAGTCACTTGGCGCAACATTCATAGAGGAAGTGGCCCTCTGCGCAGGTGACGTCCTGGTAATCAAACATGCCACAAACGATCCAGAGCTACTGCGAGGACTTTGTGTGTTTCTAAATTCTCCAGAAGTTTCGGATTACATAGTCGAACAGCGCCCAAGCGTTGGCCATCGCGACTCATTTCCGAAGATTTCTGCCAAGGACCTAGCTCGACTGTTCAGGCACCGAATTCCTGCGCCAGAAGCCTTACGTACATTGGCACAAGACTATCCACAAAAAAATGACAAGACTAATTGAAGAGTTCTTTCCTGTTGAATCCATCTCAACGAGTTGTCGTCGAGAAAAATCGATACGACAGGGCCATATCAGTACGCTACAAACGTGGTGGGCAAGGCGCCCCCTACCAGCCACTAAAGTCCTTTCAAAGAACAAGGCAGTAAGGAAGACCCTGAATGGTCTTTACCCGACTATCACGGGTCTAGAAGAACAGCTCGAGATGTTTGTTTCCGAAATGTCAGACTTCGGAAATTCAAACAATCAACATCTCATGGAGGCGGCGCGTACGATCATTTCCCTCTCAAACAAGAATCCGAGTCTCGCCGATACCTTTTCAGGCGGAGGGTCGATTCCGCTTGAAGCACTTCGACTCGGGCTTCGGACTCACGCATCGGACTTGAATCCAATAGCATCCATTGGTCTCAAGCTTGCGTGAGGCGTTCAAGCGACTCAGTGAGGATGTAGATTCAGTAGCGGAGTCATTCAACTTCAGCTTATCCGCCAACTACGCTGACAAGAACGACCTAGCCTATTTTTGGGCAAAGGTCTATATGTGCCCTCATTGTGAGCGGTGGACGCCACTTTTCCAAAATAAATGGTTAAGCAAGAATGGACAAAAGCAGGCACTAAGCATCAAACCAGAGAAGATAACGGGATCAGTGAGCATTGAAGTTGTCGAGCCTGATTCAGACGCAGATTTTCTAGACGCCGACACAGGAACTGTTGCATCGAAGTCTGCCACCTGTCTATTTTGCGAAACACCGACAGGCACGGACGAAATCATGCGCCAGGGCATGGCTGGACAATTGAGGGAAGTTGAATACGCAAAGCTGACCACCGTCAACGGCAAAAGACAATACGTCGCGCCTGCAAAACCTTTAGACCTTCAGGGAACTTCTGGCGTAATCGATCATGACTCTGATCGACCCGAGGAATTCGTTGATCTGCATCTGCCCCTTGATATGAATGGCATTCGTCATCTTTGGGCGATTCAGTACGGTATCAGAACAGTATTTGACCTCTTCAACCCACGTCAGAGGCGCGCGGTTCAAGAAATTACACAAGCCATCGCAAAGCGTCGTGCGGCTATTGATAATAATAGCGATTCTGAGGAGGAGGCTAGATTTCGTTATCTTGCACTGCTAATGATCATGAACAAAGTTGCAATCTATAGCAATCGTCACTCATGGTGGCAGTCCAATGGCGCCTTCCCGGCCAATATCTTCGTTAGGCAGGCGATCTCGATGGTGTGGAACTATGTCGAGATACCCCCAGGCAGCGCGGGAGCTGGTGGCTGGATAAGCTCGAGCAAGTGGATCATAAAAGCTTTGGAGCATCTCAGATCAATACCGCATCGCGCTGAAGTGAATCAAGCCGATGCTGCCAAAACATCAATCCCCGATCAATCTTTAGATCTCGTAGTAATAGACCCGCCATACTTTGACTCAATTACTTATGCATATTTGAGCGATTTCTTTTATCCGTGGACTAAAAAACTACTCCAGAAGGATTTTTCTGAGTGGTTCTCACCTGATGTCACCCCAAAAGCTCAGGAACTCATCGTAGACCGAAAACATAAGCTGGCTCCTGCACCAAAGACCGGAAGCTTCTTTGCCCTAAAAATGTCCGCTTGCTTGACCGAGGCAAGGCGAACGCTTACCGACGATGGTCTCATCATCCTCATGTATGGACACAAGGAACTCAAAGCATGGATTGCGCTTTTCGAAGCAATCCGAAGCTCGGGATTGCGTGTCACAGTGTCATGGCCGATACATACCGAGCGACAGTCGAAGTTTCAACACAGCAGAGTCGACGCGCTCGGCGTATCGTGCGTGCTCGCCTTACGGCCTGCGGAGAAGAAAAATACTCCTCCAACCACGGTCGATGCGCAGTCCTTCAGGGCAATGGCTTCAGACAGGATGGCGCAGCTGAAAACTAAGCATCCTGAATTGGATGCTGATCCAGTGGCGCTCTCGATGGCCGTCTTCCCGTTGGTGCTCGACGACTATATGCACACGTCGGTCGTCGACAGCGACGGAATTCAAGTTGGCATCGAAGAACTTATCGATAGTGTCAATCTCTAGACAGATTTCAATCTTGAAATTATGTTTTTCTAGGCGCGCTCAACGGAGATGTTGTGCAATTCCAAGGACTTGACGAAATTAATGGATCGCTCGTCAAATCCGTTGACTAGTAGAAGCCTAGATTCTATTCTTGGGGTGAGTGGCATTTCATGCCCACTCACCAACCCAACCCTCTGACTCCAACTGCGATATAAAGCGGGGTTTCCCAAGGCTTGTCGCATCTCATTGAAGCGAAGAACAATATCCTGCGAAACGGCATCCGAGAGACACATCTCAACTTCGACAAGCAGAAGTTGATCATTTTTTAACGCCGCAATGTCAGGATATCTCTGCTTGCTAACCCCGTGTGAGGTCGGTATTGGAACCACCCCCACATGAGGCGAGTTTGGTATGCAAATAAACAGGACTTTCCATCCCTCATCAGTCAATCGAGTGGCATAAAGCCTCGTTGTTTTTCCTTGGCCAGCCATATCACTCAAAACACTGGCGGTGAAGTTGCCGAATCGCCATCAATTGCGCCTTGGTGCAATCTCCGGCGAAAAATACTTGGCGATTGCCAAAATCGCACTTGATGGAAAACTGAGACTCAGGAATTCTCGGAGCGAGAACGGTTGACCCCGAAGGAGTAGCGAGCACCCCCTTTTTAAATGATTCAGCCCAAGCTGTTTCGTACAGGCGGTGTGTGCTGATGAAAGTAGTATTACTTTCAAGCACTCGCTGAACATCGGAAACCGTCTTGCTGCTTGGCGATTTGAGTCCTGCCCGTGCGATGGCCGCAGGGCTGCTCGTGCCTACAAGCGCAGCAATATGAAGGATTCCGCTAGCCCAATCCAGCCGCTCCAGTGTTAGTCCAGGATTATTTTGAAGTATCTTTAAGTCATCAGGAGTCAGATCGTCAGCAAACTTCACTTTCATGTATTTGCTGAGGACTTTTACTATATTTCTGAGTCGCTTGCTTCCATGGTCACGTTCAACTTGTTCTACTACCCAAGCGTGACCGCTTGACAACTGAGGCATCCAGAATTCAAGTGCCTTGTTTAGCCCCTTGATCTCCGCCTCGTCTAGCGTAAACAT
Source organism: Hydrogenophaga sp. (assembly GCA_020048405.1). Lineage (GTDB taxonomy): Bacteria > Pseudomonadota > Gammaproteobacteria > Burkholderiales > Burkholderiaceae_C > UBA2334. The sequence goes on from JAIFMP010000103.1 coordinate 8,089, forward strand.
GAGCCGACCATCGATTGAATCGAACTGTCCCTCACCTCTTTCCCAGTGCCCCGAATCCGGTCGGGTGTTGTAGATTTGAATCCATCGGTTACCTTGCTCGATAAAACTTGATGGCTTGGTATAGCGAGTGACGCTCTTGCAGGCCGTAGCCACCTTCTTAATATCGACTACGAACTTTGATATTCTATTTTCAGAAGATTTTGGCTTTATTTTCTCTGCAAGTAGATCGCAAAAATATCCCGAGAGATCAGCCAAGGGAAGAAGATCAACCTTCAATATTTTTCTTGCCGACTCATAGTCCTCTTGCAGTTCCATTATTGGAATAATCTGATGCAATGGCGCAACAGGCGAGGCTTTCACCATCCACTCGTCAATGAAATCCAGATTTCTCGCAGAATGGCGATTGGGAAGTTTGTTGACTTGCCCACCAGCCCTGGTTTTCATGTAGGGGCTCACGACGAACGCGGTAAAGTCATGCTTTCGACCAGCCCAAATGAAAGGGTATCTTTTCTCAACATTCGATCCGTCAGGCGAATGCACTGTGATTTCTATACCACCCAATGCGATTTTTTCTCCACCCAAGCGGGCAGTGAAGAAGATATCTGGGTTTCGAATTTCGAAGGCTTGTGTCAGGTTCGGTGGCAGTCCGGCTATGCCAGCCTGCCCCTTGACGTTGACGGGGGAATTGAAGCAAAGTGTGCCTAGTGACGAATAGTTTTTCGCCCATCGGTTAATCCAAAGTGCCTTGATATCATCAAGAAAGGGAGTTTCTTCTCCGTCAATAAAGACATCGATCTGGATTGAGTTGGGCATCAGGGATGAGTGGGCTTTATTGATTAAGCGTGAAAGCTTATCATCCGCCGCTTACAAGCACAATTCATCTTGGTCAGCGCGCGTGTGGGATCTCGGCCACGTCTCTCTGGCAAGATCTTTCAAGCAAGCTTTGGAGGCAATGTGAACAAGCGCCGCGACCTGCCAAGCTTCGCCAAGAGCAGGCGAGGGAAAGCCGTTTCTGTCCTAGACGCGATCGTTCAGGCGATGTGGCCTGCCAGCCCAAGGGTAGAGTGGCCCTCCCTGACGTTTGGCGAGATCACGCAGCGCGCGTCGACTATCGTGGGATATGAGGTGAAGGCTCCTGCAATACGCGGCTATGTCTATCGGCGCCCTGATCTCTTTGAGCGCTTAGAAGTTGATTCACAGATTCGCTGGCGTTTGTCGAACAGCGTGCGAGCGGAAGGTGGTCTCGAAAGGTCGGGAGACGCCTAGTCAGCTCAAGAGTAGGCGTTCCTCGGCCGCCCTTCTTGCAACTAGTCCTGGCAATGTTTTCCCTCCACCGAAGACCCACCGGCGCAACTCGCGAACCGCGCCATCCCAGTCTCGCTGATTGATGCGCCGCCGTAGCGTCGACGTCTGCAGCCGCCCCGCGCCAAGGTTGAAGGTGAAGTCCACGATGGCCGAAAGTCGCCCTTCGGGTTCGGCGGCAAGCACCGGGCAGTAACGCAGCGTCGCGGAGAGCGCGGTTTGCAGGTCGCGCGCCAGATAGACCTCTGCTTCCGCTTCGCTGATCGGCGGATGCTTCGGCTCGCAGAGATGGCCATAGCCAATCGTCCAGTACCCTGCCGGGCAGATGTACGGGTGCGCGCGTCCAGGATCGGCCTTCGGCACGCGGTGGAACCCCTCGAATCGCATGGCCAGCTCGATGGCCGTTTTCGGTACGCTGGTCACGAACGAACCCGGTCGAACACGCGCCCGAGGAACCAGAAGTTCAGCACACCAGCCCACAGCGCCTGATCGGCTTCCGTCCAGGCGTGCAGGATGGCCGTGCCCCAGCCAGCACCAGCGGTCACGCCAGCCACAAATGCCGCCGTCTTGGCAGCGCAGTACAGGGCCATGAACCAGTAGGTGATCACTGGACGCACGCTGGTTGAGAGCGCGTCGGCCCAGCGCACGCCGGTCTTCTCACCCTGGGTGCGGACGGCGTCGCGCAGCGCATCGATGGCTCCGACGTTCCACGCCGCATCGGCGCTCGCACCGATTTCGGCCATGCGCTGCGCACCACGCAACTTTTCGAACTCCAGCGCCTTGTCCTGCATCGCCAGTTCGTGACCACGCTCGCCTTGGCGGTCGAGCCACTTGAGCAGTTCGGGCGCGAGACGGAAGGCCCCGCCCAGGAGGCCACCGAGCAGTGTCTCGATCATTGGCCACCTCCGAACACCTTGAGCTTGATGATTGCGCCTGCGACCAGCGCCAGCAGGAAGCCGGTGGTGATCACCTTGACCACCGTCTGCCACGCGGTGTGCTTGGCCGTGTTGAACGCCTCCAGCAGGCCCCGCAGCTCGCGGATGTCGCTGGCCGCGTCTTCGCCGTCGAGGCCCACGTCAGCCAGCGCGTGGCGAGCGCCGCGTTCGGCGACGCGCTCCAGCAGTTCTTCGAATTCGTCCTTGGGCATGGTCACCATGCCCTCCGTCACAGTCGGTGCGTTCATTTGCGTGCTCCAGAAATGCGAAACCCGCCCGATGCGCGAGCATCAGGGCGGGTCTCAGGGTTGAATCAGTTGGGTTTCAGATCTCGATGATTTCGAGCGTCAGGCTGGGCGCGATGCCTTCGATGGCGTCGTCGCGCACGAACACTTTCTGGCCAATGGCCGCAGTGCCCCGCGCCTTGATTCGGCCGCCACCGGGCAATGCGACCGTGACCACGCCAGAGCCGACGTCGATCACGGTGCCCGCCTGCAGCGGCGGGTCGGGGATCAGTTGGCGAAACTGCTCGTAGAGGTTATGCATAGGCCTGCACTCCCAGCGTCTGCCAGACCTCGGGCATCCCGGCTTCCACTTGGGTCGCGCGGACGATGCCCAGTCGCGTGACGCTGCCGTCCTGGTACTCCACGAATGCGCCGGGCTCGATGATCCCGGTCTCTGCGAGCACCGGCAGGCGCAGGCTGACCTCGAGCTGTTGACCGGTGTCGGCCAGCACCGCGATGCCACGCTGACGCGCGGCGGCGGCCTCGGTGATCAACGGATCGACGACCATCGGTGCCAGCACATCTCCGGCAGTCCCGGCCCGGGTCACCTGCCCGAGCACGCCGACGTCCTGCCCGGAAACGAACACGCGGTTGTACGCAGGCTTTTCCAGCCAGCGCAGCGACTCCCGGGCGACGGCATCGACCGGCAACACGAAGTCAGGTGTGACGGTGCTCCACTCCCAAGGAGCCACCGGGTAGCGATGACGCACGCGGATGCTCTGGGCCGATGGATGCGGAATCAAGTAGCCACCTGCAGCACCGGCAATGGCGGTCAGTGCGTCGATCCACGATCCCTGCTGCGCGAACGCATTGGCGGGGACGTTCCAGTCCGTCAGGCCCCAATCGACCGCCCAGCCCAGCGGGATGCCGTTGACCGTGAGCACGTCGTCCATCAACTGCCGTGCGGTTCGGCCCTCGGTGTTCGAAAACGTCATCACCGGCGCGTAGGGCGCGGCCAGAACAGCGTTGCGTCCTCGTCCGGAAATGCGGATGCTCGCGTCTCCAAAGATGCGCTCGCGGCTGATGCTCTCGGCCAGAACCCGAAATGCGGTGCCGTTGACGCTGGCCACAAGCTCGACGGGCCCGGATGCGCTACCCGCGACCAGCGCTTCGGCTTTCGCAGGCAACGCCGCCAGAACGCGGCCCAGCCAGCGGGCGTTGCGGCAGCGTCCTGCTGGCCCTGAGCGGCACCATCCTCGGTCTGCCTCGCCACCTGCCAAGGGTGAGCGGTCTGACCAACCGTCGGTCGCTGCGTGCGCGAGTAGTACCTAACCTCGCCGGAGAACACGACACCGGGAAGACTTGCGCCCACAACGTCCAAGGGCATGCTCGGGCGCAGCAGCAACGTGCTGACCGTCAAGGCAGGTAGCTCTGCCAGCAATTCGGCCCGCGCTGGCGGGATGAACTTGATCGAGACAACCGGCAGCGGCAGGCTGGCCAGCACCACCACGTCGTCGCGCGGTGCGACGAAGCCCGCGCCGAACACCAAGTTGGCGTCGCTGGCAGCAGGCTGATCGAACAGCAGGTTAACCAGAGGTGGGCCGAACGCGATGCTGACTTCGGGTGCTGGCAGCGTAGCGGCCAGCGTCAATTCGCTGGATGCACTCGGCACGGTCTACCCCAGGATCGCCGACACCATCCGGGCATCACCACCCAGATAGAGGTTGGTGCTGGCCAGCTTCACGTCGCCACTGCCGTCGGTGCCGCTGCAGTCCAGATCCAGCGCCGTGACTTCGTTGCCATTGACCAGCCGCGCCCACGCAGCAACGCCGGTGCTGGTGATCAAGCCATCCTCCTGCTGCGCCAGCGTCAGGAGCCCGCCTGCAATCGTGCCTGCAGGCTTGGTGAGCCTGATCTCGACCAGCATCGCGCTCGTCGGCGTCGTCGCCGGTGTAGCCGGTCGCGTGCCGCCGTAGATGCGCAAACGCGCCGGGCTGCTGCCCGCATCCAGGAACGCAAGGGTGCCCGTCAGCCGCGCCTCGTTGTGTTCGACAGTGATGGCAACGGTCACGGCATCATCTCCGGGTGAAGGTTGTCCGCGATCACGGCGCGGTACATCTGCTTGTGGTCGTAGCTGACCACGGTGTATCTCTGGGCCGGGTCGATCAGCTCGAACCGGTACGCGCCCGTGGTGTCGCTCCAGGTCTCGGCCACCAGGACGCGCGTGTTCTCGCTGATCAGTTGCACCCGCCGCACCACGGGCTGGTCTGGCTGACCCTTCTCCTTCACGGTTCCGACGATCAGCTCGGCCACCTGCGCCTTGAAGCGCTTGCGGCCCACCCGACCGTTCAGTGGAATCAGCATCCGCCCGGCAATCTGGCCGCCGGTCTCGTGCATCCCCGACCACGGAATGCGCGAACCCACGTAGAGCGCAGGCAGTCGGTTCGTGTCTTTGTCCAGCACCTTGGCGGTGAAGCCCTTGAGGAAGGACTTCTTGACCACGGCCATCTGGCTCGCAACGTGGCTGCGCACGTCCTGCTTGAGTTCGACCGCCTCGCTGGCAATCGCCCGCGACACCGCCTTCTTGACCTTGACGCGGAATTCCCCGCCCCAGCGGCGCAATTGCGCCTGGGCTGCGGCGCTATCGATTTGGACGGAAATGCGCATGGTCTTCAGGCACGGTCGGCGGCCTTGTCGGTGAGTCGGTCGAGGGTCTGGTCGAGGTGGCGGGCATCGCCGCGTGTGCCGATGGCAATCACTGACAGCAGCCGCGCATCGCGTGCCGCGTCGGTGCGTGCGGTCGCTGCGACGAAGCCGCGCAACTGCGCCAGGGTGTAGCTGGCTTTGAACGGCGCGGTGAAGCCGGTGGTGTCCAGAAACTGGAGGGCACCGAAGTCCACGTCAGCGGTGTAGTTGGTGCCCAAGACCAAGGTCGCGGGCGTGCCAGCCGAATCCACGACGACGAGGGACGAGACCTTCGGGTGGGCCAGGAAGTAGCGGTCGCCTGCAATCGGCGTGGCACCGCCCACCGGCTCGGCGGTGACCGTGCCCGGCGTGCCGACGACGTGGTTGCCGTAGAGGGCCAGCGCAAGGTTCTCCTTGGTGAACTCCTCGATGGTGAGGTTCACGGTGGCGGACTTCTGCTTGACCATCCGGTGATCGAGCGAGCGCTGGCCGGTCTGGCTCTCGTAGTGTTCCAGCACGTCGGTCTTGAGGGAGAGCTTCAGCTCGGCAACGTTGCCGGGCGAGCGCACTTCGATGGGAAGGCCGTCGATGTCGCGCTTACCGAGGAATACGCGGCCTTGAAAACTGGCGTAGGTGCTCATTGCTTGGGTTCCTTGCGTTGGAGGGGTTTGGGTTCAAGGTCAGTGATGGGTTCTCGGGCGTGGACAGTCGGCTCCGGGTTGGCGATGCCGTGCGTGATCAGCCAGTCGGCTGATGTCGCGTCGATTTCGATCCGGTCGACGCACGGCACTGCCCGGGGCGACCGCGCGGCCGCGATGCTCTTCGAACGTGATACCGGCGAAGGTGAAACCCGCGCGCATATCGGTGCGCAGCGCCTGTCCGTCTTGCCAGCGGTTGTAGGCCAGCTTGACCTCGTCGTGCCCCGTCAGCGCATCGAAGAAGTCCTCGCCAACGAAGGCGTGCAGGCCGCTCATCCGTTCGCCTTGCAGGTTGTCCTCGACGTACCGGGCGACGTCCAGGCAAGCCTTCTTCACATCCCAGCCGTTCTCAGGATCGGCGATATTGAAGGTGAAGGTTTTCGGCGTGATCTCGAACTCGTTGTAGAGGTTGTAGATCACGCTGCCGTCAGCGTCGAGGATCAAGCCCTTGAGCGCACCGAAGCGCAGATGCTCCAGCGTGATCGCGTGCTTGTTGCGCATCGTCTGCAGGTGCTGCGCCATTACGCCCGCCACTGTCTGCAGTTCCGTTTCGGAACCGAAGGCGCGGATGCCCTGGACTTCCTCGGGCAGGATCACGTCGTCGTGCGGGATGTGGGGGATGGTGAACGAGCGCACCTTGCGCTTGCCGCGCACGCCCACGGTGCCGGGCGAACCTGGGGGCATGGTCGGCAACAGCGTGAGCACACCGTTCTGCTCTTCGACGATCACCGAGCGAAAGCGCTGCGGCTTGTCGACGAACAGGCCCATTGCGCTCAGGCGGTCGTAGTTGTTGGGCAGGAAGTTTATGGCGGCGGTGAGCGCTGACATCGAGAAGGCGGGGTTTTCGAAGATGTTCTGCATGGTCAGACTCCTTGGCGAACGAGGACACCCAGCGCTTTGAGCTGGGCAACGGCCGCCTGCTGTTCGGCGGTGGTGATGCCGGTGGGCCACTGCAGCGCGTGGTCGGCGACGATGGCGTGACGCGCCACCATCAGGCCGTCATCGCGATCCGCCAGATGGGCATCGCACTTCTGCATCAGCACACCTGCGGCGTACTGGCTGCCGTCGGTGGCCGAGGGGTCGATCTGCTTGACCTTGCCACTGGCAGTGACCATCCCGACGACCGCGCCCAGCGGCAGGGTCTGGCCCGCGACCACCGTGACGCGGTCGCGCGAGTAGAGGTTTGGGGCCTCGTACTTGAGCAGGTCGCCCAGGTTCATCGATTCAGAAAACACGGTGGGCATCTCAGATCTCCTTTTTCAGTGATGCGGACTTGGCGGCGAGCTGCTTCGCGGCATCGAGCAGCGGGTTGCTGGCGGCGGTGGAAGCAGCGGCATCGGGGGAGATGCGGCTGACGATCTCGGGGCTGGCTTCAGCCTGCGCAGCCAGCAACTGGCTGCGCACCTTGGCTGGTGAAGCTTTCGCTTCGAGGAAGCCCGCGATCAGGTCGGTTCGCCCGGCCAGGGTGCAGGTCTGGGCGACCTCTACTGCATCGGCCACGGTCATGGCGGTGGCGGCCGCCGGTTGAGAAAAACTGCCAGCAGGATCAGCAGCAAGCCGATCAGGAGCAGCGGGGTCGGTTCGATCATTCATTGATGACTCCATCTGGAGGTTGCGGAAAGAGCCCGAGTGGCTTGCCGCCAGATTCGGGAGTGGGGAAACGGATTCGCAAAGCTGGGCAAGCGCGTCGTCGAAGGTGCCGATGGCATCGGCCAACCCAGTGGCAACGGCGGCTTGCCCGAAGAACAGCCCGGCTTCGGTGTCGCGCACGGCAGAGGCATCGATGCCTCGGTTGCGGGCCACCGTCTCGACGAACAGGCTGTAGACGCGATTGACCTCGCCCTTGAGAAAGGCGTGGGCTTCGCTGGAAATGGGCTCGTGCGGGTTGAGGTCGTTCTTGCGGTCGCCCGCAAAGACCGCTGTGTAGCGAACACCGTCCTGGGCATCCTTCTCGGACTGGTCGACGTGCATCGCAATGACGCCAATCGAGCCGACGCCACCGGTGCGCGACACGAATACCTTGCTGGCCGCAGACGCCAATGCGTAGGCCGCCGAGAAGGCCATGTCATTGGCCACGGCCCAGACTGGCTTGATGCTGGACGCCGCACGGATGCGGTCAGCCAGATCGAACACGCCGCCCGACTCGCCACCCGGCGAATCGACGTCGAGCAGGATGGCGGCGACGTCCGGGCTGGCCAGTGCGGTGTCCAACTGGGCGGTGAGACCGGCGTAGCTGGTCAAGCCGGATTCAGCTTCCAGGCCCACGGTGCGTCGCACCAGCGTGCCGTGGATCGGGATGACCGCGACCTTCGCAGTCTGGGTGGCTGCTTGACGCGAAGGCGGCGTGAAGCCCGAGGGCGCAGACAGATCAGCCAAGCCGATCCGGGGGCCGAGCACGGCCAGGATCACGTCAAGTTTTGGGCGATGGATCGCCAGCGGCACACCGTAGAGGCGTGCCGCCAAGTGGGGCAGCAGGGTCATGAAAATCCTTCAGGCGGACGAGGAGTTGCCGGGTTGCGTGGCGTCGGCAGCGTTCTTGTTCGGCTCGGCGCTTCCGCCGTCCTTGGAGGTGCGGCGCGGGTCGGAGTCGAAGATCAAGCCGAGGTCATCGGCGCGCTGGTTGTCGGCGGCGATCTCGCGGTCGACGTCTTCGGCGTCGTAGCCAAAGGCAGCGATGGCTTCCGAGCGACTCATCAGGCCTGCACGGATGGCCAGCAGCATGTCCTCGGGGTTCTGTCGCGTCACGAACCCGGCGAACATCGCAGCGGTCTTCTTGCGCACCAGCTCGGCGTCGTCGTACTGATCGAGTTCGTTGAGCTTGACCAGGGCCCGCGACAACCAAGGCTCACCCCGGATCTGGCCCGGACGCAGAACCCGGAACAGGTGGATGATTTCCGAAGCAATGATGCGCACCGTGTCCATGCCACCCTGGCCCGACATCGGAGCCAGACGCCCGTCCTCCGGGTGCGAGCGGTACAGGTGGTAAGCCACGCGCCGCCCCAGGCTGTCGAACTCGATGCCAGAGCGCACGACGTTGCCCGAAGGCAGATCGGTGTTGAGACTGATGGGCAGATGCTCGGGCTCCAGCAACTGGAGCTGCAAGGGCACCACCAAGCCATCTTCCGGGCGGCGAGGCCTCAACCGAATCAGGCACTCGCCACCTTCAAGCATCGCTCGGCAGGCGAGCGCCTGCAGGCCGTAGAAGTCGGTCTGCCCGGCGGCATCGGCTTCTTCCGTCCAGTCGCGCCACAGCGCTTGCACCTCGGCCTTGAACGGCTCGTTCGAGGACAAGCTCTGCGGCTTGATGCCTGTGCCCACCGCGTTGGCGACAAAGGCCTCGATTCCGGCCTGCGCCCACGCATTGCGGCGCACGAGGTCGCGGCTCTTGATGCGCAAGTCGGTGTTGGTCGCCAGCATCGCGGCGACCGCGCCCGGATTGCCCGGCATCCAGGCCAACGACCGGCGGCCACGGCCAGCCGCCTCGTGGATGGGTTGCTGGCCGAACAGGCTGCGAATCTTCGAATACCAGGCCATCAGAACCCCTTGGAGGTGGTGACCCGGATTTGGCGCGGCGGGCCCGGCCAAAGACCCGTGGCTGCTGCTTGCTCAGAAATGCAGCGCCTCACTTCGCGGATCGCGGCCTTGATTTCGTCGACCGAGCGGTACTCGACCGTCTTGTCGCCGAAACTGACTCGGTGTTCGCCCTTAGCGAGCGCAGTCTCCAATGCTTGGAGTTGGGCTTCTGTGTAGGCCATCAGCGGTACACCACGAGGTTGATTTCTGAGGAATCCGCAAAACTTGTCGCAGTGGTGGCGCAAGTCACGTCGACGTACTGGGTGGTCTTGGCGTCTGCGCTGGCGCGAATGACGGCCAGCCGTTGCGTGCCGGTGTCGACGCTGCTTCGGGCCAGGGCCACCCAGCAGTACTGCGTGTCAACCATCGCTACATCGAAACGAACGCGGTAACGTCCCGCTGCCGACCGCGTCACGCTGTTCACGTTGTGCGCGGCGCGCAACACGATCTGGTTACCCACGTAGCCAAAGCAGACCCATGCCCGAGCCACCCCTGGATGGCTGGCCTCGATCTTGGCCTTGACCTCCAGCCCGACCCGATCGGCCAACGCGGCGATGCGGCTGGCGAGGCTCATCAGACCAGAGCCCCTTCGAAGATGGTCACGAAGTCGGTGTCGGTGTTGCCCAGATCGACGGCGGCGGCTGCGCCAACGTTGGAGCGCGCCTGCAGTTGCTCTGCTTCGGTCAGGGTTTGGGCCGCGTCGTACCGCACACGGTTGTTGACCGCTGCCAGCAAGGCATCCAGGCCAGTGGTGCCGTTTTGCAGCAACTGCTGGATTTCGACCAAAGTGTCGTAAGCCGCATCGGCACCGCCCAAGATCTCGGTCTTGAGGGCATCGAGCAAGGAAACGATCTTGTTCGACGAGTAGGCGGTGGTGGCACTGACCTGTTCATCGTTGATCACGGCAGCAGACAGCACCGCAGTCTGCAATTCGTTGATGGCGGCCACCAGACTCGACTTGTCGGTCGTGTTCAGGTTGGCGAGGTTTCCCGCTTTGGCGCGGACATCGTTGAACTCTTGGGCGACCCGGATGACCAGGCTTTCGATGCGTGTGGCAAGACTCATGACATGCTCCTATGAAAAAACTCAAGACAACCAGCGGCTCTTGATGACACGCCGCCGGGGTGGGGTTGCAGAAACAGAAAGGCCACCGCTGGTTCTGTTTCCATTGGTGGCCTCGTCTGGGTCGAATGTTTGAATCGGGGGCGGCTCATCGGGTGTGCGTCCAGCCGCCGACCTCGCCGTCCTTGCCACGCATGGCCGTGGACGACCCGTCCGCGCGCAGGTGCGACTCCTGGCCCGCGTGCTTGCAGGGCACGATCTTGTTGGGTTACCCTAAATTGCCCACGTTTTTGGAAGGTAACCGCACGCCTTCGCTGTTGAGGTTCGCGGCCACGATCTCCATTGCCCTCTGCCAGCGCCGCCACGCTGTCGTGCGGTCGCAGGCAAATCGGATGGTGATGTCCCTCCAGCCGTAGCGCTTGGCCCGCATCCACACAAGGTGGCGCTGCTCGACCTCCAGCCACTGCACCCAGCGCATCGTCTCCAGCATCCGGTCGATGGCCTCGGGGCTTGGTGGGAAGGGCCGGTACACCTTCTCGTCGGCAGCAAAGGCTTCCCACTCCTTGCGCACGAAGGCAGGCCAGCAATTGAAGTAGCCCTGCACACGCACAGGGGGCAGGCGTCGTCCGGTGGTGGCAGCTTCCTCGAAGCGTGCTGCCACGTCGTCAGTTGTCCACTCAGCCATGACGTGTCCCTCCCAGCCCGTACAGGCGTTCACCAATGCGTCGCACGATCTCGCGCTCGATGAAGTCCAGGCGGTCGTCGGAGGCGTTGACCACCAGGATGTGTTGGTCACGCCAGCCACGTTCCTTGATGGCGTCCAGATCCGTGGCTTGCGGCTGCAGCCGAGCAAGGGGGCAGCGGTATTGGGGTGTCGGCACCTTCACGTCACACCTCCTGCGTCTCGATGGCCCAGTGCAGCAGGGCCAGCGCGTCGGCTTCGTTGTCATCGACTGGGGTGTGACCACGCTCGCGGACGGATGTGATCATTTCGTCCTTGCCCGCATTGCCTTTGCCGGTCGCGTGCTTCTTGATCGTGCCGACTGGAACACCCTGGTACGGAATGTTGTGATGCTCACACCACGCGGTCAGGTGCCCCATGAACCCGCCGTAGGCGTGCGCCGCATCAACGCCAGCGTGTCGCCGAACTTCCTCGAAGAACACCGCGTTGATGTGATTGCTGGCCGAGAGGAGTTCGTTGAGCCAGCGCTTGAATCGAAGGAAGCGCATTCCACCGCCTTCGAATCGCTGCGGCTTGAAGTGCTCCGTGCCACTGGTAATGGTGCCGTCCAGCTGCTGCAGGGCCCACCCGGTGTGTGTGCCCAGATCAAGGGCCAGGATTGTCGTGTTCATCGTCTTTACTCCGTGTTGGGTGGGCGAGTGACGGATGCGACGGGTTGTCGGCACAACGTCCCTTACGTGCGCGCACGTGTAGCGCGTCAATCAGGAAACCCGTCAAATCCGTCACTCGCCCGGATTGGTCAGTCATCGCGGTAGGGGTAGGCGTGGCTGTACGGCTTGGGCCTGAGGGCGATGCCCGCGATGGCGCGAGCCCCTCCGGTCAGCCGACACTTCTCGAACTTGCGAGTCGCCATCAGCTCCGAGAAGCGCTTGACCGAGCCCACGTACTCGCCCGCGCGCTCAGCCCATTCACGCCAATCGGCGAACAGTTCGGAGACGCCTTCGCGATGGGATTTGGCCAGCAGACAGCGTTCTTCGATCCACTGCCCGAGCGCATCCTCTGCCTCGAAATACTCCTCGGTCGCCGACACCACGCTGGCGGGCGGCTTCAAGCCCTGGCGTTGCCACAGGCTGCAGCCCGCGACTGCCCACGCCAAAATCCCATCGCGCTCCTTGAGCAACTTCTCGGTCAGCCTGCCGTCGCGGCGCTCGGGCGGGATCGTCACCGTGAACGGGATCAGGTGCAGTCGGCGCTTCATCGCCTCGTCGACGTTGCGGATCGACGGCTTGTGATTGCCCGCGATCACCAACTTGAACTGCGGCAGGTACTCGAAGAAGTCCTGGCGCATGAAGCGCGCGGACACCTTGTCGCCACCGGTGATGGCCTTGACCTTGGATTCGTTCCAGCGCCGCCCTTGCTCCGTTTCGATGGATGACACGAAGCGTGCGCCGCGCAGGCCTGCGAGATCGGTGGGGTGCCTGCAAGATCGCCTGCGACGCGCGGTCGGCGTAGTCCCACCCTGGCTCATCGCGGTCGGGCCAGATCAGCACCGTCTTGCCAGCCAGTGGCAACCAGTCGGTCTTGTCGACCGGGGCATTGGCACCGTGCATGGCGGTGGTGGCCACCACGCCGCTGGCGATCAAGGCCTGCGCGCACTTCTCGCCCTCGACCAGGACGACGTGGCTGGCCGCACCGATGCCCGGCTGGTTGAACAGCGGGCGCGGCTCAGGCGGGGCCATCTTGCGGCGCTTCGCGTCCCACGGTCGGAATTCCTTCTTGCCTCCCGGTGGGTCATAGCGGTAGACGACGGCGATCAGCTTGCCACCGGCATCGAAGTAGTCCCACTTCGCCGTGGCCGGGCCGAGGTCGTCGACCGGCGCTTCCTTCTTCGCCTTGCGCACTGGCACCGACCGCGACCGCCCGAGCAGATCGGCAGCTTCATCCAGCACGCGAGGGAAATCGGTGTGGACGTTCGCACCGAGATAGGCCGCGATCAGGGCGAAGATGTCGCCGCCATCGCCGGTGGCACGATCCGTCCACAGACCGGCCTTCTCACCTTCCAGCACCACCTCGAGGCTGTCACCTGGACTGCCCAGGATGTCGCCGATCAGGAACTTGCCACGGCGCTTCTTGCCAGCCGGAAACATCGTGGTCAGCACCGACTCCAGACGCGCAAGCAAGTCGGCGCGAATCTCGTCTCGTTCAGATTCCCTGTTGTGCTCCGCAGGTTGGGTGGTGTCGTTGAAGTCGATCATTCGGCTCCCTCGACAGGTGCGTCCGCATCTTGGGAATCACGGCCCTGAACGGCGGTGGTACGCGTGGCCCACGCAGAGAGTTCGGACAGCCGGTAGCGCACCAGACCACCCATCAGGTAGTGCGGAATCCGGTACTTGGTGCGCATCGCGTGGTCGGCGAACCAGTAGTACGGCAGGCGCAAAGCGGCGGCCGCCTGCTTGGCATCGATCATCGGCTCGATGCCGGTGGCCGGGGTGTTGTTGTCGGTCATGCTTGTGTTCTCCAGCAGCGGTCTTGCCACGCGCACATCCGGCACTCGAAGTGGGTCGGGTCATTGAAGGCGCGCGGCAGGAGATCTCCCGCTTCGGTCGCCGTGATGACCTTCACCGCCCGATCCGACATTCGCTGGGCCAGGGCTGCGTCAAAGGGCAGTCGATGGGGTAGCGCCGGGGATCGCCGATACCGTGTCGGTTGTCGGTGTGACCGAATCCCCGGGCGTGTCGTTTGCAGACCCAGCATTTCACGCACCCTCCTCAAAGTCTTCGGCAAGCAGCGCCAACTGCAGCGAGCCGCCCGCGAAGGCCGCTTCGCAACGGCGGTCGAAGTCGCGGTAGCAGGTCGAGCTGCGCGCAATGGCGGTGACCGCGTGAATCTGCGTTTCCAGACGGGAGAGGCCCTGATCGGACAGCCACTGGTGGTGCTTCTGCGAGATGCCCTTGCGAGCGCGGATCTCTTCGATCAGCGTTGCGGGCAGCACCGGCCCATAGACCCAGCGCTGTGTGATCTGGCCGACAACGTGGGGCGGGTTCTGGTCGTGGCCCTGGTACTTCCAGCCGAACAGCCGGTAGAGGGCGCGGTAGTAGTCCGGGTGGAAGCGGCGCTCCCACGAAGAGCACGACTGGCGCAGCAGCTTGGAGATCAGTTCCTGCAGCGCCTCAGGCGCGCGGTGGTACTGGTAGCCCGTCGCCTCGTCGATCAGCGCGACCTCGCCGGTGGTGGCCAGCGCGCGCATGATCTTCATGCAATTGGGCACGATGCCCTGGCGGGCCTTGTGCAGCGTGCCGTTGATGGCGGCGCTGACCACCGCCGACGCGACGTCGGCAATGATCCCGGCCGGGAAGAACTGCGCCTGCCGCCCCGACGGCAACAGAATCGGCTCACGAGTTTTCTCCAATGCCGACAATGAGTTAGGCACGAAGTCGGCCAGGAACCGGGCAAATCGGCCACCCTTGTGCGTCTCGTGAAAACCCAGCAGCTTGGCCAGTTGGCGACGAACGTAGCCACGCTCGCCGCCCTTGAGCACGACGGCCTCGCATTGCAGATCGCCGAAACGCACGACGCCGTAGTGGCTGGCAGTGAGGACGGTTGTATTCATGGCAGCCTCCTCACTGAGCCCAGGACGGCTTGCCCGTCACTGGCGCGCGTTGCGGGGTGGGAGCTGCGTAGGCAGGAGCCGCCTGGGCCGGAGCGCCGGAGCTGCCACCGCCCGGACTGCCCTTCGGCGGCACGCCCTTCAACTTGGCGTAGTCAGGGTGGTCGGGCTCGACTGCCAGCTTGACCACGTTGCGGTCTTGGCCCTTGGCGTCCTTCTCGATGTCGACGCGCGCCAGGAACTCCAGGCCATCCAGTTCGGCGAAGCCATTGATGCGGCGCGCGGCGGCGGCCTGCGGGCTGTTGTCCTGCGGATGGACGTTGCGGGCACTGTTGAGCGCGGCGCGGATGAAGCTGCGCCCCATCTGGCCCCAGGTCGGGCCTTTCTTGGAGAGCAGGCCGACGTTGCTCCACATCTTTCGCTTGGCATGGTCGCCAGCGGTGACCACAAACTCAGCGGCCAGATAGATGGAACCGGTCTCGAACGATTCGGTGGCGTAGCCGCCACCCCAGCCTTGCTCGGGGTCGTCATAGCCACCCGGCTTGATGGTCATGCGCACCGGCACGACGGTACCCTTGGGGATCAGATCGAAGCCGGATTGCTGAGAGTCGGCGTCGTTGAAGTCATTCCATGCGGTCATTGCGATTACTCCTGAGGTTCGATGTGTGTGGGGTTGGCGGCGCTGGCGGGCGTGGGGATTGCGCCTGCGCACTTGGCGATCAGCGCGCCGAGATGCGGCGGCTCTGCTCGGGCGGCAGCGCGGCCAGTTGGCTCACGGACATCTCGGCGATGTCGACGGGAAAGATGGTCAGATCGTTCATGGCCGTCCTCCTCACTGGTATGCCCGAGCGAAGGTCGAGTAGCGCGAGACGCGGCGCTCGAAGGCTTCGACTTCGGAGATCAGGTAGGTGACGCGCGCCCCGAGCTTGCAGAAGACGGGGCCGAGCTGTTCCTGCCGCCAACGGCGCAGGGTTTTGACGGAGAGCCCCCAGCGGGCGGCGAGCTCGTTTTCGTCGAGGGCGATGCGCGTGGCACCGTCCGGAAGGAGCCGGGAGAGTTTCCGGCCGGATTGAACAGAGGGGACTTGGTTTTGCATTTGGAGCACTCCTTTCGTTGAAGTGCTCCTACTTTCTTCCCGCAAGGCTTGCGATATTTCGCAGCCTTTACGCAGAAATCACGCGGAAATTACAAAGGCGTGTTCCTCAAGTCAATTCGGATTCCGCTGTCTCGTCGCCAGTGGCTTGCGCGGAGCCTAGATAGTCGGGGGCACCGATGCTCAGTTCCCAAACTCGGGGTTTGGCATTGCCATCTGCGCCACGGAAATACGTCTGCCATTCCGGTGCGCCTCGGAACAGTTCAGCCATCGTCCGAAATGAAACGCCCGACGCAGATTCGATCTGTGCCTTTGACCATTTGCGCCGCCCGGATTTCCAGCCATTGACGAACACCTCGACCACGTCGAGCCATTCCTTCTTGGTCAGCGTCCACGGATCTGGCCACGGCCCATGCAGCGTGCCACTGCGCGCGTCGTCCTTGATCAAACGCGGCGTGTCGATCACGGATGCTTCGGATTGCCGGCGGCGAATCTCTGCATCGACCGGCGCGAGATCAATCGACACCTTCCCGCTTACGTCCTTGGCGAGCGTATCCAGTGAGACAACGATGCCAGGCCCAAGGTAGCGGCGCGGCTGACCCGCCGTCGTCGACAACACGATGGTGAGGCCGAGATTCGACTGTCGCAGCTTCGTGTCGAGTTTGTCGGCGTGCTTGGCCTCCCACAGCCGAGACACCAGCGCGACCGGAATCCGCTGATCGCCCATCCGGTAGTTGCCGAGCACATAGGGCTCCTCTTCGTCCACGGTTAACGGCATGTCGACCAGCTGGGGACGGAGCAGCTCATCGAGACGTTCACGCAGGTAGCCCTTGCTGATGTCGTATCGGCAAAGGTCGCCTTCAGCTAGGTCGAAGCGTTCACCGGAGACGTCATCAACCGCCGAAGTGCTGGTGCTGTTGAAGATGACCTTCAGTCGGCGGAACCCCTGTTGGCCGTCGGCATCCTCAACGGGGACGGTGATGTAGTCGCCTGGAGCTTTCTGCTTGAGCAGACCCTTGCTCACCAGATCGGTGGCGGTCAGACCAAGCGCTGCCAGAAGGTGTCCATCCGCCTCATGGCCTGCAAGATCGAGCAGCTTCATCTCGGCGCGGAACAGAGCGAGGTCGGCACCGACCCTCGCCGGTTCGACTCGCTTCATCACACCCAGTGAAGTCAGGATGTCTTCACCGCATTGGCGCAGGCGTAGATCAGGCAGGTTCAGCAGATTGCACGAGCCCCGGTGATCGACGGTGATGTCCAGCGCGCGCGAATCCTGCTCGCCGTCGAACCGGATCGAGAACGAGAGCTTCACCTCGATCACGGAACGGCAGCTGGACAAGGGGTTGTGTGCGCCGAAATGCTTGTCGGACACGCTCCAGACGCTGTCGCTGTTCGCCATCGCAAAAGTGACGCTGTGCCGGGTATGCCCGAGGGTCACGGTAATCGACGAAATCCATGCGTCCAGGATCACCGCTCCCTTAGCGGTTGCGGTGCGGAGGTTGACCGAACTCTTGAACATGCCCAGCTCGTAGCTGATGGCCCCGACAGGCTGCTTCGAGAGCGGTTTGTCAAAGCCGACCGCGACGAAGCGATCCGCGAGACGTTGCGCCGTGCCGCGCCTTTCCGAGAGCACGTGCACCTTGTTCGCTGCCGGGTCGTAGACCAGAGTCGCTTCCAACGCCGGGATGTAGAGCAACAGGTCGCGCCGCCGATCCTTCATCTGGCGCAACGTGCGCATCTTTCCGGGGTGATAGACGACCAGATAGTGCATTCGTCGCTTGGCATCCGCATCGCCTTCGTCCATCTCGAAGTGAATCAGTTCGCAGTTCTGCTTGGCCTCGGCGTCCAGCTCGAGGATTTCGCCCACTCCTTCGTGCAGCTTCTTCTCGACTTCCGGCGTCCACTGGAAGTCGCGCCCGTCGCCGTCGCGCACCGTGAACCCCAGGAACTTCTTGTGCCCGTGGAAATGGTGAGTCAGGTAGATGGTCTCGATCTGGTCGAAAACGCGCGACGCCTTGACGTGCAACCAGATCAGCCGGGTCATCGCATCCGCCGACTTGTTGAAGGTGGCGATCTCCGCGTGCTGCTCGAACTCCAGTTCCCGATAGGCGTGCTCCAGCATCTCCTCGGTACGGAAACGGACGAGCTGAAGGAGTCGCACGGCCTCCTGATCGGCAATGGTGATGTCCTCGCGTTTGATCTTGAGGATGTGCTCGCGCAGCGCTGCGCGAGCCTGATCGTCAGGCAGAGACGCATCGATGCCGCCGAGCATGGCGAACTTGTCGACCTGCGCCAGCAGCTGGAGCGCAGTGACGGTTGCCGATTCGATGAGTTCGGCGATGTGCTTGTTGTTCTTGTGAGACTTCTGGGCCACTCGATGCTCCTTAAACATTGCTGAGTGGCTTTCCTCCCGTAAATGGACTCGCCCTCAGCGACAGACGTTTCTCACGGGATGATTCCCAACCTGATCTTGGTCTTGATGCTGGACAACCAGTCGTCGCGATATTGCAAGGCCAGCGCATCGAGATTGACTCGCCCAACGCCCGCCTTGCGAGCCAGATCCTCCAACGAGATCATGCAGTCGAGCCAGCCCAGCCCGTTCGATGCGACCAAGGCGGCCTTGTCGGCCGTTGTGACCACGATGACATGTGACGGCAGCAGCTTGTTGGCGAACAGCCACGCGAAAAGATGCTTCTCGCCATCGTCGAGCGTGCTGCTCGGAGGGTGGCTCAACACCAACGTGGCGAGCTCCTTGCGGCTGACCGGATGTTGTGCAGCAAGCCCTGCATTCAAAACAGCAGGCGGCACGGCAACGTGGCGGGGATCACCAGGATTGCCGGTCAGCGTTTCCTCAACGCACTTCTCGACCGTCTCGATGGAGAAGTGGTTGCTGACGGCTGTCCAGCAGCCCGTTCGGAATGATTCGAGGATGACGTTGGTGTCCGCGAAAACTCGGATTTTCGGCATACGACGCTCACCTCACAGCTCGAATGGTGCGGTGAGGTCGTACTGAGCGAACAGCTCGGTCAACCCGCCAAGTCCAAGGCCCATGGCCTTGGCGGCTTTGCGAGCCGACAGCCGTCCGTTTTCCAGGGCTTCGTGAAGCATCTTCACGAAGGTAGGAGAGAACCGTTTTGGTGGGCCTGACACCGATGGCCGCTGCTTCTCTTGCGAAAGACTGCGCCGGGTATCTTCACCGATGAGCTTGAGGTTAAACAGTCGCCATGCCAGCGTTACCGGTGCAACCCGGAGCAACGCCGCGACCTCGCACAGATGCGCAATATCGCCCTGACGGTCGCGTTCGATCAGCTTGTCGAGGGTGGCGCTCGGCATCAGCAGCGCGGCGGCGAAACTATTCGCCAACTGCTCGATGCGCTTGCCTTTGCTGCGCTCCTCGACAGAGTTCGACTCCCGGTGTTCCGGCCTCATCGCGTCCCAGGTTAGGGCATGGAAAAGCTCGTGCGCGAGATCGAAAAAACGCCGGGCTTCGTTCTCGTTGCGGTTGATCAGGATTACACCCATCTCTTCGAGATGGCAGGTGGCACCCGAGATGGACTGACCATCGGCAGTGTCAACCGTATCGACGAATAACACCGGGATGTCCAGCTCGCGCTCGATCTTGTCGATCAAGCCTTCGGCTGGAATAACACCGAGATCCAGCTCGGCAACCAAACTTTCCGCGCGCTCCTGTGCGTCTTCGAAAGACGACTGCGATGACAGCCGCAGGGCGCGCTTGAGCACGCTTGACCGGCTGTCCTGCTGCTCGCGCAGCCAGCGAAGCAGACCGATCCATTGACCGGCCTTCAGCTCGAATCCGTCGAGGCTGTCCTCGGGCACCTCCGGCGCGGCACGCCAGGAGAACTGCGCCTCGCCAGCAACGGCAAACGGGTCGATGAAGAACTCGAGATCGCGGTCCAGCAGGTCGGACAGCGTCAGCATCTCGTCCGGCTTGAGGGCGCGCTTGCCGTTTTCGATGTCAGAGACCGTCTGACGGTCGTTCAGACCCATCCCTTGAGTGAGCTGATCCTGCGTCCAGCCCTTGGCCTCGCGCGCCGCTTTGACGCGGTAGCCGATCAGCTTTTGCGAGATCTTTTCGAGCATGGCAGTCACCTCCTAAACCTGCATTCTAGTCTTGCGAGTATAGAAAGGCAAGAATTTCTTGCGAAGTACTGTTTGCATGTTCCGCCGATTGCCCTGCGTTGCCATCCGCTTCGGAACATCGCGCACATCATCTGAGACGGTTGCAATTCCTCGGAGCCGTCATGAAGAACCTCGAACTCGCATCTCCCTCGGAGATGTCCGCCAGCGCCCGCGCTGGTGAAATCACCGCCATCCTTGCGGCCGCCATCGTCCGCACCGTCGTCGCAGAAGCGCCAAAACAGAGAGAAGTTGGCCTTGGCTTCCTGCCCGACCAGCGCGTTCATACAACTCCATCGACGCGCAGAAGGAGGCTGGCCACGCCTACGTCGCCAGCCAACGCGCAGAAGGATGGATTCCGGTGGCCGACGACTACGACGATCCCGGTTTCTCCGGCGGCAACACGGATCGGCCCGGGCTGAAACGCCTGATGGCCGACATCGAGCGCGGCCAGATCGACATCGTGGTGGTCTACAAGATCGACCGCCTGACGCGCAGCCTCGCCGACTTCTCCAAGATGGTCGAGGTGTTCGAGCGCCAGGGCGTGTCGTTCGTGTCGGTCACGCAGCAGTTCAACACCACCACCTCGATGGGACGGCTGATGCTCAACGTGCTGCTGTCCTTCGCCCAGTTCGAGCGCGAGGTCACCGGCGAGCGCATCCGCGACAAGATTGCCGCTAGCAAGCGCAAAGGGATGTGGATGGGGGGCGTGCCGCCGCTCGGCTTCGACGTCGAGAACCGTCTGCTGGTCATCAACGACACCGAAGCGGCGGCGGTGCGCCGCATCTTCGAGGAGATGCTGACCATCGGCTCGCCCACCCAGATTGCCGCCAACCTGACGCTGGATGGCATCACCACCAAGGCGTGGACGACACAGGACGGCCAAACGCGGGCAGGCACGCGCATCGACAAGAAGTACCTGCACAAGCTGCTTCGCAATCGCATCTACCTTGGGGAGTTGTCGCACAAGGGCAGTTGGTACCCGGGCGTGCATCAAGCCATCATCGATCCCGGTCTGTGGGGGCGGGTTCACGAGGTGCTGGCCAAGGACGGTCACACCCGGTCGGTGGAAACCAAGATCAGGTCGCGCACCGACGCCTTGCTGCGCGGCTTGCTGTACGCACCCTCAGGCGAGCGGATGTACCCGACCTACTCGCGCAAGAACGGGCGCAAGTACCACTACTACGTGTCCAAGTCGGAAGCGCGGTTCGGCGCGCCTGGCAAGAGCTACGAGCGCCTGCCCGCGCCGGAGATCGAGGGGGCTGTGGTGGCCCAGATCCGAACGGTGCTGACCAGCCCGGAAACGGTGGCGTCGGTGGTGCGGCACATCCAACGCAACGGGGCTCAGATCGACGAGGCCACCACTGTGATGGCGATGGGACGGCTCAACAACGTGTGGGATCAACTGTTCCCGGTCGAACGCCACCGCATCGCCAATCTGATGATCGAGCGCATCGACCTCGTCCACGCGGGCGAGGTGCAGGGGATCAAGGTGAAGTGGCGTGAGGTGGGTTGGAACGCGCTCATCGCGGAGTTCGCCCCGGACAGCATCGGTGCCGAACTGCTGGAGGTTGAAGCCTGATGGACGAGTCGATGGAAACCTTTGTGCCCCTGACGTTCCAACGCCGGGGCGTTCAACGCGTGGCTGCCGACGAGCGCAGCGTCCACGACGTGACCCTGCTCGACGGTGTGGCACGCGCCTTCTACTGGCAGCACCTGCTGGACACCGGCGCAATGCAAAGCGGGTCGGCCATCGCCCGCGCCGAGAAACTGCACCACTCGGTGGTCAACGAACTGCTGCGCCTGACCCTGCTGGCCCCCGACATCATTGAGCAGTTCATGGCGGGCAAGCAGCCACGGCGGCTGACGCTGATGTGGTTTCAGCGAAACCGCCTGATGGTCGACTGGCACGCCCAGCGCCAGCTCATGGCCACCTTCGAGGAGGACGTATGAGCAAGAAGCATCGTGGCCACGCCAAGGGCGACCCAGTGACGTATCAGACGCCGCTGCCTGCTGGCGGCGTGCAGATGGAAACCTTCCTGCCCTGGACGCTGGTGCGCCGGGGTTTGAAGAAGCAGGTCATCACGCCGCTGGACGCACCGCAGGAGTTCCTGGACGAGGCCCGCCGCGAACGACTGGTTCGTGAGATGGCGCAGGACACCCCCTTGATGCGGGCGCTCGGCCTCGCGCACCACTGGCAGCGCCTGCTGGACGAAGGACGGTTCAGTTCGATGACCGAGATCGCGGCGGCCGAGGGCATCGACCTCGGCCAAGCGAGCAAGATGAGCCGACTGGCACAACTGGCCCCCGACCTGATCGACGCCATTGCTTTGGGACGCCTCGAGGTGGGTGTCAGCCAGTTGCTGCGCGGCAAGTTGTCGGCGTCCTGGCTGGCGCAACGTGAGGCGCTGGTGGCAGGCTCGCGCTGACATCCGTGCCGACCGACCCGCCGCCGCAAGGCGGTTTTTTTGTGTCTTTCGCTGTCTCGGTCGCGCCCGCTAGAGCAAGCGAAGAAGCAAACCGATGACCCGCAAACCCGCGCCAACACACGACTTCGGGCCTTGAATGCTCAAGAGGGCAGCAGAGAACAGAGAGAGAAAAACGGCGGAAAGTGCGCCGGGAACGGCAACTTCGGGAGTTGCGTGCTCAAGAGGACAAGGCCGGAAACCGCGCAAACACAGGGGGAACGGGCAAAAAAAATCCCAACCGGATAAGGGTTGGGATTTCACATTATGGTGGCGGACGGTTGACTGCCTCAGCCGCAAATTTCTGAGCCAAATAGCAATGGAGAGTAACGCTGCGGGCCATTGCGTGTTTGGATCAAATCTACGTGATCGAAGATGCAATTCGGTACCCCATCGCCCGGTAGCCCCGCTGCCGTTTATCCCACATTTTCAGCAGCGCCGGGTGACCGGTATCCACGAAATCAACAATGCGTACATCGGTCTTGGTGGCGTGCTCACGGTGCAGTCGGCCAGCGTACTGTTGCAGCGTG
>JAIFMP010000111.1 GCA_020048405.1 Hydrogenophaga sp.
ACGGCCTTGCGACTGCACGGGATACTGGCGCATTGGTCAGAGACTGCCTCTGCCGAGTGGCTGCCCGGCTTTATTCAGTGGGAGGAGGATGAGTTGGGCATTTTTCATTCATTGAGGCCAGTTACCTTGTGGTAACCCTCCTGACAGAAGAATGGTGGCGCGGCGGAGGGTTCACCCCGTCGCACTCCCTCCACTCTCACTCCTCAATGGGTTATTCGCAATGATCATTCCAATCAAGTCGCTCATTCCTTTCGCGTTGGCAGGCGTTTCGCTGACGTGTTCGCTATCGGTTGACGCGAACGATCGAGGCAGCGCGGTTGTGGACATCTTCCGGGTTGACAAGGGCCTGATCGTCGAACACTGGGATGTTGAACAGGCTGTGCCTGCGCAGCCCAAAAATCGCAACACCATGTTCTGACGGCGGCCAAACTGAGTTTCAAATCGCAATGGAGGTATGCAGCATGGACAAGGAATTCATCGTCAACTCGGACGGGTTGCATCAGGCGGTCGATTTGATGGGTCGAGATTTCAGCAACACTGAAGGTCTTGCCCTGCCGATCCAGCTGCCACACGTCGGGATGGGTTCCTCTGCTGCACTGAACTCGCTTGCACCGAGCATTCTTGGGGGTGCAGCGCGTTTGGGCGAGGCCACATCATTTGCCCACATGGACCCACCCACCCCATGGATAACTTGGGCAATGACACTTTGGAACGCTTCACTCAATCAGAACCTGCTTCACCCTGCCACTGCACCTGTCGCCCGCCAAATAGAACAACGGGTCGTGGCATGGCTTGCACCTTTTTTCGGGATGAACGGCGGGCACATGACACCGGGCTCGACAGTTGCCAATTTGACCGCTTTGTGGTCCGCGCGCGAGTGCGCAGGCATTACCGAGGTGATTGCATCAGGGGGTGCGCATCTCTCCATTGCGAAAGCGGCTCATATCTTGGGCCTGAAATACCTGAGCGTGCCCGTAGACGCAAACGGTTCAATGGACGCAACGCAATTGCCGACCGACTTGAGCAAATCTGCCTTGGTTCTCACCGCCGGTGCGACCAGCACAGGTGCCATCGACCCATTTGACTTGGCCGGTCGGGCAGCTTGGACCCATGTCGATGCGGCCTGGGCCGGCCCATTGCGGTTGAGTCAGTACGCGCACTTACTTGACGGCATCGAGTTGGCAGACTCTGTCGCGGTTTCTGCGCATAAATGGCTTTTTCAACCCAAAGAGTCTGCGCTCGTCTTGTTCAAAGACACCGAAAAGGCCCACGCTGCGGTTAGTTTCGGTGGAGCGTACCTTGCTACCCCCAATGTTGGCCTGCTTGGTTCCCATGGCGCAACCGCCACCGCTCTTTTGGCCACGCTGCTTGCTTGGGGGCGTGAAGGCGTTGCTCAGCGAATTGAGCACTGCATGGATCTTGCCCGCCGCTTGAGAGATTTTGTGGCTGCTGACGAACGCCTTGCGCTTTATGCGGAGCCCCAAACCGGCATCGTGGTCTGGCGTCCACAAGACGAAAACCTGTTTGACCAGGTGCTGCAACAGTTGCCCGTCGGTTCCACGTCTACGACTTCAATGGCAGGTGTGAAGTGGTTTCGCAATGTGGCGGCCAATCCCAATGCAGACATTGACATGCTGATTGCAACCATCCAAAAAGTCTTGCCTGAGCGGGCTTGACTCGCGCTCAATGACGGGTTTCGCTGCACTGCCGACGTTGGGCCTGAAACCCTGACCGGCGCTTCAGGGTCGAAACCCGCCAGCCACTAAAGCCAGTCTGCTGAAGGGTAGAGATTTTTAGTAAAAACAAGCTCCTCCGCTTTACGGGTGGACGTTTACAGCTACTAGTTTTGGCACTTAACGCCGGACTGTCAGCCGGTTTAGCCTCCCATCCGCCCGCCTGTCACCGCCCCAGCAAAGCCCGCAGTTTGATGAACGCCAGCGCAGCCATGGTGGCGTCGTTCACGGGGTTGTGGGCCTTGCGCTCGGGCAGACCCAGGTCGGCCATCAGGGTGGCCAGGCGCAGGTCTATGTGGGCATTGGGATTTTGCTTGTACTTGTGGTCGTAGTACAGACCCGACACCTCGATTTGCTCGTTGGGCAGCGGTATGCCGATGACCGGCTGCACCAGCCGGTTGAGCAGGGCCACATCAAATTCCAGGTAGTAGCCCACCAGCGGGCGCGAGCCGATGAAGTCGAGCACGCGTTGCGCCACTTCCTGCGGCGGCAGCCCGTGGTCGGCCAGGTCGCTTTCGCGCACCTGGTGGATGCGCACACTCTCGGCGCCCATGGGGCTGCGGTCGGCGTCGGGCCGCACCAGCATCAACACGCGTTGCCCGCTGATGCGCACCGCCCCCACGCTGATGATGTGGTCGCGTTCGCGGTCGAGGCCGGTGGTTTCGCAGTCAATGCTGACCCACTCACCGGGCGGCGGTGGGTCAAACAGACCGGCATATTGGGGGTTGGTCAGGCGGTGGCGGTACCAAGCGCGCTGCAGGCGGTTCACAGCGCCTCCAGCTTGAAGTGGATGTGCAGGTGCTGTTTGAAGCGCTTGATGATGGCCAGCGAGTCTTTGAGCAGGTCGCGTTCCAGTGTGCCCAGTTCAGACAGTTTGACCAGGTTATGGGGCGTGGTACCCATCTGGCGCTGGCGCAAGTTGTTTTTGAGCTTGAGGCCCATCAGGAACTGCAGGGCATCCACCAGGTCGCGCGCCAGCGCGGCGTCCAGGTGTTCCTTGGTGGCCAGCAGGTGAATGCGTTCGGTGGTGCGCAGGGCATCCAACTGGTGTTCCAGTGCCAAGGCGCGTATGCCGTGGACGATGGGGAAGGTGCCCAGCTTTTTCAGGTCGAAGCTTTGTTCATCGCGGCCGCGCAGGGTGGTCAGGCGGTCCCACCAGGTGCCGGGTTCGCTGAACTGTTCCACGGCGCCGGCAAAGCGGGCCAGCAGGGCATCGCTGCCGCCAAACAGCCCACGCAGGTGGTTGTGTGCCTGGCGCAGCAGGTCTGTGTCGCCAGCCACGGCACGTGCGTCCATGAAGATGGCCAGGTGCATGGGCCCGTCCGGGTGTGAGCCCAGCAGCCAGTCGGCAATGGTTGTTTTGTAGCCTGCCAGCGGCTGACGCCACAGCCGGTTGGTCAGCATGATGTTGCCGGGGCAGGGCGGGTAGCCAAAAGTGGCCAATGCCTCGTTGAAGCGTTGGGCCACGGCTTCCAGTTCGGGGAACTCGAAGCCGTCGCGCAGGATGAGTGCGTTGTCCTGATCGGTCTTCAGAATCTGCTCGCCCCGCCCCTCGCTGCCCATCACCATCAGGCAGCTGTTGGCAGCTAGTTCTGGCGGGGCCAGCATTCCCCACAGCCGGGCAAAAATCTGGCTGTTGAGTTCGCTGACCAGCGTTGATATGACTTCTATCTTCACGCCGCCGTTGTGCAGCAGGGCAATCAGCCCGTCCATTTGCTGGGCGGCGGCTTGCAGCTCGTCCACCGTGTTTGCCTGCTGTACCTGCAGCGCAATGATGTGCGAGTGGTTGGAAATGAAGCTCATCAGGTCCAGTTGCGTCAGCACGCCCAGAATGGCGTCGCCCTCGCGCACCAGCACGCGGTGCACCCTGTGGCGGATCATCACCAGCAAGGCATCAAACAGCTCGGTATCGGGCGTGACGGCAATCAGGTCGAAGCGGGCCACGTCGCGCACGGGCAGTGCGTTGGGTGGGGTGGGGCGCAGCAGGGCGTCGCGCAGGTCGGTG
The DNA here is from genome assembly GCA_020048405.1 of Hydrogenophaga sp. GTDB lineage: Bacteria > Pseudomonadota > Gammaproteobacteria > Burkholderiales > Burkholderiaceae_C > UBA2334. Next base: position 3,739 of record JAIFMP010000111.1, read on the forward strand.
GTGGTGAACATGCCCACGCGGGGTTGGCCGTTCGCATCGGTGTCGTTCACCAGGGCGTTCGTCAGGCCGCGCTCGGACAGCTGTGCGCACAGGCTCACCAGGTCGGTGCTGCCCTCCACAAAAAAGGGCTTGCGGATGAAAGCGTCGCGCACCTTCACCATCATCAGCGACAAAAACTCGCGGCTCTTGTTGCCCTCTGACACAGCGGACAGCCGACGCGACATGTCGGCAAACAGCAAGGCGCTGAAACGGCTGTTGCTGGCTACCAGATCGCGCAGGGTGGCTTGTGGCAGCTGGTAAGTGATGACTTCGTCCAGCGCGGTCAACACGCTGGTGGTGCGCCCGGCCATGGCCGCCCGGGCGGCAAAAAAGTCTTCAGGCCCATAGACCGACACCACCTCGCCCGCTTCCATGTGCTGCACATGCCCCTTGATGACCACGTGCACGTGTGTGGCGGGCATGTCGGGGTTGAGGATGACGGCGTCTTTGGGGTAGTACGCAATGTCAACGGTGTCTTGCACCAGCTTCCGCTCCTTGGGGTTGAGGCAGTCGAACGGCGGGTGGTTGAAATTGAAGGAACTGGGCATGGGTGCTGAATGGGTGCGGGGGCAAAGAAAAAAAGCCGCTGGCACCGAAGTGACAGCGGCTTTTCAACCCTGTGAGAACGTGCTCAGTGGCCGGAAGCGCCCGATGCGCCAATGCCGGTTTCGGAGCGAACCTGCTGGGCCAGGAAGCCCGCACGGTCAACCTTGGCTCGCTCGCTGTTGTCCAGAATGGAGAACAGCCAGATGCCCACAAAACCGATGGTCATCGAGAACAAGGCGGGTGAGGTGTAGGGGAAGGGAGCGCTGCCTTTGGCGTTGCCCAGCACGGCTTCCCACACAGAGGCGGACAGCACGGTCAGCACCACGGAAGAGATCAGGCCCAGGAAGCCGCCGATCACGGCACCACGCGTGGTGCAGTTTTTCCACAGCACGGACATGAACAGCACGGGGAAGTTGGCGGACGCCGCAATGGCGAAAGCCAGAGACACCATGAACGCGATGTTTTGCTTCTCAAAGGCAATGCCCAGTGTCACGGCGATGACGCCAAGTGCAATGGTGGTAGCACGTGAAACCTTCAGTTCAGACACGCTGTCGGCCTTGCCCTTCTTGATCACGGTGGCGTAGATGTCGTGAGACACGGCAGATGCGCCAGAGAGTGTCAGGCCAGCCACCACAGCCAGGATGGTGGCAAACGCCACGGCCGAGATGAAGCCCAGGAACACGTTTCCGCCCATGGCGTTGGCCAGGTGAATGGCCGCCATGTTGCCGCCGCCCTTCAGTGCGCCCTTGGCGTCCAGGAATTCAGGGTTGGTCAGCACGAAGGCAATGGCACCGAAACCAATGATGAAGGTCAGAACGTAGAAGTAGCCGATCCAGGTGGTGGCCCACAGCACGGATTTGCGGGCTTCTTTGGCGTTGGGCACCGTGAAGAAGCGCATCAGGATGTGGGGCAAACCAGCGGTACCGAACATCAGGGCCATACCGAAAGAGATGGCGCTGATGGGGTCTTTCACAAACGAGCCGGGGCCCATGATGGAAAAGCCTGCCACTGCGGCTTCTTCAGGCGTTTTGCCTGCGGTCACGGCCAGGCCAGTCTTGATTTCAACGGCCTTGGCAAACATGGCTTCGGGGCTGAAACCAAAGTTCCACAGCACCATGAAGGCCATGAACGACGCACCGGCCAGCAACAGACAGGCCTTGATGATCTGCACCCAGGTGGTGGCGGTCATGCCGCCGAACAGCACGTACACCATCATCAGCGCGCCCACGATCACCACGGCGATGTAGTACTCCAGGCCGAACAGCAGCTTGATCAGCTGGCCTGCACCCACCATCTGGGCAATCAGGTAGAAGGCCACCACTACGAGCGTGCCGGAAGCGGCAAACACGCGGATGGGGGTTTGTGCAAAGCGGAAAGCAGCCACGTCGGCAAAGGTGAACTTACCCAGGTTGCGCAGGCGCTCGGCCATCAGGAAGGTGACCACAGGCCAGCCCACCAGGAAGCCGATCGAGTAGATCAGGCCGTCAAAGCCGCTGGCCATCACGGCAGCGGAAATACCCAGGAACGACGCGGCAGACATGTAGTCGCCCGCAATGGCCAGACCGTTCTGGAAACCGGTGATGCCGCCACCGCCGGTGTAGAAGTCAGCGGCCGACTTGGTTTTGGCGGCTGCCCACTTGGTGATGAACATCGTGCCGGCCACAAAGGCGCCGAACATGATGATGGCCGTCCAGTTGGTGGCCTGCTTTTCAGCCTGGCCCAGGTCGGCACCGGCCGCAATGGCACCGGTACAGGCCATCAGCAGGGCCCACAAGACCATGTTGGAGTAGGGTTTGGTTTTCATTTCGACACTGCCTTTTTGATTTCTTCGGTCAGGTCGTCGAATTCGCTGTTGGCGCGACGCACGTAGATGCCGGTGATGACGATGGTGAACACAATCACGCCCAGGCCAATGGGCATGCCCACGGTCATGACGCCTGCGCCCATTTTTTGGGACAGGAATTCCTTGTTGAAGGCCACCAGCAAGATGAAGCCGTAATACACGACCATCATCAGCGCCGTCAGCAGCCAGCCAAAGCTGGAGCGCTTGGCCTTGAGTTCTTGGTATTTCGGATGGTTTGCAATCCGGTTTGCCAGGTCCATTTCCATGGAATCCCTTTCAGTGAGTTGACTTTCATCCAAGGTCACGGCTTGCATACCAAGCAGTGTTTTTCCTGATTCGCGAAAGTTGAAAAGGATGCTATGCCCCTGGTATTACCAAGGTCTTACTGAATCTGCTGATATCCGTGGAAACGAGTAGGGGTTTACCCTTGCTTTGGGGTGATGTGCTGTGGCTTTACCCAGCAGACAGCAGGTAAGCCAATTCGTCCTCGGTGAAGCCAGCCTGTTTTCGGGCTTCGTCATTGAACGGCGGCCTCAGCCGTGGGGCAGCATGCTCGCGGGCCAGCAATCGGTAGTGCGCCACCGGGTCCAGCCCCTGCTGGGCACACAGCCAGCCATACCAGTGGTTGCCAATGGCCACGTGGCCAATTTCATCGCGCAGGATGATGTCCAGTGCATCGCACATGGCCAGGGCATCGGGCGTGCCCACTTTGCGCAATTTGGCTTGTATGAGCGGTGTGGCGTCCAGCCCTCTGGCTTCGAGTGTGCGCGGCACCAGTGCCATGCGCGCGGTCACATCCAGCGCGGTTTTTTCGCACATGGCCCACAGCCCATCGTGCGCAGGAAAGCTGCCGTAGTGCCAACGTTCGCCTGCGGGCCCTTGCAGGCCCAGCAGCAGCTCATGCAGCAAGCCGAAGTGGTAGGCCTCTTCTGCGGCCACTTGCAGCCAGTCCCAGTAATAGTCATCGGGCATGTTCGGGAACCGCCACACGGCGTCCAGCGCCAGGTTGATGGCATTGAACTCAATGTGGCAGATCGCGTGCAGCAGGGCTGCCCGCCCCTCCTGTGTGAATGGAGAGCGTGTGGGTACGTCTGAGGGGTCGATCAGGATCGGCTTGCCGGGCCTGCCGGGTACCGTGGGCCCGGCCGCACCATCGAGCCGCGCGGATGCATCCAGCCGCACGCGCCCCTGCGCGACGGCTGCAGTCAAGGCTTGAACGAGTCGGACCTTCTCTGCGATGTCGGGTTCGGCGAGGATGGCCAACGCACGCGGCCGCAATTGCACAAAGGAGTCCATCCCTACAATTCTAGGGATGAGCATTTACCAACTTGACGATCAAACCCCCAGCGTGCACCCCACGGCCTGGGTGGCAGACAGTGCCCAGGTGATGGGCAACGTCAGCCTGGCGGCCGACACCAGCATCTGGTTTGGCGCCGTTATCCGGGGTGACAACGAACCCATCGCCATTGGCGAAGGCACCAACATTCAGGACGGCAGCGTGCTGCACAGCGACAACGGCAAACCGCTGACCGTTGGAAAACACGTGACCGTGGGCCACCAGGTCATGCTGCACGGCTGCACCATCGGTGACGAATCGCTGATTGGCATCGGTGCCATCGTGCTCAACGGGTGGGTGCTGGTTCACTGGTGACCGAGGGCAAAGAATTTCCCGACGGCTCCATGATCATGGGCAGCCCGGCCAAGGTGGTGCGCCAGCTCAGCCCTGAGCAGCAAGAGGGCCTGCGTCAAAGTGCGAAGCACTACATCGACAATGCCCGCCGTTTTCAGTCCAGCCTCAAGAAAATTGCCTGAAAGCCGCACCATGTCTGAACTCCACAAATTCTTGTTTGACGGTTTGCCCGTGCGCGGCATGCTGGTGCGCCTGACCGACGCCTGGCAAGACATGCTGGCCCGCCGCCAGCAAGCCGGCGGTTACCCCCAGGCCGTGACCGAGTTGCTGGGCGAAATGACGGCTGCTGCCACACTGATGCAGGCCAACATCAAGTTCAACGGCGCCCTCATCCTGCAAATCATGGGCGATGGCCCGGTCAAGTTGGCCGTGGCCGAAGTTCAGCCCGACCTCAGCCTGCGCGCCACGGCCACCGTGGTGGGCGAGGTGGCCGACGCGTCTGCTGGCGTTGTGAAACTGAGCGACATGGTCAATGTGAACAACCAGGGCCGCTGCGCCATCACCCTGGACCCGAAAGACCGCCAGCCCGGCCAGCAGCCTTACCAGGGTGTGGTGCCTCTGTTTGGCGACCGCCACGAAAAGCTCGAAAAACTCAGCGAGGTGATTGAGCACTACATGCTGCAAAGCGAGCAGTTGGACACCCGCCTGGTGCTGGCCGCCAACGACAAGGTGGCTGCCGGGCTGCTGATTCAGCGTCTGCCCGTCAAGGGCGAGAACAATCTGGAGGGCAACCAGGCTGGCCAGTCCCGCGCCGATGCGTTGCGCAGCGCCGACGAAGACCAGATTGGTGTGAACGAAGACTACAACCGCATTTCCATTCTGGCCGCCAGCCTGAAGCGCGAAGAGCTGCTGGAGCTGGATGTGGACACCATCCTGCGCCGCCTGTTCTGGGAGGAGCAACACACCCGCTTTGAGCCCCTGGCCGGTGACACCGGCCCTCGCTTTGCCTGCACCTGCTCGCGCGATCGGGTGGGCAGCATGCTGCGCAGCCTGGGTGTGGCCGAGGTGGATTCCATCATTGCCGAGCAAGGCCAGGTGGAGGTGGGCTGTGAGTTTTGCGGCACCCAGTACCGCTACGACCCTGTGGATGCCGCCCACCTGTTTGTGCTCCCCACAGCCGGGGCACCCGGCACCGATCACATTCAATAAATAGTTGTAGCTGCTTGCGCAATACCAGTAAGTATTTCGTGGCAAAAAGGCTTACAAATGATCGTTTTGGCTGGGTGCTGACACAACGAGCTGCGTGAACAGTTGCCGCTCTGCCTGCGCATCGCCACACAGCGCACAGGTGTGCCAGGGTGTGCCGTCGTCGGCACCGTCATGGGAGCAAGCGGCGGTGCGGTGTTGCAGCACGGCCAAGGTTTGTACCAGCCGGGTGGTGCCCCGCCCGTGAATCACCTGGTAGGGCAACCCAGCCTCGTCCAGGGTGTGGCGCAGCAAGCTGTCCACGGCTTGTGCACTAGAGGGGCTGTCACGCTGCAGTCCATCGGCTTTCCAGGGCAAATCCAGCGCCATGACCAGCGTGTGGTCGAACCGGCGCTGCTGCGCCAGACCAAACGGCAGCAATGAGGCGTCCTGAAAATAAAACACGCTGTAGATGGCGGTCATCAGTGGCGTGGTGTCGGCCACCAGCACACCGCGGCTGCCCAGTTGAGCCCTTGCGGCATCGAGTGCCTCGGCCTGGGCATGGGCAATGCCCGCTTGTTCGTGTGGCAGGGGCGTGCGTCCGTGTTGCACGCACCAGTCGCGCAGCACCTCGTTCACACACAGGGCGTAGGGCGGCTTGGTGCCTTCGGGCGAAAAATGTTGGGCCAGGGCCATGGCCAGCGTGCTTTTGCCGGTGCTCTCGGCCCCCAGCAACGCGATGTTCAACGGCTGCCTTGAGCAATCTGAACCAGTATCTCGTTGGGCTTGACCATGCCCAACTCCATCCTGGCTTTTTCTTCGATGATTTCCAGGCCTTCGCGCAGGTCACGCACTTCGTTGACCAATTGTTGGTTGCGCCACTCGGCCTGCTGGTTTTGGGTCTGGACGGCGGCCAATTGATCGCGCATCTGCGCCACTTTGGGCACGCTGCCGCGCCCCAGCCACAGTTGGGCGTGCAGCATGCCCAACAAGACCAGGAGCAACAGCGAGACCAGGCGCGCAGTCATGCCGATTTACTTCAGGTTGTAGAACGCAGCGCGGCCGGGGTAGTAGGCGATGTCGCCCAGGTCTTCTTCAATGCGCAGCAGTTGGTTGTATTTGGACATGCGGTCAGAGCGGCTCAAGGAGCCGGTTTTGATCTGCCCCGCGTTCAGGCCCACGGCGATGTCGGAGATGGTGTTGTCTTCGGTTTCGCCCGAGCGGTGGCTGATGACGGCGGTGTAACCGGCGCGTTTGGCCATTTCGATGGCGGCAAACGTTTCGGTCAGCGTGCCGATCTGGTTGATTTTGATGAGGATCGAGTTGGCAATGCCCTTGTCGATGCCTTCTTTCAGGATCTTGGTGTTGGTCACGAACAGGTCGTCGCCCACCAGTTGCACCTGCTTGCCCAAACGCTCGGTCAGTAGTTTCCATCCGTCCCAGTCGCCTTCGTGCATGCCGTCTTCAATGCTGATGATGGGGTACTTGTCGACCCAGGTGGCCAGCATGTCGGTCCACTGCGCGGCCGACAGCACCAGGCCTTCGCCTTCCAGGTGGTACATGCCGTCTTTGTAGAACTCGCTGGCGGCACAGTCCAGGCCCAGGGCAATTTGCTCGCCAGGTGTGTAGCCTGCAGCGGTGATGGCTTCCAGAATCATCTGGATGGCCGCTTCGTGGTTGGGCACGTTGGGGGCAAAACCGCCTTCGTCACCCACGGACGTGGGCATGCCCTTGTCGTTCAGGATTTTCTTCAGCGCGTGGAACACCTCTGCACCCCAGCGCAACGCTTCACGGAACGAAGGTGCACCCACGGGGATGATCATCAGCTCTTGCAGGTCGAGGTTGTTGTTGGCGTGTGCGCCGCCGTTGACCACGTTCATCATGGGCACAGGCATCTGGCAGGCCGAGGTGCCACCAAAGTAGCGGTACAGCGGCAGACCGGCTTCTTCGGCTGCAGCGCGGGCCACGGCCATGGACACGGCCAGCATGGCGTTGGCACCCAGGCGGCTTTTATTGTCGGTGCCGTCGAGGTCGATCAGGGTCTTGTCCAGAAAACCTTGCTCGGAGGCATCAAGGCCCAACACGGCTTCCGAAATTTCGGTGTTGATGTGCTCTACGGCGCGCAGGACACCTTTGCCCAGGTAGCGGCTTTTGTCGCCGTCGCGCAACTCGATGGCTTCGCGGCTGCCGGTGGACGCGCCGGAGGGCACGGCTGCACGGCCCATCACGCCGCTTTCCAGCAGCACGTCGCATTCGACGGTGGGGTTGCCGCGGCTGTCCAGCACTTCACGGCCTACGATGTCAACAATTGCGCTCATGGTTTCTCTCTAGATGAAGTCAAAAAACAAAACGGGTCACACGCGGCTCACAGGCCTTCCACACACACCATCCGCATGATGGCCGCGCCCTCGCGGGCCGCTCTGGCTTTGCGGTATTCGGCGCTGTCGTAAAAGGCCTGGGCAGCTTCAAAACTGGGGAATTTCAGAATGACTGTACGCCCTGGGTTCCAGTCGCCCTCCAGCACCTTGACCTGACCACCGCGCACACACACTTCGGCGTTGTGCGCCTGCATGGCAGCAGTGCTCCATTTGCGGTATTCCTCGTACTGCTCGGGGTTTGTGACTGTGACGGACGCAATGATGTAGCCAGATGCCATGGTGTGTGTGCTCGGAGTAGTCAGGCAGAAAAATGGTTTTCCAGGAAGCCGCTGCGCTTGGTCACCTGGTCCAGCGTGACCAGGGTTTCCAGCAGGGCTTTCATGTGCTTCAGGGGCACAGCGTTGGGGCCGTCGCTCCAGGCTTGGGCTGGGTTGGGGTGGCATTCCATGAACAGGCCCGCCACGCCCACGGCGGTACCGGCACGCGCCAGCACAGGCACCATGTCGCGCGCACCGCCGCTGACGGTGCCCTGGCCACCCGGCTTTTGCACCGAGTGGGTCACATCGAACACCACAGGTGCGCCCGAATGCCGCATTTCGGCCAGGCTGGTCATGTCGGCCACCAGGTTGTTGTAGCCAAAACTCACGCCGCGCTCACAGGCCAGAAAACGGTCTTCCGACAGGCCCACCTCGCGCGCAGCGGTGCGGGCCTTGTCGATGACGTTTTTCATGTCCCACGGGGCGAGGAACTGCCCCTTTTTGATGTTGACCGGCTTACCGCTCTGGGCCACGGCGCGGATGAAGTCGGTCTGGCGGCACAGGAAGGCGGGTGTCTGCAACACGTCGACCACGCTGGCCACCTCGGCCACCTGGTCGGCTTCGTGCACGTCGGTCAGCACAGGCAGGCCGGTCTGGCGGCGCACTTCGTCCAGAATTTTCAAGCCACACCTCGTGCCGTGGTGCCTGACGAGCGGTTGGCTTTGTCGAACGAGCCCTTGTAAATCAATGGAATGCCCAACGCGGTGCAGGTTTCTTTCAGCTGCCCGGCCACGTCGAGTGACATCTGCACTCCTTCAATGGAGCAGGTGCCCGCGATCAGGAAAAACGGCTGGTCCAGCCCGATGTCGAATCCACAGAGTTTCATGCGGTGGCCGTGGTGGTTTGGTGGTCCAGCGCCGCTTTCACGAACGCGTTGAACAGGGGGTGACCTGCCCAGGGGGTGGACTTGAACTCGGGGTGGAACTGAACACCCATGAACCAGGGGTGCACGGTTTGCGGCAACTCAACGATTTCGGTCAGTTGCTCGCGCTGGGTCAGCGCGGAAATGACCAAACCGGCCTTGCGCAGCTGGTCCAGGTAGGTCACGTTGGCTTCGTAGCGGTGGCGGTGGCGCTCGGTGACCACGGGGCCGTAAATGCTGTGGGCCAGGGTGCCTGGTGCCACATCAGAGCTTTGGGCGCCCAGGCGCATGGTGCCGCCCAGGTCGGAATTTTCGTCACGGGTCTTTCCACTCGGTGATGAGGGCAATGACGGGCTGGGTGCCTTCGGGCTCGAACTCGGTGCTGTTGGCGTGCGTCAAGCCGGCCACGTGGCGGGCAAACTCGATGGTGGCCACTTGCATACCCAGGCAGATGCCCAGGTAGGGCACTTTGGTTTCGCGGGCAAAGCGGGCAGCCTTGATCTTGCCTTCCACCCCACGTTTGCCAAAGCCACCGGGCACCAGCACAGCGTCAAACTGAGCCAGTTGCTCGATGGGTTCCAACTCAAGGTTTTCGGAGTCGATGTAGGTGATGTTGACCTGGGCGTGGTTCTTCATGCCGGCGTGGCGCAGCGCTTCGTTCAGCGACTTGTAGCTGTCGGACAGGTCCACATACTTGCCCACCATGGCAATGCTGACTTCGCGCTGGGGGTTCAGCACCTCGTGCACCAGGTCATCCCAGCGCTTGAGGTTGGCGGGTGGCGTGTTCAGGCGCAGCTTGTCGCAAATCAGGCCATCCAGCCCCTGTTCGTGCAGCACGCGGGGCACTTTGTAGATGGTGTCCACATCGGGCATGGAAATGACACCCCACAGCGCCACGTTGGTGAACAGGCTTATTTTTTCACGCTCGTCGTCGGGAATGGCGCGGTCGGCGCGGCACAGCAGGGCATCGGGCTGAATGCCGATTTCGCGCAGCTTTTGCACCGTGTGCTGGGTGGGCTTGGTTTTCAGCTCGCCCGCAGCGGCAATCCAGGGCACGTAGGTCAGGTGCACAAAGGCGGCCTGGTTGGGCCCCAGGCGCAGGCTCAACTGGCGCACAGCTTCCACAAACGGCAGCGATTCAATGTCACCGATGGTGCCGCCGATTTCCACAATGGCCACATCCACGGCTTCGGGTGTGCCGTAGCCAGCGCCGCGCTTGATGAAATCCTGGATTTCGTTGGTGACGTGGGGAATGACCTGCACGGTCTTGCCCAGGTAGTCGCCACGGCGCTCTTTTTCGAGCACGCTTTTGTAAATTTGGCCGGTGGTGAAGTTGTTGGCCTTCTTCATGCGCGTTTCAATGAAACGCTCGTAGTGGCCCAGGTCAAGATCGGTTTCGGCACCGTCATCGGTCACGAACACCTCTCCATGCTGGAAAGGTGACATAGTGCCCGGGTCCACGTTCAGATACGGGTCGAGCTTGATGAGGGTGACTTTGAGGCCGCGTGATTCAAGCAGTGCGGCCAGGGATGCAGAAGCGATGCCCTTGCCCAGCGAAGACACCACACCGCCGGTGACGAAGACAAATTTGGTCATGTCGCAAACGAGCGACTGCGCCGCCCGTGGAGGTGGAAATGGCGATTATAAGTGGGGGGTGAACGCCATCAGGTCATCACTGTTGGCGCATTCATGCCAGTGTGGTGTGCGATGCGTGCCACGGCCTCGGCCAAGGCCACGAGCGGGGCCAGGGCTTGCTGGGCGGGCACGTCATGGCGGCTGGCGTCGGGTTCGTGGCGCTCCAAGTACACGCGCAGGGTGGCACCCTCGGTGCCGGTGCCCGACAAGCGGAACACCACCCGCGACGAATCGGCCAGGACCACACGCACGCCCTGGCGCTGGCTGACGGAGCCGTCCACCGGGTCGGTGTAGGCAAAGTCGTCGGCCCAGGCGATGGCTTGTCCTGCCACTGTGGTGCCGCCCAGCGCAGGCAGGCTGGCGCGGAGCTCGGCCATCAGTGCGTTGGCACGCTCGGTGGCGATGCCGTCGTAATCGTGGCGGGAATACACGCAGCGGCCGTGCTCGCTCCACAGGCCGCGCACCAGTTGTTCGACCGACTGGCCCGTGACGGCCACCAGGTTGAGCCAGAACAGCACGGCCCACAGACCATCTTTTTCGCGCACATGGTCGGAACCCGTGCCGTAGCTTTCTTCTCCGCACAGGGTGATGCGGCCTGCATCGAGCAAGTTGCCAAAAAACTTCCAGCCGGTGGGCGTTTCGTAGCAGGGCAGGCTCAGCGCTTTGGCCACGCGGTCCACGGCGGTGGAGGTGGGCATGGAGCGGGCCACGCCGGCCAATCCGCCGCGGTAGCCAGGCACTTTTCGCGCATGGGCTGCCAGCACAGCCAGGCTGTCAGATGGTGAGACGATGAAGCCTCGGCCCAGAATCATGTTTCGGTCGGCGTCTCCGTCGGAGGCCGCGCCCATGTCTGGCGCTTCGACGGCCATCAGGTGGGCCACCAGGTCGTCGGCGTAGACGGGGTTGGGGTCAGGGTGCAGACCACCGAAATCTTCCAGCGGTTCAGCGTGGACCACAGTGCCCGCCGGTGCGCCCAGTTCGCCCTCAATGATGGCTCGGGCGCTTGGGCCACCCACCGCCCACATCGCGTCGTAACGCAGCCTGAAGCCACGTGCGAACAGTGCGCGGATGGCATCAAAGTCAAACAGGCTGCGCAGCACAGCAGCGTGGTCGGCCACCGAGTCGATCAACTCGATGCGGGTGTTCTCCATCTGCTGCACACCCTGCGTGCCCAGGTCGATGTCGGCCGAGTCGCTCAGTGTGTAGTTGCTCAGCACCTGCGTGCGTTCGTACACCGCTTGGGTCAGGTTCTCGGGGGCTGGCCCGCCGTTGGTGCCGTTGTACTTGATGCCAAAGTCACCGTCAGGTCCGCCCGGGTTGTGGCTGGCCGACAGAACAATGCCCCCGCTGGCGGCATGACGTCGAATGACCGCGCTGACCGCTGGGGTGGACAGGATGCCGTTTTGCCCCACCAGCACGCGGGCGTAGCCGCGTGCAGCGGCCATGCGCAGAATGGTCTGAATGGCGGTGCGGTTGTGAAAGCGGCCGTCTCCCCCCAGCACCAGCGTGAGCCCTGTGGCAGGTTGGCCCACGCCGTGCACAACGTCAAACAGCGCCTGGACGAAGTTCTCCAGGTAGCCCGGCTGCTGAAACACCGTGACCTTCTTGCGCAGGCCCGAGGTGCCTGGCTGCTGTCCGGCGAAAGGGGTGGTGGGGGTGGTGCGAATGCCCATGGAAGCTCCGTGCAGTGTTTGTCTGGGGGTGCTCTATCTTCGCTTCTTTCAAAGGCGCTGCCGCCTGCTACATTGCCGCGCATGAACGACCTTGCTGGAAAACACCTTGTGTTGGGCCTCTCGGGGGGCATTGCCTGTTACAAAGCTGCCGAGCTGTGCCGTGCCTTGGTCAAGGCCGGGGCCACGGTGCAGGTCGTCATGACCGATGCAGCGTGCCAGTTCATCACCCCGGTGACCATGCAAGCCCTGTCGGGGCGGCCCGTGTTCAGCTCGCAGTGGGATCCGCGTGATGCAGCCGGGGTGGGCAACAACATGGCCCACATCAACCTCAGCCGCGAGGCCGACGCCATCTTGGTGGCCCCGGCCAGCGCCGACTTCATGAGCAAGCTGTTGCACGGTGGGGCGGACGACCTGCTCAGCCTGATGTGCCTGGCCCGCCCGCTGGACACTGTGCCCCTCATCGTGGCCCCCGCCATGAACCGCGAAATGTGGGCCAACCCCGCCACCCAGCGCAATGTGGCGCAGTTGAAGGCCGACGGCATTCACGTGTTGGCCGTGGGCCAGGGTGACCAGGCCTGTGGCGAGGTGGGCGACGGCCGCATGCTCGAAGCCGACGAACTGCTGGCCGAGGTAGTTGCGTTTTTCCAGCCCAAGGTGCTGGCGGGTCACCATGTGCTGGTGAGCGCCGGGCCCACCTACGAGGCCATTGACCCCGTGCGCGGCATCACCAACCTGTCCAGCGGCAAGATGGGGTTTGCCATCGCCCGCGCCGCGCGCGAAGCGGGCGCCGATGTGACGCTGGTGGCCGGGCCTGTGGCACTGCCCACCCCGCATGGGGTGCGCCGTGTGGATGTAAAATCAGCAAAAAATATGCAGCTGGCGCTTGATGAGATTGCGTTGTCTGCTACTGTTTTCATATCTGCTGCGGCTGTGGCCGACTGGCGGCCTGCTGCCCCGGCCACCCACAAAATCAAGAAAGATGGCAGCGGCGACGTGCCCACGCTTGCCTTTGTGGAAAACCCAGACATCCTGGCCGGCATTGCCGCCAGCGAGCGGGCCCGGCAAGGCCTGTTGTATTGCGTGGGTTTTGCTGCGGAAAGCCACGACCTGCTCACCCACGCCCAGGCCAAGCGCGCCCGCAAGGGCGTGCCCCTGCTGGTGGGCAACATTGGCCCTGCCACCTTTGGGCACGATGACAACGCGCTGCTGCTGGTCGACGAACACGGTTCGCGCGAATTGCCCCGCGCCAGCAAACTGGTGCTGGCCAGGCAGTTGGTGGCAGAGATTGCCGCCAGGTTGACGCTCTGATCTGCCGACTGTTGCACACGCTGTTGGGCTTGATAAATCGCAACAAGGCGGTGTTCTTGTCTTTCCACCTGGTGTCTCGCGCATCAGAATATGCGCATTGCTTTGGCCGCGCGGTTTGAGGCAATGCAGTTCCATTCTTTGTGTGCTTTTCAAATCAGGAGACAGGCCATGGTGCATTCCTTCAAACGGCGATTTATCCATTCGATCGGGCTGACCGCTGCAGCTTGCTTGCTGGCTTCCACCAGCTTTCTGGCTTATGCCGAGGTACCCGCTGCCCTGCAACCCAAGGTTGACAAGTACAAGAAGCAGTTGGGCGAATGGGCCGCAAACCCAGCCATCGTGGCTGCCGTGCGTGACGCCAATGCCAAGGGCCCCAGTGGCATGAGCAACGCGAAATGGAACGACCTCGAAGACAAAGACCCGGCCGTGACCGCCACCATGAGCGGACCGGTGGCTGCCCAGATCATCAAATGGGAAGAAGACAAAAACATCAACAAGCTGTACCTGCGTGACCAGAAGGGCAACCTGATTGCGGGCAGCAGCAAGGCTCTGTTGTTCAATGCGGCTGCACGCGCTCCGGTGGCCAACGCCCTCAAAGGAGCAGGTTGGAACGATACCGATGTCAAACCCGACCCCACCACTCAAATCAAGAGCGTGCAGGTGTCTACCCCAGTGCTTGACGGTGGCAAGGTCATCGGCGTGCTCCACGCCAGTGTGACCGCCGAGTAAACCGCACTCGTTTTTATCTGTATTTCCCGCCGGTTGCGCAATGAAGTGCCCAACCGGCGGGTTTTTGCCGCTTCCTGCGGCTGTTGGTTTGCTGCTAGGGTGGTGCCATGAATGTGCTCGGACATTTGAAAATCGGTGCGCGGCTGTCTGTGGGTTTTGGCGTGCTGCTGGCGCTGCTGCTCGTGCTCACCACCGTGGCAGTCAATCGAATGGCCGTGATCGATGCCAGTCTCACACGCATCGTGAACATTGATGCCAAAAAGCTGCGTTTGGCCATAGCCATGCGTGACTTGGTGCGAGACCAGTCGGTGGCCATTCGCGATGTGGTGCTTCAAGACGATCTCTCATTCAAGAAGTCTGAACTCAAGCGCATGAAGGCAGTGGCGGCACAATTTGCCAAAACCAAAGAAGCTCTCAAGACCGAGTTTCCCGAGCCTTCCATTCTTGGCAGGCTGGATGCACTGGGCCCGCTGGAAGCAAAGGCCAAAACGGCTCTCGATGCCGTGATCGAACACGCTCTGGGTGACGAAACCGCACAGGCTGGTGAGGCTGTGCGGAGTCAGTTGCGGCCCGCACAGGCCGATTTGGTCACGCTGCTCGATGGGTTGATTGAAGACATTGAATCTGGCTCAGCCAACTCCGCGCAAGTTGCATCCGATGTTCACAGCCAGGCGGAGCGGGTGTTGTGGGGCTTGGGGCTGGTTGCGGTGGTGCTTGGGGCATTGATCAGCTTCCTGATCGTCCAAACCATCGTCCCGCCGTTGCACCAGGCAGTGCAGGCCGCAGAGCGCATTGCTGCCAGTGACCTGACTTGGCCGCACCTGCCCAACTCAGGCGATGAGGTGGGGCAGTTGATGGCAGCGCTGAAAAAAATGGGCCAGGCCTTGTCGCTTTCGATTGCGCAGGTGCGCGACACTGCGGAGGGCATCCATTCCGCGAGTTCGGAGATCGCTACCGGCACGCTCGATTTGTCGTCCCGCACAGAAGAAACGGCCAACAACCTGGTCACCACCTCCAGCAGCATGGGTGGTCTGACCGACTCCTTGCGCCAGAGCACAGCTGCTGCCGCCACGGCCAACCAGCTCGCTGTCAGCGCGGCTGATGTGGCCCGTCGTGGGGGTGCTGTGGTGGCAGAGGTGGTGCACACCATGCAAGACATTCACACCAGTTCACGCCGCATCAATGACATCATCGGCGTGATCGATGGCATCGCCTTCCAGACCAACATCCTGGCGCTGAATGCTGCCGTGGAAGCGGCTCGGGCAGGAGAGCATGGGCGAGGCTTTGCGGTGGTGGCCAGCGAAGTGCGCAACCTGGCACAGCGCAGCGCGCAGGCAGCGCGCGAAATCAAGGACTTGATCCAGGCCAGCGTCAACAACGTGGCTGCAGGCACCGAGTTGGTTGACCGAGCAGGCACCACCATGAACGACATCGTCAGCAGCGTGCAACGCGTGACAGACGTCATTGGTGAGATCACCTCGGCTGCCAGCGAGCAAAGTGCAGAAATCGAAAATGTCAACTCGGCCATAGGCACGCTGGACCAGATGACGCAGCAAAATGCGGCGCTGGTGGAGGAATCGTCGGCAGCCTCTGACAGCCTGCGCGAGCAGGCGCAGCGCCTGAAAGACATCGTGGGCGTGTTCAAAATCGACGGCACGGCTCATGCCTGAACGTGATGTATGCGCGATTGCTTATGGGCGCATAATTTCGCTTTTCCGGAGACAAGCACATGCCAACAATACCTGCCAAGCCTTTAGCCGTCGACGCTGGCCGGCGCCGTTTTCTGACCCGCGCGGGTGGTTTGGGCATCGCGGGTTTCGCCGGGTCAGCCGTGCTGGGGGCGGGTGTGTACGCGCTGCCGCAGGTGACGGCCTTTGCCGAACAGGTGCACGACTTCATCGAAGGCCCCCCCGTGGCAGACGTGCCCCCGCAGCAGCTGTCCAAACACGTGTGGATGATTTACGCGGAGGACGGTTTCCCCAACTCCGAAAACAAAGGGATGATGGCCAACATCCTGTTCGTGGTCACCCAGCAGGGTGTGGTCATGCTCGACACGGGCGCCTCGCTCCAAATCGGCCAGATGGCTCTGCGAATGATCAAAAAGGTCACGCCCAAACCGGTGGTGGCCGTGTTCAACAGCCACTACCACGGCGACCACTGGCTGGGCAACCACGCGTTCGCTGAGGCCTATGGGGCCAACCTGCCCATTCATGCGCTGGAGCACACCACCGCACAAATCAAAGGCCACGAAGGCAACCTGTGGCGCAGCCTGATGGAGCGCTGGACCAACCAGGCCACCATGGGCACCAAAGTGGTCGCGCCCAACAAGGTGGTGAACAACGGTGACGTGTTTCGGTTCGGCGACGTCACGCTCAAAATGCACTTTTACGGCCACGCGCACACCCCGTCTGATCTGTGTGTGGAAGTGGTGGAGGACAAGCTCACTGCGATTGGCGACATTGCCATGGCCAACCGCATTGCCAACATCGACGACGGCTCCTACCCCGGCACGTTCAAGTACTACGATGCCCTGGCCAAGGCTGCTGGCGACCAGCTCTGGGTGCCTGGCCATGGGGTGGCCAGCAAAGACATTCTGCAAACCTATGGCACGTTCCTCAAAGGCATTTGGGAGCCCTGTGTCCATGCCATCAAGAACGACATTCCCCTCGAAAAAGCCAAAGACCTGGTGCTGAAAGACCCCCGTGTGGCCGCGCGCGCAGCCACCATGCAGGGTTTTGCCGACAACATCGGCAAGTACACCAGCCTGGCGTTTCTGGAAGCGGAAAAAGAGGCGTTTTAACGTCGGCTGCAAGCGTGAGCTCTTGAACGCCCACCAGGGCAGGCAGCGGTTCATGGGTTTGCTGTTTGCCGGTAAGCGTTCTAAAATGAAAGCATGATTCAGTCGTTCAAATGCAGCGAAACACAGGCGCTATATGAGACGGGCAAATCAAAGCGGTTTGCAGCCATCAAGAAGCCAGCGGAACGCAAACTGCAAATGCTTGACTCGGCGACCAGCCTGGAGTTTTTGAAGTCGCCCCCAGGCAATCACTTGGAAGCGTTGGTGGGAGATTTGGCGGGCAAGCACAGCATACGTGTCAACCTGCAATGGCGCGTGTGCTTTGTTTGGACGGCGCTGGGTCCGATGGACGTTGAAATTGTTGATTACCACTGAAAGCCCCACCATGACCAAGAATGGCATGCGCCCCATTCACCCGGGCGAAATTTTGCGAGAAGAGTTTTTGGCCCCGCTGGGCATGAGTGGCAATGCGTTGTCCAAAGCCTTGCATGTGCCTGCCACTCGGATCAACGACATCTTGTTGGAACGCCGTGGGGTCACGCCCGACACGGCATTGCGGTTGGCCCGGTTCTTTGGTGGAGATGCGGCCTCTTGGCTGAACCTGCAACAAGCCTACGATTTGAAGGTGGCAGCAGCAGCCCTTTCAAGCACCATCAACACCGAAGTACAGCCACTGGCGATGGCCGCCTGAGTTCTGGGTGTGTCCCCAAGCCGGCAAGTGTTCAGCTCTTGAACGCCCACCAGGGCAGGCAGCGGTTCATGGGTTTGACGGTGCCGCCTTCGTCGTTGGCGTAGCCGGGCAGACCCAGCAGTGCCTGGGCCCAGCGCAAAGTCAGCACTGCGGGCGAATCCAGTTCTGATTTCAGGCACACCAATTGGTAGCGCTCCTGCACCAGGGGCACGTAACCCAAACCCGCACTGCGGGCCGCCGATTCACTCACCAGTCCCGCGTCGGCCTGGCCGTTGGCTACGGCCTGCGCCGCTGCCGCATGGGAGGGTTGACAGTGTTCGTAGCCCATCAGCTGGCCGGGTACCAGCCCGACGTCTGCCAGCAACTCGTCGAGCAGGACGCGCGTGCCGGTGCCCAGCGGCCTGTTCACCCACCGGGCTTTCGTGGCTGCCACCTGGGCCAGGGTGTGCAATTGCAGCGGATTGCCCGGTGCCACCACCAGCCCCATGCTGCGCAATGCAAAACCGATCAATTTGTGCCGCCCGGGCTTGAGCATGGGCTTGTATGTGCGGGCGGTGAGGGTGCGCGCACCCGGTTGTTGCCGTGTGTGAAAACCCGCCAGCTGGCACCGCCCTTCGTTGAGTGCCCGGATGGCATCCACACTGCCGGTGAACTGGATGTCCAGGTGAAGCCCTGCCTGGGCAACCGCCAGGTCTTGCAGGTGTGCCAATGCATCGTCATGGCTGGCGTGCAGGCCCAGTACCTGGGTGGTGCCATCAAACACCTGCGCCATGGCGCGTTCCAGTTCTGCGCGCAACGCTTCAATCTGTGGCCCCAGGCGTGCCTGGGCCAGCCGCTCGGCCCACAACAGCTTGTCGCCAAAGGGTGTCAGCCGGGCGGACTGGCCACGGTCCCAGACGATCAGCTCGTGGCCCACGGTCACTTCCCATTCTTTCAGCTGGCCCCAGACATGGCGGTA
>JAIFMP010000156.1 GCA_020048405.1 Hydrogenophaga sp.
TGCTGACCGCCAAACTCGACAAGGCCCGGGCCGTGGTGGCACGCCGAGGCAAGGAAATGACGGTCATTGCGCTGCGCGACCCGGCGCTGGATCTGTCCGAATACGACGCAGGCGGCCACCCCTCTCGCAACCAGAAGCTGTTCGTGTACGCCGGGCGTGACCTGTACCGTCCGGGGGAGCAGTTCACGGTGTCGGTGCTGGCCCGGGATGCAGATGGAAAACCATTGCCAGCGACCCCAGGCGGCACTGCCACCCCCATCACCCTGGTGCTGAAAAAGCCCGACGGCGAAAGCGTGTCCACCCAGATCGTGCGGCCCAGCGCCCAGGGCACCGCCTACTACCAGCACGCGCTGACCCTGCCTGCCAGCGCCCCCACCGGCCGCTGGCTGCTTGAAGCCCGGCTGGACCCGGCCGCCAAACGGCCCGACGCAGCCTGGAGCTTCCAGGTGGAAGAATTTTTGCCCGAGCGCATGAAGCTGGACCTGAAAGCCCCCGAACAGGTGCTGACAGGCAGTGGCGAACTGGCCATACAGGTGGAAGGCAACTACCTGTACGGCGCACCGGCGGCAGGCAACACACTGCAAGCCAGCGCAACCACCGAGCGCCAGCGTCTGGCTCTGCCGCAAAGTTGGCCCGGTTTCATTTTTGGCGACGTGGCCGACGACACCGCCCGCCAGCGCCAGGAAATCGGCGAATCCACGCTGGACGAAGCGGGCAAAGCCAGCATCAGCGTGCCCTTGCAATTTGCCGAACGCTCGTCCCCCATGAAGCTGCGCGCCGTGTTCAGCCTGCTCGAATCGGGCGGGCGGCCCGTGGTGCGCTCGGTGGAGCGCAGCTGGTGGCCTGCCGACACGTTGGTGGGCGTGCGCCCGCTGTTCGAGCGCGACGTGGCCCAGGAAGGAGGCTTGGCCGGGTTCGAGCTGGTGCGCGTCAATACCTCAGGCAAGCTGGTGCCTGCCAAAGGCCTGCAAGTGCGACTGGTGCGCGAAGACCGCCAGTGGTACTGGCGCTACGACGACCAGCGCGGCTGGCACAGCGGCTACAACGTGCCCGCAGCCTCGACATCAGCGCCCGCACCACCGTCAGCCTGCCCGTCACCTATGGCCGTTACCGGCTGGAAGTGCTGGACCCCACCACCCAGCAAACAGCCCGCTACCGCTTTTACGCCGGCTGGAACGCGCAGGACGCCGACGACATGGGCAACCGCCCCGACCGCGTGGGGCTCAAGCTCGAAGGCGCGCCCTACAAGCCCGGCGACAAGGCCCGCATCACCCTCACCCCGCCGCACGATGGTGAAGCACTGGTCACCGTGGAAGGCGACCGCGTGCTGTACCAGAAGCGCGTGAAAGTGCGAGCAAGCGGCACCACGCTGGAAATTCCGGTGGACCCCGCCTGGAACCGGCACGATCTGTACGTGGCCGCCGTGGTGTTCCGCCCCGGCAGCGAGGGCGACCGCATCACCCCCGCCCGCGCACTGGGGCTGGCCCACCTGCCATTGGCGCGTGAGGCGCGGCAATACAAACTGGCCATCAACGCACCGGCGAAAACAGTGCCCGAAAAAACGGTGCCCGTCACCGTGAAGCTGACCGATGCCAAAGGCCAGCCCCTGAAGGGAATGACTGGTCAGCAGACCGTGGTCACACTGTCGGCGGTGGATGTGGGCATCTTGAACATCACCCGCTATGCCACGCCCAACCCCAGCGACTTCTTTTTTGGCAAGCACCGCTACGACGCCGACTTGCTGGACATCTACGGCAAGCTGATTGAAAAGATGGACGGCAACACCGCCCGCCAACGCTTCGGTGGCGACGCGGGCAAACGCGACACCCAAAGCCTGCCGCGCAAGGTGCGCCTGGTCGATCTGTTCAGCGGCCCCGTGGCGCTGAACGACGCGGGTGAGGCCACCATTCCCCTCAACCTGCCCGACTTCAACGGCACCCTGCGCCTGATGGCCGTGGCCAGCACGCCCGACAGCTACGCCAGCGCCGATGCCGAGATGGTGGTGGCCGCCCCGCTGGTGGCCGAGCTGGCCATGCCACGCTTCATTTCACCCGGCGACAGCGCCACCATCGCGCTGGACGTGACCAACCTGTCTGGCGAGGTGCAGGAGGTGACCGTCAGGGTTGAATCGGGCGCGCCGCTGCGCATCACCGGTCAGCATGCCCCGGTCAAGCTGGCCAACCAGCAACGCACCGTACTGCGCTACACGGCAGAGGCCACGGACGCGTGGGGCCTGGCCCCCATCAAGCTCACCGTCACCGCTGGCAAGCTGAAGGTGGTGCGTGAGGCCGCGCTGCAGGTGCAACCCGCCACACCGCTGGTGCGCGAGGCACGGCAGGTGCGCATTGCCCCCGACGGCGCGTTCAAGCTCGACCCCGCGTTGACCGACGCGTTCTGGTCGGGCTCGGCCAGCGTGAACCTGACGCTGTCCAACAAGCCGCCCATCGACGTGCGTTCAGCCGTGCAGGGCCTGCTGATGTACCCCTATGGCTGCCTGGAGCAAACCACCAGCAGCGCCTACCCACTGGTGTTCATTGACGAGGCCGGAGCCACCGCCTATGGCATGAAGCCGCTGAGCCGCGAGGAACGCGCCAAACGGCTGGACGTGGCCTTTGGCCGCCTGTCGGGCATGCAGCAACCGCAAGGCGGGTTTGGTTTGTGGGCCGCCAGCAACCCCTATGAAGGCTGGCTCAGCGCCTACGTCACCGGCTTTTTGCAAGACGCACACGATGCGGGTTTTGCCGTGCCCGAACCCCTGCTGCAACGCGCCACGCAGTCGCTGCTGGAACAGTTGCAAAAAGCACCGGGCCTGCAAACCCGGCCGCCCAAAGACGTGGCGCGCAACGCAGAAGGCCGCGTGGCTGACTACCGGGTGACCGAAAGCCTGCGCATGGCGCACCAGCGCCTGGCCGAGGCGGCTCACGCGGGCTACATCCTGGCGCGTGCGCAAAAGGCACCGCTGGCCACCCTGCGCACCCTGCACGACGAGTGGCGCGGCAACGCCCGTTCGCCGCTGGCAGGGGTGCACCTGAGCCTGGCCCTGAAGCTGATGGGTGACGAAGCCCGCGCCACCGTGGCGCTGGACGACGCACTCAAACTGGCCTACGGCATCAACCCGAGCACCAGCAGCCAAGGCTGGTACGACGAGTGGCTGGGCGACTACGGCTCGGCCCTGCGCGACAACGCGCTGGCCTACGCCCTGCTGCACCGCCACCAGGTGGCACACCCCAAGCGCGAAAACCTGCTGCTCGATTTGGCCGCCACGTTCGAGAAGCGCCAGTACCTGTCCACCCAGGAGCGCCTGTCGCTGTTCCTGGCCGCACGCGCAGCCGGTGGCACCAGCGAAGCACCTTGGTCAGCCAGCCTGCAAACGGGCAGCACCGCCGCCACCGCGCTCGGCAGCAAAATGGCCGAACAACGCAGCTTTGACGCTGCCGCCATCAAACGCGGCGTGACCGTGGCCAACACCGGAAAAGACACCTTGTTTGCCGAAGTGGCAGCCGAGGGTTACCCAGTCAAACCGCTGGCCCCCCGTGACGACCGCATCACACTGGAGCGCAGCTGGTGGACGCCCGACGGCAAAGCCATCACCAGCC
Source organism: Hydrogenophaga sp. (assembly GCA_020048405.1). Lineage (GTDB taxonomy): Bacteria > Pseudomonadota > Gammaproteobacteria > Burkholderiales > Burkholderiaceae_C > UBA2334. The sequence continues at coordinate 3,597 of JAIFMP010000156.1, forward strand.
GCCAGTTCAAAACTGGCGACATGGTGGTGGTGCGCCTGAAGGTGCAGGCCAAACAGCGCATCAAAGATGCGATGGTGGTGGAGCGCGTGCCCGCAGGTATGGAGGTTGAAAACTTCAACTTGAGCCAGGGTACGCAAGCCAACGATTTCACAGTGGGTGACGTGAATGTGGGCGAGGCCATGGCCGATGCACGCATCAAGCACCGCGAGTTCCGCGACGACCGCTTTGTGGCCGCCGCCGACCTGCGCGACGGCCCGCTGCACCTGTTCTACGTGTTGCGCGTGGTGACCCCCGGCAAGTTCACCGTGCCCGCCCCGTTTGCCGAAGACATGTACCGGCCCGATGTGCGGGGGGTAGGGAAGGCTGAGGCAGACATCACGGTGGTGGACCCAAGGGTGAAGTGATACCGCAGGTTATTCTTGTAAATCGAAGTTGTAATTTTCGATTTACATAAAATTAAGACCATCATGTACCTCCGTCAAGCCCGCTGTACCCTAGAACGCCTGGCCCGAGGCTTTCCAGTTCTGGCCATCACCGGGCCGCGCCAGTCTGGCAAAACGACGCTGGCCCGTGCCAGCTTTCCCGGCAAACCCTATGTGTCGCTGGAAAATCCGGATGAGCGGGACTTTGCCCAGCAAGACCCTCGGCGCTTTCTGGCCCGCTTTCCCGATGGCGCCATTCTCGACGAGGTGCAACGCTGCCCGGCCTTGTTGTCCTGGCTGCAGGGGCTGGTCGATGAACGCATGCTGATGGGGCAGTTTGTGTTGACTGGCTCGGCCCAGTTTGACCTCATCGCAGGCATGAGCCAGTCGCTGGCTGGCCGGGTGGGCAGGGTGGAACTGCTCCCGTTGTCACTGGCCGAAATGCAAGCCGGTGCCTGCCTGCCCGCCAGCCTTGACCAGTTGCTGCTGAATGGCGCTTACCCTGCCATTTACCAGCGCAAATTGGCTGCCAATGACTGGTTTCCCAACTACGTGGCCACGTACCTGGAGCGTGATGTGCGTCAAATCATTGCCGTGCGCGATTTGTCGCAATTCCAGCGCTTTGTCCGAATGTGTGCCGCGCGTTCTGGTCAATTGCTGAATCTGGCGGCCTTGGGGGCTGATTGCGGCATATCCGCAGTCACGGCACGGGACTGGTTGTCGGTGCTGGAGGCCAGCTACCTCGTCACCAGGCTGCCCCCGTATTTCCGGAACTTTGGCAAACGCTTGATCAAGGCTCCGAAGCTGTATTTTTTGGATGTGGGTCTGATGGCATGGCTCTTGGGCATCCGGGATGAAACCACCATCGCCACACACGCAGCGCGCGGTGCTTTGTTTGAAACCTGGGTGGTCGCCGACATCATCAAGCAGCGCTTCAACGCAGGCCAGCCTGCAGATCTGTACTTCTGGCGCGACAGTGCAGGGCATGAAATCGACGTGGTTTTTGAAACCCCCGCTGGTTTGCAGGCTGTCGAAATCAAATCGGGCAGCACCTTTGCCACGGACTGGACGGATGGGCTGAAGCAGTGGCAAAAAATCACCGGTGACACCACAGGCCCAAAGTCCATTCTGGTGTACGGCGGGCATGACAGCCACGAGCGCGAGCACTGCCATTTGATGGGCTGGCAAGACGCATTACCGCTGTGATGGGCCGGTGGCGAGCTTGGAGCAGCAAGTTGAACTTAATGTTCAACCTTTCAAATAAAAAGTGGCTTTACCGCTTGATTGGCATGGCTTTATTGCTATGCCTGCTGAAAGCCATTGACCTGCTGTTTCCCCTGCCCGCAGCGGCTTTTCAGGGAGCCTCTGCACCCGGCACGCTCGTGGTGCTGGCGGCAGACGGCACGCCCCTGCGCACCTGGGCCAGCACCGACGGGGCGCTGCGGCATCCCATTCAACCGGAGGCCGTGTCGCCCCTGTACCTGGAGGCACTGCGCCACTACGAAGACCGCTGGTTTGACTGGCACCCCGGCATCAACCCCATGGCCATGCTGCGCGCACTGGGCCAGTGGGCGTGGCACGGGCGGGTGGTGTCGGGCGGCTCCACACTGACCATGCAGGTGGCGCGCATCCTGGAGCTGAACGATCCATCGCGTGACGCCGAGGGCGGCCCTGCGCCCCGCACCGTAGGCACCAAACTGCGCCAGATGGCCCGTGCCCTTCAGTTGGAGTGGCACTTGGGCAAGCGCGACATCCTCACGCTGTACCTCAACCACGCACCCATGGGCGGGCAGGTGCAGGGCATTGAAATGGCCAGCCGCGCCTACCTGGGCAAACCGGCGGCCAACCTGAGCCATGCCGAGGCCGCGTTGCTGGTGGCCCTGCCCCAAAGCCCCTCGCGCCTGAGACCCGACCGTGCGCCAGGGCTTGCGCAGACGGCCCGCGACAAGGTACTGACCCGCATGGCCACGCTGGGCGTGTGGCCCGCCGCCATGGTGGCCGATGCCAAGCTGGAGCGCGTGTTTGCCCCGCCACTCAAGGCCCGCTGGCTGGCCCCGCTGGCTGCCGAACGCTTGCGCAAAGAGGCCAGGGGCAGCCCTTCAGACACCACAGGTGTGGTGCACAGCACACTGGACGCCGCATTGCAAATGCGGCTGGAGCAGGTGCTGCTGGACCGTTTGAACCAACTGCCCCCGGCTGTGTCCGTGGCGACGCTGGTGGTGGAAAACGACAGCCTCGCTGTTCGAGGCTACGCAGGCAGTGCCGATTTTTCGGACAACCAGCGCGCCGCGCATGTGGACATGGTTCGCGGCGTGCGCTCGCCGGGCTCCACGCTCAAACCGTTTTTGTACGCCATGGCGCTCGATGAGGGGTTGATCCATTCCGAAAGCTTGCTGGTGGATGCGCCGCAGAACTTCGGCGGCTACGCGCCGGGCAACTTCCAGGCCAGCTTCAGCGGCCCGGTGAGCGTGAGCGAGGCATTGGACCGTTCGCTCAACGTGCCGGCCGTGGACCTGCTGGAGCGCCTGGGCCCCGCCCGCTTTGCCGCGCACCTGCGCAATGCGGGGCTGAAGCTGCGTTTGCCCGCCGGGGCCACCCCCAACCTCAGCCTGATTTTGGGCGGCGGCAGCACCACGCTGGAAGAACTGGTGGGCGCGTACACCGCACTCGCCCGCGCTGGTGTGGCAGGCATTCCCCGGCTGACACCCGACGCTCCGACCGTGGACACGCGGCTGATGAGCGCAGGCGCGGCCTTCATCGTCCGCGAGATTCTGGAAAACGGCGGTCGCCCAGGTGCGCCGTTCAAAGACAGCGGCACCCGAGTGGCCTGGAAAACTGGCACCAGCTTTGGGTTCAGAGACGCCTGGGCCATCGGCGTGACCGACCGCTACACCCTGGGCGTGTGGGTGGGCCGCCCCGACGGCACACCCAACCCCGGCTTTTTTGGTGCCAACACCGCCGCCCCGCTGGTGAAAGACTTGCTGGCAGCGCTGGACACAGGGGCCAGCGGCACCGCTCCTCGCGCCGTGCCCGCCAGCGTGAGTGCGCAGGACATTTGCTGGCCGCTGGGCCTGGCTGCCAGCGGCACGCCGCCCGAGCACTGTCGCCAACGCCGCCCCGCCTGGACGCTGGGGGGCACCGCGCCCCCCACCTTGCCTGACCGGCTCCAGCCCACCGGCTTGCTGGACACGGCGTGGGTGCAAACGCCGTCAACCCTCCGAGGACAATCTGTGCGGCTGCGCCCCGGCTGTGCCGCGCCAAACACCGCTCGGGTTCAAGCCATCACCTACGCTCGCTGGCCAACCCTGCTGCAACCCTGGATAGAACCCGCCCAGCGCAGCGATGTCGATCGCCTGCCATGGGGGCCGCCTTGCCGGGGTGCCACACCCGCACGCACCCTGCGCATCAGCGGGCTGGAGCCTGGCAGCGTGCTGCGGGCCGCACCGGGCAAAACCGACATCATTGTGCAGTTGCAAGCGCTGGGCACCACCGAAACTGTGAACTGGTTGCTCGATGGGCGACTGGTGGGCACCACGTCCCCGGACGCTTCAAGTTTCCGGTTGACGCTGTCGGGGCAAGGCCAGCACGCACTCACCGCACTGGATGCTGCCGGGCAGTACCAGCATTTCTGTTCGGTGAGAGTCTCAGACCAGTGACACCCACTGCCAAAGCGCAAACACCGCCAGACATCCGGCAGACAGCCGATTGATTCGAACCCGCCAGGCCGGGGTAAAGCTGTGGCGCAGTCGTGCCACCCCGGTGGCCAGCAACAGCCACCACAGTGCGGAACCCAGAAACACCCCACCCAGCAGCACCAGGGGCGACGCTGCACCGCTGAACGTGGCGCTGAGGCTGGCAAAGATGGCCACAAACGACAGGATGGTGGCGGGATTGGACAAGGTCAGCGCAAACGTACCGGCAAATTGCGCCCACAGGCTGACCTCGCTCCCGGCTACCTGGGCTGCTTGATCTGCCAGCGGCGCGCGCCAGGTTTGCCAAGCCAACCACAGCAGCAATGCGCCTCCAGCTACCGACAAGGGCAGGCGGGCGCTGGTCAGAGCGGCCACCACGCTGGTCACTCCAAAGGCACCCACAGCACCGTAAACCGCGTCGGCAGAAGCTGCGCCCAGGCCTGTGGCCAGCCCGGCTGGCATGCCACGTTGCAAGGTGCGCTGAATGGTCAGCAGACCAATCGGCCCCACCGGCGCGGCAATGGACAGGCCCACCAGCATGGCCTTGAAGAACAGTGTTACATCGACAGGGTTCATGGCCATCATCATAAAAATTCGTTTGCACCTGATGAAGCTGAAAATTCAGGCCATTGGTGCATTTACCCATCAAAATTCAGGTGAAATTAATCATTGACGGAATATCACGATGGAACTGGATGACAAGGCCTGGCGGCTGATGGCTGCGCTGCAGGCCGACGCGCGCGCACCACTCAAAACCCTGGCGCAGGCAGCAGGCCTGTCGGTGCCCGCCACAGTAGAGCGGCTGCGGCGCTTGCAGGAGGTGGGGGTGGTGCGCGGATTTCATGCCCAAATCGACCCACTGGCGGTGGGCTACGGCGTTCGGGCCATGGTCGGCATCAACGCCCCGCAGCCGGGCAAGCAGGCCCTGCTGGACAAGTTGGCCCAGTCTCCCGAGGTGCTGGAATGCCACCATGTGGCGGGCAACGACTCCTACCAAATGCTGGTGGTGGCCACCGACTTGCAAGATCTGGAGCGATTTTTGTCTGACATCAACCGTTGGGGCGAAACCCGCACGGCCATCATTTTTTCAACACCCATCGAACGGCGTGGGGTGGTGCAGCGCCGCACGAAGGTTTGAACGAGCAGGGCGCTGCCGCCTAATACATCAGGAAGATCGGCGTGTGCCCACAGGCACATCGGCCACGCCGTTCCAGCCTTTGCCATCAAACCAGGCATCACCCGTCAGGTAAGCCTGCAGCATGGGCAGGCCATCCACCACGCAGGTGGGCACCCCAAAGGCGCCTGCGGCCAGCGCCTCGTCGGTGTTGGCGCGCAGTTGCTGTTTGATGGCGTCGCTGGCCGGGTCGGCCAGTTCGCGCCCGCGCTGCGCCATGTCGCTGGCCAATGTGGCCTGCAGGGTTGCCAGGCGCTTGGGGGCCACAGCCTCTGCGCCGCCTTCCCACACATGGCGCAACACCCGTTCGGTGACATAGCGGTTGGTTTGGCCCGGTGCGTCTGGTGTGGCGCAGGCCAGCGCCAGTCGCAGCAGGGGCAAGGGGTTGAACGGGTGCGCTGCAGGCATGGCAAGCGGCACACCGAGGCTGTGGCCCAACCACTGAACGTGGCGGTAGGTCCAATCGCGCTTGTGCGGAATTTCCGCCGGGCCCAACTGGCCGTGGTGCTTCAGCAGCGCTGCAAACAGCACGGGCTTGTAAGCCACCTGGTAACTCAACCCTGGCGCTGTGTCGTCACCCATCAACACCTGGGGCAAGCGCTGGAAAGCCAGCCACGCAAACGGCGAGATTGGGTCGAAGTAGAAGGTGATGTGTTTCATGTGACTGCGGCGGGAGTCTGTGTGTGTAGCGATTCAGGCCTGCCGCTGCTCCACCTGGGCCCACACAGCCAGTTTGGTGGCATCTGTGGCACGGCTCCAGAGTCCGATTTCTTCCAGCGTGCGAAAGCAGCCACTGCACCAGCCGTGGGCTGCGTCCATTTTGCACACCCCCACACAAGGCGATGGCACGCTGTGCTGCGGGTTTCTGCGGCGCGCCGTCGCAAGACTCACTCTGGAAGGCATGGAGCTGGCCGAGGCCACGGCCTGTGGGTCGGTGAAAGCGGATGGAACAGTCATGCCACAGATTGTGGCTGCACAGGCAAAACCACATCTGCCACGGGTGCACCCGTCCAGTCGGCCAGGTTCTGCGGGGTCAAGGGAAACACCGCGTGCGGGTGACCTGCGGCGGCCCAGATGCGCTCAAAGCGGAACAAATCGCGGTCGATCAGCGTAACGGGTGGCGTGGCATGCGCCAACGGCGACACCCCTCCAATGGAAAAGCCGGTGGCGGCCTTTACAAACTCGGCATTCGCCCGCCCCAGCTTGCTCCCGCCTTCGCCGGGCGTGCACACCAGTGCGGCCACCTTGGCTTCGCACACCCGGCGGTCGCCTGAGGTGACCACCAGCACCGCCACGCCGTCGGGCTTGCGCCGGAAGAGGATGCTTTTGGCGATTTGCCCCAGCGCCACACCCAGCGCATCGGCCGCTTGTTGTGCCGTGCGAGCGGCGTCATCCAGCATGACGGGTGTGTGGTCATGTCCCAACCTGGCCAACTCGGCGGCCACGCGTTGTACGCCCTCGGGTAGAGATTTGAGTTCAGCGCCGCACATGTCTCTCACCTCCGGAACTTGCCGCTGCCATCGATGATGGACAGGTCGGCAAAGTCCAGCCCGCTGTGCTCGGTGGCGCTGTAGCTCAGGCGCATGCCGCCGATATCGAAGTTGGCTATCCCTTCGAGCGCATCGCGCAGCTTGGGGCCGGTGGGATTGGGCCCGGCGCGGCGCAGGCCCTCTACCAACACCTTGGCTGCTGCAAAACCTTCCATCATGGCGGGCGACACACCTGGCAGGCTTTTGGCTTTGGCCAGGTCCATGGCCTCTTTGCTCAGGGGATGCGCCACCGAGCGTTCGTTGGGGAACACTTGCGTCACCACCACACCCCGAGCATGCGCGCCCAGTTGCTTGATGAACCCGTCGGATGCGTTGTTCGACAGTGTGACGATCTGTGCGCTGGACCCCGCCGCCCGGATGGCCAGCGTGCCCGCTGCCACGTTGCCCGCCGAGCCAATGAACACCACGGCCTGCGCGGTGAAATCGGGTTTGTCGCGCGGGAAGGTTTCCAGCCAATGAGGTTTCAGCCCCGCTTTTTCAAACCCGGCATTGGCACCTGCGGCAGAGTCGGCACCGAACGAATCGTCGGTTTGCAGCACGGCAATGCGCGTCACGCCCAGCCCCGCCAGGTGTTCCACCGCCCGGGCGGCTTCGCGCTGATAAGTGGCTCGCACATTGAATACCCAGGGGTTAACCGGTTTGTGCAGCACCATGGCCCCGGTGCTGGGGGCCACCAGGGGCACTTTGCGTTCGGCCAGCAAGGGCAGCAGCGCCTGGGCGTGGGGGGTGCCCCGGTTCAGAAACAAGGCCACCACGCGTTGTGTGTCAATCAGTTCGGTGGCCAGAGCCAGGGTTTTGGCGGGGTCGAATTGGTCGTCTACGGACACCAGCTCGATTTTTTGTCCATTCACGCCGCCTTTGGCGTTGACGGCATCCAGGTACAGCCTGGCACCGTCGGTGTTTTCTTTCACACCAGCTGCCACCGAGCCGGTGAAGCCCGACGGTTGGCCGATGCGGATTTGCGCTGTGGCCTGCGTGGTGGCAATCGCGGTCATTGCCAACGCGGCCAGCCCATGGCGCCAGCCCAAACGGTGAGGATGCATGCTGTGGTTCCCAACGAAAAGAACAATTCGACCGGTGGGCCCCGGTCTGTCCAGAGGACAGCCTTGGCTTCGCACACCTCAGAGTTTGCACGGTTTTGAGCTGTCCCAATGGCATAACCCCCTGGGGCTGCTTGCCAGTGGGCGCTCCGTAGAATGTTTGCCTCCTTCCTCGGGCCCCCGCCATGTCTTCCACGCCTTCCGCTTCTTCCCCACATTCCCCGGCAGACGACGGCCTCATCCGCATACGGGGTGCCCGCCAGCACAACCTGAAGGGCGTGGACCTGGACATCCGCACCGGCGAGCTGACAGTGGTCACCGGCCCCAGCGGCTCGGGCAAGTCCAGCCTGGTGTTCGACACCCTGTTTGCCGAAGGTCAGCGGCGCTACGTGGAGACCTTCAGCGCCTACGCCCGCCAGTTTCTGGACCGCATGGACAAACCGGCGGTGGACCGTGTGGACGGTGTGCCCCCCGCCATCGCCATCGACCAGACCAACCCCGTGCGCAGCTCGCGCTCGACCGTGGGCACCATGACCGAGCTGAACGACCACCTGAAGTTGCTGTTCGCCCGCGGTGCCCACCTGTTCGACCGCGTCACCGCTCAGCCTGTGCAGCAAGACAGTGCCGACAGCATCCTGGCCGAACTGCGCCAGCGGGTGGCTGCCGCCACCGTGGGCGGGGTGGAGCCCCGGCTGGTGGTCACCTTCCCGGTGGGTTTGCCCGCCGACACCTCGGCCCAGGACGTGGAAACCTGGCTGGCCGCCAGCGGCTACACCCGGGTGCAGGCCGAGCGCGTGGTGGCGGTGGACGCCGCACCTGACACCGAAACATCGAAAAAGCCAGCCAAAAAAACAGCAGCTAAAAAGTCAATACCATCAAGCGGCGGAGGCCAAAAAAGCATCAAAATTCTGGACGTGGTGGCCGACCGCTTCCGGCTGGGCAACGTGGAGCACGCCCGCGCCATGGAAGCGCTGGAGGTGTGCCTGCGCCGGGGCCACGGCCAGGTGCGTGTGTACGCCTTGCCTGTGGAAGCAGAGGGTGCCGAGCCCGCTGTCCCGTCTGTCACAGAGCCGGAGGTGTGGGCCTTTTCCGCCAGCCTGTATTGCCCCGAAAGCGGTCTGCGCTACGCCACGCCCACACCGTCGCTGTTCAGCTTCAACTCGGCCCTGGGTGCGTGCGACGCGTGCCGGGGCTTTGGCCGGGTGATCGGGGTGGACTACGGTCTGGTCATCCCCAACGACAAACTCACCCTGCGCGCCGGGGCCATCAAGCCCATCCAGACCCCCGCCTGGAAGGAGTGCCAGGACGACCTGATGCGCCACGCCGAGACCGAAGGCATCCCGCGCGACACGCCCTGGGGCCACCTGACGCCCGAGCAGCAGCGCTGGGTGATCGACGGCAGCCCGAAATGGAACGGCAAGTGGAACCAGACTTGGTACGGCGTGGCCCGGTTCTTTGAATACCTGGAAACCAAGGCCTACAAGATGCACATCCGGGTGCTGCTGTCCAAGTACCGTAGCTACACCGTATGCCCGTCGTGCCACGGGGCGCGACTGAAAACCGAGAGCCTGCTGTGGCGCATGGGGACGAAGGCTCAGGCCGACGCGGTGTTGCCACCTGCGTTGCGGTTCATGCCAGCGGGTGTGCAGTGGAGCCGTGAGCAATTGGAAGCCTTGCCGGGTTTGGGGCTGCATGATTTGATGCAGTTGCCCATTGCGCGGTTGCGGTCGTTTTTCGAGGCGTTGCAGGCTTCTTTGGGTGATGTTTCTTCGCGCGCTGTGTCGAGTTCGGGTGAGGGGTCTTCACTTGCTGCGCCGCCAAGGGGTGAGCCGCCCTCCGCATACTGCGAGCAGAAATTGTCGGGCGGCTCACCCCTTGCCCGCGCGGGCCTGGGCACGCCCGCAGGGGAGTCCGAACCCGGCGCAGGTGCACCAACCCGCAGCGCAGCGGGACGGTCGGGTGTGGGGGGTGACGATTTCTGCTCGCAGTATGAGGAGCCCCCCACACCCGATCGGCACGCTACCCACCAAGGCAGCCAATGCGAAGCCAACACACCACACACCAAACCCAAAGGCGAAGCAAGAGCCCTGGACCTCCTGTTCGATGAAATCAACACCCGCCTCAAATACCTGTGCGACGTGGGTCTGCACTACCTCACGCTCGACCGCCAAAGCCGCACCCTCAGCGGCGGCGAGGTGCAGCGCATCAACCTCACCACCGCTTTGGGCACCAGCCTGGTCAACACCCTGTTTGTGCTGGACGAGCCCAGCATCGGCCTGCACCCGCGCGACATGGACCGCATCAACCAGGCCATGCGCCGCCTGGTGACGGCCGGCAACACACTGGTGGTGGTGGAGCACGACCCGGCCGTCATGCTGGCCGCCGACCGCCTGATCGACATGGGCCCCGGCCCCGGCGAGCGTGGCGGGCAGATCGTGTTCGACGGCACGCCAGACGACATCCGCCATGCCGACACCCTCACCGGTGCGTACCTGGGCGGGCGCAAGCAGGTGGGCTTTGGCTTCAAACGCATGGTGGCCGAGTCCACCCCGCGCCTGATTCTGGAAGGCGCACGCGAGCACAACCTGCAAAACGTGTCGGTGGACTTCCCGCTGGGGCGCATGGTGTGCGTCACGGGCGTGAGCGGCTCTGGCAAATCCACGCTCATTCAAGACATATTGGCCCCGGCGCTGCTGCGCCACTTTGGCAAAACCACCGACGCGCCCGGCGCACACGACCGCCTGCTGGGGGCCGACATATTGGCCGACGTGGTCTTTGTGGACCAATCGCCCATTGGCAAAACCGCCCGCTCCAACCCCGTGAGCTACGTGGGCGCGTGGGACGCCATCCGCACCCTGTTTGCGCTGGCCCCACTGGCGCAGCAGCGTGGCTACACCGGCAGCAAGTTCAGCTTCAACAGCGGCGACGGGCGTTGCCCCACCTGTGGCGGCTCGGGTTTCGAGCATGTGGAAATGCAGTTCCTGAGCGACGTGTACCTGCGCTGCCCCGATTGCGACGGCCAGCGCTACCGCCCAGAGGTGCTGGAGGTGCGCATCGAACGCGCGCGGCTGACGCAAGCGGCAGACGGGTCAACGGCGCACGACATGGTGTCGATGAACGTGGCCGATGTGCTGGACCTCACGGTCAGCGAAGCCGCCCAGTTGTTTAGTGGCGACCGCGATGTCATCCGCGCCCTGCAACCCATCGTTGATGTGGGCCTGGAGTATGTGAAGCTGGGCCAGCCTGTGCCCACGCTGTCGGGCGGCGAGGCACAGCGCCTGAAGCTGGCGGGGTTCCTGGCCGAAGCGGCCAAAAGCAGCACCGCGAGTCGCCAGGCCGTGGCGAAAAAAGGCACGCTGTTTTTGTTCGATGAGCCCACCACCGGCCTGCACTTTGACGACATCGCCAAGCTCATGCGAGCCCTGCGGCGGCTGTTGGATGCAGGGCATTCGCTGGTGATCATCGAACACAACCTGGACGTGATTCGCGCGTCGGACTGGCTGATCGACTTGGGGCCGGAAGGCGGCGAGGGCGGTGGCCAGGTGGTGGCACAGGGCACGCCTGAGGAGGTGCGGTTGCACCCCACCAGCCATACCGCCAAGGCGCTGCGGGACTATGCGCTGGCCTTTGATGGCGAGCACGCGGTGCACGAGGTGCGCGAAGGTTCTGTGGCCTCGTACCTGAGCACGGCAGCGCCCGTGGCCGCGCAACAGCACAACAGCATTCGCATCGTCAACGCCCGCGAACACAACCTCAAAGGCCTGAGCGTGGACATTCCACGCGGCCAGTTCAACGTCATTTCGGGCGTGAGCGGTTCGGGCAAATCCACCCTGGCGTTCGACATTCTGTTCAACGAAGGTCAGCGCAGGTATCTGGAAAGCTTGAACGCCTACGCCCGCAGCATCGTCCAGCCCGCTGGCCGCCCGGAGGTGGACGCCGTGTACGGCATTCCGCCCACCGTGGCCATCGAGCAGCGACTGAGCCGGGGCGGGCGCAAAAGCACGGTGGGCACCACCACCGAGGTGTGGCACTACCTGCGGCTGCTGTACGTCAAGCTGGGCACGCAGCACTGCGTGCACGATGGTGCGGCGGTCAAACCCCAGTCGCCCGACAGCATGGTGGCGCAGATCATGCGCACGCGGCGGGGCCAACACATCGGGCTGCTGAGCCCGTTGGTGGTGGGTCGCAAGGGCGTGTACACCGAACTGGCCGACTGGGCCCGCCCGCGTGGCCACACCCACCTGCGGGTGGATGGCGAGTTTTTGCCCACCACAGGTTTTCCGCGCATCGACCGGTTCAAGGAACACACCATCGAGCTGCCTGTGGCCGACCTGGTGGTGGGGCCGGACGCAGAGGGCTTTTTGCGCCAGCAACTGGAGCTGGCGCTGCAACACGGCAAAGGCGTGGTGCACGTGCTGAGCCCGCTGGACGGGCTGGACGCAGCCTTTGCAGCGCACGCTGCGGGCACACAGGCTGCGCCCAACGCTGTACTCGGCCTGGGTGCCGGTGTGGGCAGCGGTGTGGGCCGTGTGGAGGTGTTTTCCACGCATCGGGCTTGCCCCGTGTGCAGCACCAGCTACCCCGAACTGGACCCGCGCCTGTTTTCATACAACAGCAAACACGGCTGGTGCCCCGACTGCGTGGGCACCGGCGTGAACCTGAGCCGCGACCAGCGCAAACAGCTGGATGATTCGGTGCGCGACGATGACAACAAGGGCCGCGAGCAAAGTTTTGCCGAGCCCGACGTGGAAGACCTGAGCCACGAGGCCTGCCCCGCCTGCCACGGTACGCGGCTCAACCCGCAGGCCAGGGCTGTGAAGTTTGCGGGCGTGGGGATTGCCGAGGTGGCGGCCAAGAGCGTGAAAGAGGTGCAGGCTTGGGTGGATGGACTGGCCGCTTTAGCTGGTGGCCTGTCCTCCCGGGAAACCGACATTGCCCGTGACCTGATTCCTGAAATCCTGGGTCGTCTGAGCTTTTTGCAGCAGGTGGGTCTGGGCTACCTCACGCTGGACCGGGGCGCACCCACGCTGTCTGGCGGCGAGGCGCAGCGCATCCGGCTGGCGGCGCAGTTGGGCAGCAATTTGCAGGGTGTGTGCTACGTGCTGGACGAGCCCACCATTGGCCTGCACGCCCGCGACAACCAGATTCTGCTGGGCGCGTTGGACCAGTTGCGCCAGCACGGCAACACGCTGGTGGTGGTGGAACACGACGAAGACACCATCCGCCGCGCCGACCACATCATCGACATCGGCCCCAGCGCGGGCAAACGCGGCGGGCGCGTGGTGGCGCAGGGCACGGTGGCCGACCTGTCGGCATGCGAAGAATCGCAAACCGGGCGCTATTTGCTACATGCCATGAAGCATCCTTTGCAAGCCAGACGTGCGGTAGGGGCTGATTTTTCATTGAATTCTGCCTTGCGTGTGGGCCAAGCCAGCCTGCACAACCTGCACAACGTGAATCTGACGGTGCCGCTGCAGCGCCTGGTGGTGGTCACCGGCGTCAGCGGTTCGGGCAAATCCACCCTGGCGCGCGACGTGTTGCTGACCAACGTGGCCGCAGCCGTCACACAGCGCAGTACCAAAGCGGGCCGAGACAGCATGGACGCCGGGCACTACCCCACCTGGGTGGGCTGCAAAACGGTTACCGGCTTCGAAACCGTGGACCGCGTGCTGGAGGTGGACCAGACACCCATCGGCAAAACGCCGCGCAGCTGCCCTGCCACCTACATCGGCTTCTGGGACACCATCCGCAAGCTGTTTGCCGACACGCTGGAAGCACGCGCACGCGGCTACGGCCCGGGGCGCTTCAGTTTCAACACCGGCGAAGGCCGCTGCCCCAGTTGTGAAGGGCAGGGCGTGCGCACCATTGAAATGAGCTTTTTGCCCGACGTGAAAGTGCCCTGCGAAAGCTGCCACGGTGCCCGCTTCAACCCCGAAACCCTGGCCGTCACCTGGAAGGGCAAAAGCATTGGTGACGTGCTGCAAATGGAGGTGGATGAGGCGGTGGACTTCTTCGCCACCATGCCATCCATAGCCCACCCGCTGCAACTGCTGAAAGACGTGGGCTTGGGCTACCTCACGCTGGGCCAGCCCAGCCCCACGCCATCAAGCTGGTGACTGAGCTGAGCAAGGTGCGCGACGACATCACCCGCCGGGGCCAGAAAGCCCCGCACACGCTCTATGTATTGGACGAACCCACCGTGGGCCTGCACATGGCCGATGTGGAAAAACTCATCCGCGTGCTTCACCGCTTGGTGGACGGTGGCCACAGCGTGGTCGTGATCGAGCACGATCTGGACGTGATGGCCGAGGCCGACTGGATCATCGACCTGGGGCCGGAAGGCGGCGCAGAGGGCGGGCGCATCGTGGCCGCCGCCCCGCCCGAGGCGGTGGTGGCGTTGGGCACGCACACCGGCAAGGCGCTGGGGCCGGTGCTGGCGCGGGTGTAAGGTTTGAGCGGTTGCAACGTCCTGAACGTGAGCTTGGATGATTTGCGCCGCTACGCAGTGGCGCGAAGCCTGTTTGCGCCCACCGGTCTGGCCCAGGCCGTGCAGCAGATGGGTGGCTTTGTGCAGGCCGATCCGCTGAGGGCGCCAGCCAGGGCGCAGGACCTGACCTTGCGGCACCGGGTGCGCGGTTACCGCGCCGGGGATCTGGAGCGGCAGTACCCGTCGCTGGCTTTGCAGGAAGACTTTTTCATCAACTACGGGTTCCAGGTGCCCGAGCTGCGTGCGCTGATGCACCCGCGCACCGCCATCAAGGTTTGGGACGATGCCCGCTGGGCTTTGGCGCATGAGGTGCTGGCGCAGGTGCGGCAGCGGGGCCGGGCGCACCCTGCCGAGGTGGATGCCGCGCTGCAGCAGGGGGCGACAACCAACTGGTTTGGCGGCAACAGCCGCTTGAGCACCGAGCTGCTGGACGGGTTGCACTACCGGGGCTTGCTCGATGTGGCGGGGCGTGACAGCGGCACGCGCTGTTATGCCGTTGCGTCGCCTTGGCCCGAAGCACCTGACCCGCAAACGGCCATGGATGCGATGGCCGATGCCCTGGTGCACCTCTACGCCCCCCTGCCCGCAGCCAGCCTGGGCCAGCTGGTGGGCATGTTGGGGCATGCCGCACCGCAGTGGCAAGGGCTGCGCAAAACCACATTGGCCCGCGCCAAGGCGAGGCTGGCACACGCTCGCGTCAGCGATGTGGACTGGTACTGGCCGCCACATGAAGACCCCAGGCAACCGATTTGGCGCGCACCGGCCAAGGTGCGCCTGCTGGCCCCGTTCGACCCGGTGGTGTGGGACCGGCGCCGGTTTGAATGGCTGTGGGGGTGGGCTTATCGGTTTGAGGCTTACACGCCCGCTGCCCGCCGGGTGCGCGGGCACTACGCACTGCCATTGCTGTGGCGTGACCGCGTCATCGGCTGGGC